>CAZPUM010000022.1:15992-20949 GCA_964589765.1 uncultured Methanosarcinales archaeon
AAACATTCTGTTGTTCTTTGGATACTTCTGGCTCAAGGGTAGGAGAGTATCTGTTTGCGGATATATCCAACATGGGAACTAAGCAAGAAGCAACAGGTGTAACATATGTTCTGAACGAGCAGGTAATAGACTCGTGTAATGACGGTTCAGATAATGATTGTGACGGTTATGTGGATTCAATGGATTCTGGTTGTTGGGGAACTTCTGTTAGCTTACAATCAGTATGTTCTGAAGGAGGATTTACTGCGTACGATGATATTCAGGCGGTTGTAACTTACGAAGGGCTAACCAATGATGTTCAGATTGAGTATGACTGGAGAATAAACGGCGAATCAATTGCTATGGTCAACTACAACTTTGATGTGCCTAACAATCCAGGTTCTGGCCAGACGTATGATTACAGCACAAATCCGGAATATGGAACTGTGTCTGGAGCGTTGTATCAGAACCAAGGTGACTCAACAGTATCAAGTGGTGGTTATGGCTTTGGTTCGGGAAGAGGTATTACAGCTAAAGATCACACTGACAACATCATAAAGAGCGGAGATAAGTTCGGGACATACGATGGAGACTTCGCATATGAACTCTGGATACGGCCTTTTGAAACCATCATGGAAAGTGCTTCAAAACTTATGGTCCAGTTTAATCCTAACACATGTAGTGGCCAGTATGCGGGAACTAATGGTGCTCAAGAGTATGCAATTTATCCTGATATGTTACCGGTAGGTACTGTTGGTTGTCCTTCTTCAATAACAGAACTCGAAGTAGGTGTGGGATTGTCTATAGGAAACGATGGTTTGGCTGTTGTTGAACATGGTGGAGGATACATGCCTGCCACCTTGCTTTTCACTGAGAACTGGGGGACCGGGTGGAAGCACATAATTGTAAATTATGAGAATGGAGTGCCATCGCTTTATGTTGATGGTGTTCTAAAAAAGACAGGGGTGCGAGGCAAGCACAAACCTGTTCCTAGCAGAAGGATTGGGGGAGAAGCTCAAGACTACGGATTTTTCGACGGTAGAATCAACAGTTTCAGAATCTACAATCGTGCGCTTACAGAAGCTCAAATACAGTATTTGAAGAACCCTGCAAGCTCTGAAACAAGGAACTATCTTTCATCGGCAGAGCTTAACCCGGGAGACACTGTTCAGGTCTGTGTAACAATCAACAACAGAACCACTGAACTGGAATCTGTTTGTAGTGGGACAGTTACAATATCATCTGGAGGAAGTGCTTGTCAGACCTGTCCGCCAGAAAGTGCAACAAACTTAGTTGCAACTCAGGAATCACCATCAACTCTGAAACTTTCATGGACTCCTGCTTCTGGCATAAATAAGCAAATGGTCAGTTTTGGAACTGACCAGATTAAAGTTAATCAAGGATGTCCTAACGAGGGAGATTGTATTTACGACAATGATAATGAAGCAGCTTCTACAAACTCAGTCGTTCTAAATGGACTAAACGCAGGAACAACATATTACTACAAGATTGCCAGTGTTCAAGAGTCATGTGGTGCTACTGATTTTTACTCGAACGTGTATGGCTCATTTACAATGTGCTCAGGTTGCTTCATAAGTGATGTTTGTTACGAGAATGGGGCGCTTAGAAATGGGTATTATGGTTGTCAATACTGTAACAAGGCTTTAAGCGAAAGTTCTTGGTCGTATAGGAGTTATGGATACTCGTGCGACAGAGACGGACAGTACTGTACTAGTGACTACTGTAATTATTACGGGCAGTGTAATGCAGGAGGGGACCCGTGTTCCTTAGGTGTTTGTAATGAGGAACTAGACAAGTGTGACGAATGTGCGGGCCCAGGTTACGACTATCAGTGTGACCGAGCAGGAGATTGTTACTACATGTATGATTATTATTATAACAAATATCTAAAGTGGGAAACAAATACTGGTTACTGCTCAACCTCGAACGAATGTGTTTATACTTCGGATACTACTTGCTGGAGGTCGTTTGATACAGACAGTACAAACCCTCCTGGTGGTCAGTCTGCGTGGTGTTTAGATGCTTCAGGTTGTACGACAGGAGTCTCATGTAACACTTACGGTTCAGATTGTCCCTTTGACCCTGCCCCGGGGCACTGTACTATGAGTAGGTGTGACTGGGAAGGGGGAGTTTGTAAGGGGGTTTGTTGGGGAACGGCCCAGAATAATGACTACGAGCGCACAGATTGTGGCTACTATATGTGTGACTCAGGAAGTGGCGCAGGAACGCCATTCTGTGATACTGGAGATGAGTCCACCAAATGCCCGGGAGGCACTTACACACACCACCAGCCCGTCGGTTAGTATCTCCTGTGTAATGAGGACAGATACCGCAACGCATAAATAGTAAACGCCGGTCGTGAAACCGGTATGTGGTTACGAAGTATACTAAAGAGTATTTTCAAGCTGTTTTCCCGTAAGAAGTACGTGAAACTAGGTTTGTACGGGCCTCCAAACGGAGGAAAGACAACTCTTGCCAACAGGATTTGTTCCGACTGGCTAGGTGAGGAAATGGGAAACACAAGCAGAATAGCTCATGAAACCAGGCGTCTTTTCGAGAAATCCAAAGTGACTATATCTGACGACGAAGGACGAACATTAACTTTTGGTCTTGTTGATACGCCAGGTCTTGCTTCGAGAATCGACTATGAAGACTTTGTCAAAGCAGGGTTGGACGAGCAAGAAGCAAAACAGCGAGCCCAAGAGGCCGCAGAAGGCGTTGTCCAGAGTATCAAGTGGATAGATTCAGCGGATGCAGTTGTAGTTGTTCTTGACTCCACAAAAGAGCCGAATAGCCAGGTCAATAACCTGCTGGTTGAAAGTTTAGAGGAAAGAGGTGTTCCTGTCTTGATTGTGGCAAACAAGATTGACCTAAAAAAGTCCAGTGTGGATAGAATACAGACGGTTTTTCCTGAGCATGACATTTTAGGGATCAGTGCAAAATATGGGGATAATATTGAGGAGTTTTACGGAAGACTTTTTATTCTCACATCAAAGGTGGATTAGATGCCTCACAAATGTGTAAAATGTGACACTGTTTATGATGATGAATCTGACCATGTCGTTAAAGGTTGCGATTGTGGTTCAAAGGTTTTCCTATATGTGAGAAAAGAGAAGTTTGAGTCTCTGAAACACATAGTCGCGCGGAAAGACGGCAGGTATGAGATTAATGTAGGTGCATTGTTTAATAAAAGTCCTGAAGTAAATCATACAGAGGTTGTACGCCTTGAAGAGGGGAAGTACGATATAGACCTTGCCAAGGCACTTCGAGGTGAAGAGTAGATGCGTTTACTAGCATTCACAGATAATCATGGTGAGGACCAGTTTCTGGAGAGAATTAAAGATATAGTAAGGTACCACAAACCTGATCTCGTGGTGTGTGCGGGGGATTTCACATTTTTTGGTTCAGGAACTGATCAGGAGCTCAACAAACTAAACTCTTTAGGAGTCCATTTGGTACTAATTCATGGTAACCACGAAAATGGCAACAGAGTAAAACAGCTATGTGAAAAAATGCAGAACATAACCTTTGTACACGGAGGGATGTACACAGTAAATGGTGTTCAGTTCTTCGGTTGGGGGGGTCATGGTTTCAGAAGTAGAGAGCCAGAATTGGAGTCTCTAGAAGAGGAATTCGCAGATTCTTTCAATAACAAAACAATAGTCCTAAGTCACGCGCCACCATATGGAACTACGGTTGATGATATAGAGGATGGTTGGCATGTTGGGAACGAAAGTCTTACTGAATTAATTATGAGGCGCAGACCAATGCTGGTATTGTGTGGGCACATACACGAAGGGTTTCATCAAAGAGACTCTATGGCGGGAGCTATGATTATTAATCCTGGCCCGGACGGGGAGATTATTGAGGTAAAAAATGACTGATGTCCAAAAAATGATTGGAGATATAGAGAGTACCGACCAGTTCAAGAAATGGGTTGGAGCACATCCTGAACATTATCTTGTTCACCTTTTCTGTATAGTAAAAGAGAACATCGTGCAAACAGAACTGGGGTATTATTCAAAGAACGTTGACAAAATAACTGTGTTTGAATCTGAATCGGGTGTTATGCGACCTCCTGAAGAGGTTTTCAAAGAGGGGGGTGAGTTGACAAAACTTGACGTTGACAAAGTAAAAACAGGCCTTGAAGAAGCAAGGGCTATTGCTGAAAGGTATCGCTCGGAAAAGTATCCTGACCATCCACTGCAACAACAGATAATAATTCTTCAGCAAGCTGAACAGCCAGTCTGGAATATTACTCTTGTGTTAATGACTTTAAACATGTTAAATTTGAAAATCTCTGCAGAAACAGGTGAAATTTTACACGAGGAAATGAGAAACATATTGGATTTGAGAGCTAACACTGGCAAAGATTGAATTGTTTTCAGTGGTTGGATTATACAGTTTCAGATGGTTATGATGGGTTGTTGATATCAGGGCACAACCTTATTTTTAAACAAAGGATACCGGGTAATGATTGGATGGCAGAGATAAGTTACAAAGACAAGATGCAAAGCAAAAAATTGAGCTCATTCTTTGGAGCGGAAGACGAAGAGTAAGTTGGAATCTGGTGGTAGTGATGATAATAGGTGTAGTTGGCACTCCAGGTGCAGGGAAAGACCTTCTTGCTCAGTACCTTTCGCTGTACGG
This sequence comes from uncultured Methanosarcinales archaeon, assembly GCA_964589765.1. Taxonomy (GTDB): domain Archaea; phylum Nanobdellota; class Nanobdellia; order Woesearchaeales; family UBA525; genus UBA525. The sequence continues at coordinate 20,643 of CAZPUM010000022.1, forward strand.
TTGGTCCAGTATAAGTCTTTCAGACCTTATTAGAGAAAGACTGGGTGACGCCCCTGATAAGAATCTAGCGGATTTCGCTAATAACCTTAGAATAGAACACGGTCCTGATTACCTTGCCCGAGTAGCTCTACAGAGAGCAAAACAGTATAGGCGCGCGGTAATAACGAGCATCAGAAACATTAGTGAAGCCGAGACAATTAAAGGAGAAACAAACGCGATTCTTGTCTCGATTGATGCAGACCCTAAGATAAGGTACCAGAGAGTTCTGGACAGAGCCCGGGAAACGGGAAGGTCTGCTTCTGCGCCC
>CAZPUM010000023.1:0-11369 GCA_964589765.1 uncultured Methanosarcinales archaeon
TCTTCTCATCGGGTTCTACAAATGCTCCTCCTATAGGACCAAACACCAATAGCCCTGAAGCCTTTACCTTGATGTCGTACGCCCTGCTAACTATTCCGTGGCTAAACTCGTGAATCACAATAACAACAAACAGGACAAGCCAGCCCGTTATCAGTGGAACTCTCAAATCAGTTCCTGGAAGACTTAAACCAGGAAGCACAGGACTGATTACAGGAGGGGCTGATGGAAGAAAGAAAAACTCCCAAAGCCCTTTAAACAGTATAAACACAATGAATGCCATTCCTAGAAACCCAAAGTAAATTCCAACCTGGCCTAAGAACCTGACAATTTTACTGTGGTCTTTTCCCATCCTGTCCATCAGTTTCAGGCCGAACTTAGTTCTGTATAGCCCAACAAGAGGTCCTTGCCAGTCTAGTTTGTGTCTGAATTGGTAAATCACCCAGAACAGAGCTAAATAGAAAGCTGCAACCTCTGGAAACTTTCTGACGACTTCGAAAGAGAAATACAGAATAGAGTACAAGCACACAGTTAAAAGAGCAGTTATAAATCTGCCGAGCCCTGTGTCAAAAAAATCCTTTGGCATGCGAAACCCTCCTCGACAGGAGTATATAAAGGTATCTTAGCTTTGTCGAATCTTTCCTCACTGTACGCGAGACAAAGAGACTATACACCCAGTTAGGGCACTGACAGGATTAAACAGAATTGGCAATATATATTGCTATTTGCCATTTTGGGAATAATGTTAAAAAGAGATTGGCAAATCGTACAGTACAACCTATATGGGGTGAAATGATATTATGGCAGATATGAAAGATTACGGACCCGTGGGTCTGCGCTTAATCCTAGGCCTTCTGTTCCTATTACCTGGAATTATGAAGCTGATGGATTTGTTCAGCACGGGCACACACATGGTTGTCGGCATGCTTTGGGGAATTACAGCTCTAGCATGGATTCTGGCAATCGTTGAGGTCCTTGGAGGACTTGCAGTTCTCATTGGCTGGCAGATTAAGTATGCAGTCTGGCCCTTGGCAATAGTGATGCTTGGAGCAATTGTTCTGTTAGCAATGGGCGAAGCAGGAATTGCAACAACAAACCTGCTTTTCCATCTATTGGCAATCGCGGGACTGCTGAGCTTGTTCTTCACAGGACCCGGCAAGTACGCCGTCGAGGCGTAAATTCCTTTTTTCAAATATTTTTTATACCCAATTGTTCTCTACTCAAGAATGGTGGACGATTTCGAATCATTCAAGGAAAGTTTAAGCTTTCTTAACGACTATTCTGGCTGTGTAAAAAAAGCAACAGACCTGATTGGCTCAATGACCTACGGCAACCCCCAGTTCGCACTGGTTCTTGGCTCAGGATTAGGACCTTTGGCTAAAGAGATTGATGTCAAGGCAAATATTCCTTACGAGTTCATCCCGCACTGGCCAGTATCAACAGTAAAAGGTCACAGGGGAAGACTTCTGACAGGGACTCTTGAAGGTGTTCCAATCGTTGCGATGCAAGGCAGGAAACACTTCTATGAACTGGGTACATCCCCAACCTGGCAGAAAAATCTGTCTTTCCCCGTCAATGTCTTCGCAGAGTTAGGAATCCCTAATCTTTTTGTTACCAACGCTGCAGGAGGTCTAAACCTTGATTTCGAACAGGGAGACATTATGATTATCAAGGACCATATCAATATGATTCCAAACCCCCTTTGTGGACTTCCACAAAACTTCAAGACCGTTTCAGGGGAAGACGTGCAAAGATTTCCTAACATGCAAAACGCGTATGACCCTGACTTGATTGAACTGTTAAGTCATTCGTCACACGACCCTCTAAAGACACACACAGGCGTATACCTTGCTTTAACAGGGCCTACCTTCGAAACAACGGCAGAGTCAAGGCTTTACAGAAGTTGGGGTGCTGATGCCGTTGGAATGTCAACAGCTCCAGAAGTTATCGTTGCAAGATGGCGCGGAATGAGATGTGTCGGAATGAGCTGTATCACTAATACAATTCCTTCGTCAGGAGCAAATGATGCAACACATGACGAGGTTGTAAGCACAACAGAAGACCCTGAAGTTTATACAAACCTTTCAGAAACAATAAAGAACTTCATAAGAAACTACAGATAAATGGAAGGGAGAATTCTAATAGTAGGTCTTGGGGCCATAGGTTGTAGAGTCTTGTGCTTTTTGAAAAATTTTCATGGGCTGACCCTCTGTGATTATGATATTGTTCTAGGGGAAAATCTAGAGAGACAACCATTATACTCAGAACAGGACATAGGAAGACTAAAAGTAGAAGTAGCAAAGGAGAGACTCGACCTTGATTGCGAAATAATAACTGAACCGTTTAAACCCGAACACTTTCATCACGATATCATCATTGACTGTACAGACAACCTTAACGTAAGACTAGTTATGAATGATGTATCAAGAAAGCACAACATTCCTTTAGTGGTAGCAACCGCCAGTAAAAACAGAGGGTATGTTTTCCCCAGCAGGGGAAACCCTTGCTGGCAGTGTATAGCTCTCGGCAAAGTGGCCCAGGATGACTGCTCAACAGATGTGGAAAAAGATGTCTTGGATAAGGTTGCCGAGCTTCAGGCATTGATTGTCAAGGCTTTCCTGACAGGAAACACTCCATTAAGAGAGCTTTATGAGGTACGTGATGGTAAAACAAGAACTATCCAAGTCAAACAAAACAATAATTGTAAGGCCTGTCAGGGAATCTTCAACTATCTCGAACACGATTTCAGCATGGAGTTTTGCAAGGGCAGTAACAAACTTCAGGCCAGACCCCGTTCTCCAAAAATTTTAGACTTGAAATCATTGGAAGGAGAAATCATCAGAGAGTATCCTACGGCAGTAGAACTAAAACTAGAAAATGGTTCTGTGCTAGTACACAAGCACGGACTTTTGGAGTTCAAAAAAGTTCCCGAAGAAACAGCAAAACAGTTTGCTCAGCGTTTGTTGTGATGCTTGTAAGGGTCTGCGCGTTGCCATGCAAAAAATGCTAGCATGGCAAGAACCAATATTATAGGAATCCAGAACCCTTTCCATTCTGTAGAGATAGGGGCAGGCCTTTCACGCACAGAGTCCTGGTAAGTCTCAAGTGTCTGATACAAAGAGTACTCTCTTATTTTGTCACAACTTGAGGGAATATCACAAATTCCTGATTCCCAGTGTGTGAAACAGCAAGTTTCACCAGGCATTTGACATGTATCTGAGTCGTAGTCACAAAGTTCAAAACACCCAAGACCATCACAAGTACCAACATCATCCCTAATCACATTACCAGTTATAGCGTTATCAGGCATATAGTGGTTTAAACCCACTAGAAAGAATATGAAAGCTCCAATAAAAATAATCATAGAGAGGTTTCTTTCATTCATCATTTTTCCTCCACAACGTCCTCTCATACAGCTTGGAAGCAATATCTAAATGTTTTTTCTTCACATTCTGACTTAATTCAGCCCTTGCAATGGCTTTAACAAGCCTTACAAGACCGACCACAGTTCTGGGTCCGACTTCCTGTAGGAACTTTTTCTCATCTTTTTTCAGTTTCTGGATAAACCCGACAACCTCAACTTCAAAAGCCCCATCAAGCTTTACATCTATGCTCGAAGCGTGTTTGACATACTCTTGAAGAAAATCTATGTCATTAGAAGACAGTTCTGTTTTTTCGTCAGAAACAATCTTTTTAGTAATCTGTTCGAACTCCTTATCACTTGGTTTTCGAACAGTGAAAATCATATGGAAACGCGAAAGCAGAGGATTACCAAAAGGAATCTGCTTTCGAATTATTTCGGCAGTCTTGCCGACAAACTCCCCGTGGACGGGGTTGGCGGTTGCGCAAACTCTTACCTTTGCAGAAAGGGTTTCGTGTTTTGAGCCTTTGTCGTACGAAACAAACCCTTTTTCCATTGCGTTGTATAAAGCAGCAAGATCCTTTGCCTTAATCAAGTTCAACTCATCTATACAAGCAATACCCCCATCCGCCAAAGGCAATAATCCTTTCATAATCTGGTCGCCTTTAACCGAAGCAGAGAGACCTACTCCTGAGACTCCACTCCCCAAGCCAAAACTACTTATTGGCGCAATTTTCTCAAGAGACCGTAAAATATCTGTTTTACCCGTGCCGGGGTCGCCAATCATCAGCACGTGAAGGGGATCTTTTGCAAACAATTGAATTGCTGATGCAAGTTTTTCATCAGCCAAACCTACAATATTTGGTGCAATCGCACCTGCAATCCTGTCAAGAGCACCAGGACCGAAAGCCAAAAAGGCCTCCAACTTCGTCTGCTGTGCAACATTGTTGTTAACTCTGTCAAGAAACTCATGAAGCTCCTTGCCTTGAAGATGACTTTTAAAATGGGGCCATTCAACATCATCAAACAGTTCCTGCGACGTCTTGAAACTCTCAATTACAGCAAAACACCTGTCAATTTTCAAGTAGTGCTTCAGGACTGACATATCCTCTTCATCCAAGTACCTTCCGGCTAAATCAAGAGCCTTACGTTTATCCTTGTTCAAAGGAAACGCTAACTTGATGAGGTCCACCATCCTCTTTGCCATACTGTTGACGAGGAGAGGAGATATTTAAGTCTAGAGGTGGATTTTCTGACTTATTACCACAAGTATAAAATAAATAGGCATCACAACCGCCAGTAGCCCCGTTGCGACAATCATAAAAGTTATATCAAGCGGAAAGCTGTTTGCAATCCAGGCAAGTACAGGCACCAAAACAACATATGGCAAAAAAATCACGTATGATTGTGCCTGAAAATACTCAACTCTTTGCTGGTCAGACATAAGTTTCTTTGCCAAGAGGCCTTGACCAAACCCGGTTATACTGCTTCCAATTATACTGACACTCAAAGCAGCAGTTATGGCTGCAACATTTGAGTTGAACACAAGCGCCAAGGGTAGAATTGCTGAAAGCATGGTTCCAAAGACAAGGGTTGGCGCCAGACCTGTGGACCTGTGAATCAACCGAGTGAAGAATGGTCCTGTGAAACTTGCGATAATCGCAATGCCGTAAATAATACCTAAAGTGAAAAATGGCCAAGAGTACTGTGGCTCAATTATTTTGTAAATGGCGATACCCGCAAACGCAGTTATCATTACATGAAGCAAGCCACTAATAATACTGGCAAGAGTGAGTAGAGACACATACTTAGTGCTCCAGTAAACCTTTAGTCTGTCAGTCATTCTTTTGTGGTGCTCTTTGAAGAACTGTTTGAACTTGTAACTCTTTTCAGCCCTCTTGTCCTTCAGCAAACTCGTAATGTACCCTGCCAAAATGAAACAGAAGGCACTTACTTCAAACACAATCAGGTAGCCTGAGAGAGGCATTGTTTTCCCCAATATAGTCACAGGTACACCTTCAAGAGGGAACAGGTCAAGTAGATACCCTGAAATCAAGATACTGATTGCGGTAATAATGACTCCCCAGTGCGCCACCCAACGAAGTAAAGGTAGCATTCTTTCTTTTCTCAGAAGACTCTGTGTAAAATGTTGATAGAGATCACCATATGTTACAACACCGACCGCTCCCGCGAGAAACGCGAGCGAAAAAAGCCAAACACTTCCAATTTTAAGGGCGAAAGCCATCACAATAAAACTGAATCCAAACAATATTCCCGCACTGCTGATGGTGTTTTTACTTATTCTATGAAAGTTCTGATACTCTTTCAACAGATTGCTTACGAAAACACTCAGTAAAGACCTAGCACCGTTTAGCAGACCTATTATTAAGAGAATCCAAGGGTGTGTCTGGGCAGAAAGCCAGAAAAGAATATTTACGAACTGGGGCGTTGTTGCACCGTATCCGACTCTGTCAAAAAACTCCCTTAGAGCGATTAGAATAGAATTTCTGTTATCCTCACTGGAACGTGAGCCTGAAGATTGATGGTGTGAATCCAGAGCAAGAGCTATATCCTCACCTGAAAACCCCTGACCCTCAAGGTCCAGTCTTATCTGTCCGGGGGTTTTTCCTTCTTCAAGAAGACGCCTAACCTCACCTAACAGTTCTTTTCCTCCCACCACAAGATTTTTTTCTGGAGAAGCGTATTTAAATGTTGTGCGACGAGAGTTATAAAAAAGCTTTATAAACCGACCGCACGAGGAAAAAAGTATGCGTTTAAAGCAGGTTTTCTCAAGACAGGGACGGATTGTTAGACTTTGGGAGTTTGATGCTAAAACAAGAATTATCGCCAGTCCCGTTGTCGCGGACTTGGTTGGAGATGGCGGACAACAGATTATTTTCGGAACAAAGGACGGAAGAGTTATCTGCCTGGATGAAAAGGGGCGTGAGATTTGGGCGTTCAAAGTGAACGAACAGATAGGAGAGGCAGATGCCTATTTCTATGACCAGGAAAGAATCCACAGTATCGATTCACCTCCTGTGGTAGGAGATGTGAATGGTGATGGAAAACCGGAAATAATTTTCAGCACTGAACTTGGCATGGTTTATTGTATTTCTCCTGCAGGAAAACAGATATGGGCTTACGATACTGGCGGGCCAATCAGGTCAAAAGCATGTATCCACGATTTCAACAATGATGGCAAACTGGAAGTATTGATTGGAAACACAAACAACAAGCTTTCAGTTCTTTCAGGAAACGGCCACTTACTATTTGAATACATTGCGGATTCTCCTATAGAAAGTGTTCCTAATGTCCTTAAGGGGCCGGACAAAAAAGAGTCTCTAATTATTTTTGGAACCAACAAGGGAGAACTAATCGCCATAAACTCAAATCAGGACATTGTATGGAAGGTTGATTTGGATGACAAAATCACCGCACAACCAGTGTTCTTCTCAACACCCGAGGATGACAGGATTGTTGTAGGCACACTTGGAGGGTATCTACACTGCATAAGCGAACATGGAGAGAAAATCTGGTCTTTCAAAACTTTAGGAAGTATTTACAGCAGGGCAACCATAACAGATCTTGACGGCGACGGTAAAATAGAGATACTGTTCAGTTCTTGTGATAACACATGCTACGCAATATCCAGCACGGGTAAAAAGATATGGAGTTACGAAACAGACTTCTGGATGTTAGCACCTCCACGGGCTATTGATTTAGACAGAGATGGCAGGATAGAAGTTGTTGTTGGCAGTTTCGACCATAACCTTTACGTTCTTGATGGCAACGGCACATATGTTCTTGACTACGTCCCCGGTCTTTCAGGAATCATTCATCAGGCAGGACATTATTCTAACGTTTTGACATCAGACCCTGGCGAACAGACAGGAAAGAAAATCTGGCAGTTTAGACTTGACAGTATTGTTGTTGGAACTGCCATACTGGAAAAGCCCCAGAAAAAACCAATAATCATCACAACGACAAAGAGCGGAAAAGTAACTGCACTCTGTCAGCAAGACAGTTAGCCCCGACGGATAACCACATAAAGGTTTATATAGGGGTGAATAGAGAATATTTCAGAGGTGAGGCATGCCAGAAAGGCTTGTTAAGGATAAGCACGAGATTAAGCGTGTTCGTACGTACGTTAATGGCCTAGATGAGAATCTACAAGGCGGAATCCCTGAAGGACACGTCACCCTCATATCAGGTGCTGCAGGCACCATGAAATCATCTCTCTCGTTTAATATTGTGTTCCATGAGGCCATCAATGGAAACAACTCTTTGTACCTCTCATTGGAACAGTCTGCCGAGTCTCTCGTGACTCACATGGTAAACATGGATTATGACTTCAGCAAAGTTGAACTGGTGATTATCAAAGACCTTGCTGAACTACAAGGCAAAATCCAGCAGATGAGCCAGGACAAAGGTAGTATGTTCATCGTTGATATTGGCGCTATCCGAAAGGAAATCCGCGACATTCAGGTTGATAACAACAAGTCATGGCTGAATGTTATCAAGAATGTTGTTAAGAAGCTATCCTTAGAGGCTAACTGTACACGGTTCGTTCTTGATTCTCTTTCTGCTTTGTATGTCCTCACAAGATTGGAGAACCCCAGGATTGAACTGTTTATTATCTTTGAGTTCTTAAGAGATTTGAATATCACAACATACCTTATTAGTGAGATGCCCCTTGATGGAAGTAAGTTCTCAGAGTATGAGATTGAAGACTTTCTCGCAGACGGAATTATTGTTATCAAGCTGACCCCATTCAGAAGACAGATTGTGAGAGAGATATCCGTTGTAAAGATGCGTACAACTGATTGTAACAATGATATCTTCTCTCTTGAATATAAGAATGGCCAATTCTATGCTTTGTATGGCGGTCAAAACCCTCTTCTTTAGATAGAATTTTATACAAAACAATCATTTTACCATCGTGGATGTACGCAGAACCATTAACTGTAAGCGTTGTATGAAGCCCTTCAGCTTTGAACACGTTAGGATGCTTCCAGGAGGGGGTGTCGCCTGTTTCGAGTGCTTGGGCCTAGTTCAGAAAGAAGAGAAGGAAAAACGCGAACGTGAAGATAAGATCTGGGATTACCAGTGTATCAGGTGCAGGTTCCGATTCCAGAGAAACAATCATAATATTCCAAGAACCTGTCCTGAGTGTGGCAGTCTTAAACTGATTAAATTCGACAGCAAAGAGATGACCGGTTCTAAACTTATTGACATTGCTGATGACCCTCGTTTGGAAGATATCGAGAGAAATAGTTAGGTTTATAGATAGATTTTCTTCATAATTAGTATGTGGAACCCTTTTTCTTGGAAAAAAGAGCATGAAACCAAACAATCTGCTGGTTTCATCAGATTATTGGAAAGGTACACCAGCAGGTCAAAACACAGATTTGATATCAAAAATTCTGTTGACCAGATTTTCATGCAACATATGGCACAGGTGGCGAAGTTTGTTGACGATAAAGATTATCCTTCTGAGTTTGATAGGTTCTTCGAGGCTTTCAAGAACAGTGTAGTTCTTAAACTTAAGAGCGGAGAAACCACTTACAGCAATAAGGTTGATGTTGCTGAACAGGAGATTAAAACTCAGTTCGGCATTCTTTCATCTAAAATCCACACACATATCAACAAACTCTCTGAGGCAGAACACTCTCTTTCCAACTGGACCAACAACTTAAACATGAATCTCAATTATAGCGACGAGATAATGGTAAAGACACAAGATTTGAAAAATCATCTTCATGCACTAAAACAGAATGTGGACACTTTGGAAAGGAGTTCAGTTAAAACATATTTCTCAAAGATTCACCCTTCAGTTGAATGGAATTGGGTTATCAGTGAACTTATTAACAAGATTAAAGCGATTCTTGTTAACGACCTGAATAACGTTAGAACTTCAAGCAGAGATGTTGCCTCAACACTAACAAGGTGGAGAAATACTGCACGACAAAAAGGAATTAAACCCACAAATGTTGAACTTGAAGTTTACTAGAAACAATAAATAAAAAAAGAATAGAATTAGCTGGAGGAAGCGATTTCTCACTTCTTCTTTCGCTTGACAGTTCGCTTCTTAGCAGGCTTTTTCTTGGCAGTCTTCTTAGCAACTTTCTTCTTTGTTGCCTTCTTACGCACTACCTTCTTCTTCGCCTTCTTACGAACTGGCTTCTTCTTGGCTTTAGTAGCCTTCTTACGCACGGTCTTTTTCTTAGCAGCCTTCCTCTTAACTGTCTTCTTCTTGCCCTTTACAGCCTTCTTCTTGACAGTCTTCTTCTTAGCAGCCTTGCGTTTGACAGCCTTCTTACGGACTGTCTTCTTCTTGGCTACTTTTTTGCGAGTAGACTTCTTGGCGACCTTACGTGTTTTCTTTGCTGGCGCCATGAATTTTTTCCTCCAAATATTTTTAATGCTCTTTAGGAAAATTCTTTTTTAAATGTTTCAGTTTTAGTTTGGTAATTTCATCTAAACTGAATTAGTTATCTAAACATGTGATAGAAAGTTTCGAAAATCGGCGTGTTTGTACTTACACTTATGAAAGATGCGCGGTTGTTTTCACAAACATCTTTAAGTTGTGCTATGTGTTCTTCTAATCTATGTTGGTATTGGTTTTTGAAACGCGTACTAACATAAGTTCGCATCCTATCATGCGTTTCTGCATCCTCCAAAACAACATCTCCCTGGATGGCCAGATTGCGCTCTTGCCCGTCGAGAACTTGGACAAGGAATATCTGGCTTCTCCTATACCTAGATATCACTTCTTCAACCTCATCAGGGTCATACAAAAAGTCACTTATGAACACAATCAGAGATTTACTTGTGATTCTTTTTCTGTACTCATCCATGCTTTGAATGAAGTTACTTTTACCTTCAACTTTCAAATCAGAAAGAAAGTGAAACATGTTTGCAAGATTGCCCGCGCCTTTCTTTGGTCTGAATGATGTTACGTGTTCAGTAAAAGTGTTAAGTATGAATCTTTCGTTGTTTTTTCGCGCAATGTATGAGAAACCAAGACCAACCATTGCTGCATATTCAAACTTGGTTGTTCCCTCACTGCCAAAGTTCATACTTGCGCTGTTGTCGAGGAGAATATGGACAGTTACATTACGTTCAGATTCAAATCTTCTAATATAAAATTTGTCTGTACGCGCGTAAACTTTCCAATCTATGTGGCGAAAATCATCTCCGGGAGCATATGCTTTGAAGTCTTTGAAGACTAAACCATCGCCACCGGTTAAAGTTTCGTGTTCTCCTTGATTGTCAGAATAGATTTTTCTCTTAAGGATGACCTGCAAACGGTCAAGCTGACTCAGGAAGTCTGTATCAATTGCCATTTACTTGATGATTTCCTTGATAACTTCATCCGGTGACTTGCCTGCGCGCTCCGCTTTGAATGACAGAACAATTCTGTGTCTCAGGACGGGAAGTGCGACCTCCTCAATATCTTTCGCTGAAACAAACTTACGACCATCCATCAGCGCTTTCGCTTTCGCAGAGAGTACAATACCAAGAGATGCTCTTGGAGACGCACCATACTCAATCAAGTCAGGGGTGTTCCTTGTTTTCTGAACAATCTCCACTGCTTTTTTCTTGATATCATTAGCAATCGGCACCTGCCTCGTAAGTTTTTGTAGCAGAATTATACTTTCAGCAGATAAGAGTTGTTGCAGACTTGTTTTGTCAAGAGGTTTAGTGTACTGTTCGACAATCGCCAGCTCTTCTTCCATTGACGGGTAATCAACATTGATTTTCAGAAGGAAACGGTCAGTCTGTGCCTCTGGAAGAGGATATGTTCCCTCCTGGTCAATAGGGTTCTGTGTTGCCAGTACAAAGAAAGGCTTGTCTAGTTCGAAAGTCTGGTTTCCAACAGTGACCTGCTTTTCCTGCATTGCTTCAAGAAGAGCGGCTTGAGTTTTAGGCGTGGCACGGTTGATTTCGTCCATCAGAATTACATTCGCAAAAAGCGGTCCACGCTGGAACTTGAAAATCTTCTTACCAT
>CAZPUM010000023.1:11379-19998 GCA_964589765.1 uncultured Methanosarcinales archaeon
ATAACATATGTTCCAGTTACATCGGAAGGCATAAGGTCAGGGGTTCCCTGGATACGGCTGAACTTCAAGTTCATAGTTTCAGCCACAGCTTTAATCATCGTTGTTTTACCAAGACCTGGATAGCTTTCTAGAAGAGCGTTGCTGTCGGTAAGTATGGAAATCAAAATGTGTTCGATAACCTCCTCCTGACCGATGATTTTCTTTGCAATCTCGGACTTAATGTTGGTAAATGTTGCTTTCAGTTTATCGATGTTTTTTACCGCCTCTGCAGTTGGGGCTGCCATTAAACATCACCTCCTTGAGTGTTCATTTTTTATACCTCTTTATGACGTTGTTCTTTTTGCGTATTCATACGACCTCTGAAGGTCGCGTGCGTCTAGTCCTTCCTGCGAAAACGCACCACCCGTGTTAAACTCCGCGTCAGCATCCCCTGAAAGGTCTGCCAGCGGGTCGCTATTGGGGCTTGAAGGATCCACATTATTGAAATCAGGACTATCTAAAGAAGGATTTACTGTTGCAATAAGCTGGTCATCACCAAGCTTTGCCATGCTGGGGTCTCCGAATATGTCTCCATCAGTCGCAATATTCCCCCCAGCATTAGGGTCCCCCTCACCAGTCATTCCACTCAGGAATGCACCAAGACCGCTAAGCGGTCCTTCGAGGGGGTTTTCAAATCTTGCTATATTCACATTGAAGTAGGTAAGACTGATCAGTATGATTGCTAAAGCAAAAATCGCACCAAGCTTTGTAAGAATTTTTTTCAGGTCAAGGAATGTACCTGATGAGACCTTTCTCATTTTTTCTATCACTTCAAAGAAAAGAGCGTGAGCCATCAGAGAATCTTCATTCTGGTTATCCTTTGCCGTTCTTAGAATTTCGTGTAAGTTAGGGTTGTTTTTCTCGACTTCAGTTATGCTTATCTTCTTAACTTCATGATACATCAGAATCACAAAGTAAAGGAAAGAAATAACGATAACATACCATATAGGCATGTTAAAGACAAGGGCAACAAGGTCTGCTGCAAGGAAAAGGATTACAGTACTTAAGAACACGTTAAGTAGGATTATCTTCACCAGTTCATACTGGACCTCATTAAACATGTTTTTTATTGGTTTCATGTCGAGCACTGTGCCTCTAAATCTTCAATATCCTCTTTAAGTCTGTTAATCTGGTCATTCTTTGCAGTAATTGTTTGGTCTCTTTCTCTAACCTTTCTCTGTTCCTCTTCATAAAGGTCCTGGAACTTCTCTTTTTGTAACTGTTCAAATGCCAATTGCCTCTCTTTTGCTGATAGTTGGTCCTGAGTATCTTCAAGTTCTAACTCTTTGCTTTCATAAAGCTCATCGTACTTTCGGATGTCCTCACTGGTCTTGGAGACTCTTTCTTGGGCTTCTGAGTATCTATCCTGGAAGTTTGCCAATGATGTCTGACACTGGTCAAGAGTCATTGAGGTCTCCTGAAACTCAGTAGTTCTGTTCTGTAGACTGCGCTGAAAGAACACCGTGGTGCCCACCATAGCTACTATCACACCAATAATAATAATCAGTAGCGCTAGATTCACATGTCTTCCTAAGTATGAGGCCATTTTTTCACCTATTGTATCTTCGTTAATCTTCTAATAAATATTTCTAGGAGGAAAAGGATCAGTCCTATCGCGAGGAATGGAGTCCTAACCTCTGTCTTTTGCACAGTTATTCTGGAGCTAACAGTCTTGATTTGCTCAACAATCTCATCCACCTTGTCAAAGTCAAGAGATTTCCCTTCAGTTATCTGGACTGCAGTCATAAGGTCCTGATTCTGTCCAACACTCCAGAACTCTGAGTTCTCATTCACAGCATAAGGGATTCCGCAAACAGTACCAAATCCTTGTTTTTGCGGAGTGAATGTGAAAGTGTAAGAGTCACCTGCGCTACTCAGGAACTCAACAGGCGTGTCTTGACAGTTTCCTGACACAGGCTCTTTGCTTATGAATTCAACCTGTGTCTCTTCTCCCGCAATAGCGGGCTTGACTGTTACACTTACCTTCTCTTTTCTGCTCGGGTCACCTACTGCCCAAAGCACTGTGTTTCGTATCAGGTCAGAGTTTTCTCTCTGGAGTAGCTGACCAAGTCCTGAGGCCGTGAATACAGTTACTGCCGCAACACGGCCGTTGAAATAGTTCCATGTTGTGATGGCAGGCAGTCCCGAATCGGTTGTTACCAATAGTTTACTGCCATCTTTGATTGTGACTTCATTATATCCGTTTAGGACTGCATCAAGCTCCACATCTCTTGTGATAAAGTGAGTCAAACTCAATGGGACAAGCATGAATTCATCTCCAAACCCTTTCTCGTTGGGGTCTCCGTACTTGACCATTAGGCTTGCCATGTTTGTTGCCCTGTCGTAAGTACTATCCCCTGCAATAGCAACATTCTTCAGGAACGATTCATCGACCTTTTTAGCGAAGATTGAAGGGTCTGTACTTCCTACTCCTAGTGTCTGTGTGTTCACCCCGTACCTGCGATAAGCGTTCTCTACAACGGCAAGAGTGTTTGCTTTAGCAGGAACATCAGCTCCAGCACCAAGTCCTGCAGAGAATCTTCCGTTTGTTAGTAGTATAATCGTTTTGTCTCCTGATTTGTCTTTCAGCATGTCAACCGCTGCGCGGAGGGCTATATCAGGAGCTGTTGTTCCTCCTCCTGTGAGTCGGGGGATTTTATCCGTAAGCTCCTGTTTATGCTTGTACAATGGCTGGACATCCGCAACTTTGACCACGCTTGCCTGCAATGCCTCTCCTGGACTGCTGAAACTCTGTCCCTCAGTACTCACCCCAAACACTATTACTCCCACGTTGTTCTTCAAGTTAAGACTGTTAATAGCGCTTACAGCTTGGGCTTTGATTATATCTATTGTTGGGACGTCCTCTGTTACAGCAACCATCTGGCCACCTTCTTTGACATACCTTGTTGCTGTTGTGCTTCCTGAAACTTGGATAACAAATACCAGATTGTTCTCTCCCATCTCTCTTTTTGGCTTTCCAACCTTTACTGGCAGAAGTGATTCAAACTGCTTGTTCTGGTATCCACCACGGTCATAGCTGTTGAAACCACCAAACACAACCATTCCATTTCCTATTTTTCCTCCTTCTTCATCTCTAAGGAAGTCAGCAAGTTTTTCTGTTTGTGTCAGCTTTTCCGCTTTCATGTCGTTGATAATCACAGCATAGTAAGGAGTAAGGTCATTTGGAAGCGTGCTTCCTGTTGTCATATCGAAAAGACCACTTATTGCTGTCTCCAAAGCACCCCTCTTTGATGTTAAAACAAAGACCTTTGGTTTCGGAAGAACCTCAACAACTTTGTAGTGTACATTGTTGTCGGGATTTACATCGTTGCTTGAGATTCTGGCCTCAATTTTGTGATACCCTGTTGTTAAAGAGGGCTCAAGAAGAAGCGTTCCTGTTGTTAACGCATCATGTATGGTCTTGCCATCAATTGTTACTTTAAGAGGGACTGAACCGTCAACAGTCCCTGAAACCTCAATTAAAATCTCAACGGGAAAACCTACAGGGACTTTTTGAGGCACTGACATCTTGACAGCATAATCTGTTTTAACTGCTGTCAAGTCAATCTTGTTTATGCTGAGGTTCTCAGCCCTAACAACCTGGGCCACATCCAAGAGATCAACTCCTGTGTTTGCGTTTCCATCAGAGATTATCAGTATGTGTTCAGGGTGGCCCAGCATAGCATCTCCAACAGGACTCTCTGTTTCGGTTCCAAACTCTCGTACTGTTGTTGGGAGTTCTTCGTTTAAAGCTTCAGTTAAAAACTCAACAAAACTAGTATCATACAGTTCCATACTTCCACTCTTGTCCACAAGAACCAGAGCCTTTGGGTCACCATCATCCTCAGCAGTTATTGTTGTGAAGGGTGTTGCTAACGCCACAAGAATCATTGAGACCGCCAGGAATCTCAGCAGGATTACCCACCATCTGACTCTTTTCAGTTTTTTCCACCCTGTTTCATCAAGTCCAAACTGTACAAATTTCCACCTTACAAGTATGAATATCAGAATCAGAGCTATAGGTATTCCCCATAACCACGCTGGCTCTTTGAAGTATGTGGCAACCTCAGCAATAAACTCTGCCACAGGGTCGTAGAACTGCACTATAGGTCACCTCTGTATTTGATATAGAATAACTCAAATATAACAATGAGAAGTCCGACAATTATCAGTATCTTGCTGAGATCTCTTGGCACTTTGACCTCTTGAGTTTCGTCTCCTGTTCCTGTGGTTATGTCTTCCGCAGATATATCGACAGTATCCATTATTGAAGATTCTACTCTGGCGCTTAACTGGTCTGCAACAGAGGCAGCAAGGGAGGTATGTAGAGGATAAAGGTTTGCTGCCATTGTTCGTTCACCCGCTTGGTAAAACCCTGCCAGTTCCGTGATTACAGGCGAGTCTCTTCTTCCATCAGGAGTTTTAATCTTGCCTCCGCTTGTTAAAACAGCGCCTGTCGGCACGTTAAGAAGCATTGGGTCTGTTAGGCTAAAATCAACTATTCTTCCCCATAGTATTGCATAACTCTGAGGGTCAATATCGAAACTCTTACTGTCCTTAACTCCCCAGTATATTGTTGCGCCTGAACCTGTTCTCTTGGCTGCTATCAAAGGTTCAAGACCTTCATTTGTTGGTATGGCAGCATAAACTATCGCGTTGTCTGTTTTTTCAACACGGAGAACCTTGCTTCCATCTACCTGACCGATATCCGCAAGACCCTTAGTCAGACTTAGAGAAGTGTTTACCCGGATATCTTGTCGGCCCACCAGTGGAGAAGCTCCTGATTTGTAAGAAGTGGGCATCATGCCCAAAAAGTCTATATTGAAAATGTCTGGCTGGGCAAATACTATAAACACTTTACCCCTGTACAACTCTTCCTCCATTCCTTTGATAATACCTGGCAAGACAAACTGCGTATTAATATCTTTGATAATGTATATATCGTGTTCCAAATCAGGAACTTTTGGTGGCTGAGCATACTCTATCTCAACTCTTGTAAATTTGTCACCTGCTGCTTGTAAAGCATCAACAAGGTTGCTTTGCTCCGCACCACCATCATTGGTAATTAGTAGAACTCTGATAACATCCTGGTTTGGAATGCTGACGAAGTAAGAATTATCAACCATAAAATCATCTTTTGGGGTTAGCTTGAACTCTGTTGCTCCATTCGCCAGAGGAACACTTACAGATATCAGGCTCCCTGGTTGACCTCTTGGAGCAAGAACCTTTTTGGGGAGAGTTATCTGTTGGTCGTTGTACTCAAGACCAATCTCTTCAGGGCCTCCATTGAAGTTCTGAATTTTCAAAGTGATTGTTCCATTGGTTGGGTTCAGTTGTGCATCTACAATACCTGTGTTCGACGCATCTTCACCAAAGCTCTTTATCTCTATAAGTGCGCCTTTCGATTTTAATACCTTCAGTTTAGCCTCAATAAGACCCTCATTTTCAAGAGCAGAAAGGACAAAGTCACTAATCACTGTGACTTTTGAATTTTCACCGACGTACTGCTCGGCTAACACAAGAGCAGATGGCAAATCGCCCTGCATGTCTGCAGGGTCAGTGTCATCAAGAAGTGCTTTGGCATCTCCCGCAGAAAGCCTATAATTACCATTGTCAGTCAACAACGCAGGGTTCTGTTTTGCAAGGATTACTATGTTCTTGTTTGACAGAGATTCTACTGCAGATTTTCTCATCTCGTCAAACCTGTCTTCACCAAACGCCTTTGTGCTTGCGCTCACATCCAGAACAATTATGTTCTGGTCTACAAGTGACTCTTGAGCAACCTCCATGTAAGGCTTAGCCATGGCCAAAGCCAACAGCAGGATTGCCAGTAACTGGATGAGGAACAGTACGTCCTGGAATAGTGTTCTAAAGAATCTGTGGACATTACTCTTTCCCATATCCTTCAGTATAAACATAAGACTGGGAACCTGAACATTCTGAGGTTTTGGCCTGATTAAGTATAGAATTACTAGCGGGATTAAGAAGGCTAGAACTATAGGCAGTTTCGCAGGGTTCAGAAAAAAGTCCGCAAAGAACCCGCTCGAGCCGAATACACTGGGAAAAAGCACCATCTAATCAACCACCATCCTCATTCAGAACGGCCCGTGCTGAGTTTATAAAGGTTTTGCAGTGTTTAACTCGATAACTTGCCTTTCAGGGCCTCAACAGCCCCAAGAATTCCGGGCTCTTTACATTTGGCCAACCTTAAATCAGGCAGTTTGCCCTGCATTTCCAGGTATGTTCCAAGATGTTTTTTTGTTGCCTGGAGCAGTTTTTTATTGGCCCAACCCCCTCCCACAACTATCACTTCAGGGTCAATTGTTACTGAGAGATTCGCCAGAAAAACTGCGAAGAGTTTCGATACCTGCGCACGAGTTTTCTTTGTTGCAGTGTTGTCAACAGACCACACCTCTAAAGGATATAGTGGCGCTCCACCATTCTTGGCGTTTCTTTCTTGGATGGCTTTTCCACCAAGAACCGCTTTTTCCCAGTTAACAGGTTTGGCGTTTCTTAGTACAGATTCTTGATTATAAATAGCGTAGCTTGTCTCTCCTGCATAACCGTGTTGTCCTTTATGGAGTTTGTTTTCAATAATTATTCCCGACCCTAGACCCGTGCCTAAAGTTATTCCAATCATATGTTTCGAGCCCTTCCCTGCTCCGTGAATATGCTCTGCCCTTGTGAAACATGCAGCATCGTTTTCCATAACAAAGGGAAGCCTTAGTTTTAGCGCCTTCTTCATATCCGTGTTGTTTAATGAAGGAATATTTGTAAGGTAAACTATCTTATTTCCATCTATAACTCCTGGAACACCAATACCTATTCCTTGAATGTCTCGACCTGCAGACAACCTTGTAATCATGTCTCTTAATTGAAGTATGATGTGTTCCTTGCCTAGAATTGCTTTTGTCGGGATTTTGAAAATCTGTCTTAGCTCTCCATGTTTGGTTACTAATCCTGCAGCAATCTTTGTGCCTCCAAGGTCTATTCCTATGTACATAGTTTGTTCCTAAGATAATCGTTATAAATAGCTTTACATGAAAAGTATCATGACAACGGTTGATTGGGTTCTAGAACAACACAAAGCAGGGAAAAAAGACAACGATATCAAAAATGAGTTAATTAAAAACAAATGGTCTGAGGAAAAAGCACAAAACTTAATCGATAAAGCACATCTTGCAGGAGTTTTGACGCCAACTACAATGATTCCTGCGCTACTCGGTCTTACTGGAATAGTGTTGCTATGGAACTACATCAACTCTTTCAGTATGGATTTCGGTTTTCAGATTCACAAACATTTTTTCTTGATAACTTTTGTTTTCATTCTTGGTGGTTTAGCTTTATGGGGTCTTTGGGAGTTGGCGGTTAAGAAGAAAGGTTACTACCAAAGATTCATAATATTCCTTGTGGGTGCAGTGACAGGAATAGGCATAGGCTCGTGGCTTCTATTCTTGTGCTTGATATTCCTGTATGATGTTTCAATACCTATTCCTTTCTTACTCCTGATTTTCAGCATAGTTTTCGCTGTGGTGATAATGCTTTCGGAGTATCAGTTCAACAGATTATTGAACAAAACTTTCGGCACTAAGAAAAGAGACCCCAAAAGGTTGACGTATGTTGCACTTGCCATAGCTTTATTCTTCTTGATTGTTTCTGTAGGAATAACATATTTCCTAGAAGGTAAAATGATTGATTCATACAACTCTAATCTTGAAAGAACCAACAGCATGTTTAGAGATGCTGCAGACTCATTAAATCTAGAAATTGATGAACTAAACCATGAAGAAAGCAAAAATGTCATTCGTGTTTGGGCAAACAACCTTCCATTAAAAGATGGTATACGCGAAGAGATGAATGTTGCAACATATCTGACTGATGATATATCTCAAATTTATTGTGAACAGACCGCAAACTTTGGGATGTTGCAATCCATAAAACAAAGTATTTTGCTAACAAGCGAGTATGACCAAATTGAACAGGCAGTTTCTGACGAGGAATTGACTGAAGAAGAGATCGAAAAGTACTCACATGTCAGGCGCGAGAACATAATAAGATTACACTCTGAGACACAAAGAGGTTTTTCTTATGAACAAACTTTCTTTGGTCTAAAACCTAAAGCACTCCGAGACACAGAAATTTGCTGGTCCAGAGCAAGAGGAGAAAGTTACAGAAACACAGACACAGTGTTCAACATGCTGTACCCCGAGAACCCTGATTTGAATGACCCGAATCAAAGAAAGGCAGTTAGAGTCTTACTCCGCCAGCAGTGAATCGATTTCAGCACTAAGCTGTTCGTATGTCTGATAGCCACGCAGTTTCTTGCCATTTATGAAAAAGGTCGGCGTGCCAGTAACACCCGCATCTATACCTGCTTGCATATCCATCTGAATCTCCTCTTTTTTTGACTCTGAGATAAAACAGGATTCAAACTCAGTCATATTCAGCCCCAAATCCTGGGCGTATTTCTGGAGATTTCCTATCTCCAGGTCCTCATGGTTCTCATAAAGAACATCGTGGTACTCCCAGAAACTGTCCTGAGCATGCGCACAGGATGCTGCCTGTGCTGCCCTGAATGAT
>CAZPUM010000024.1:0-19558 GCA_964589765.1 uncultured Methanosarcinales archaeon
AGGGTGTTCCGACAACTTTTATTGGAGATAAGTTTTGGGTTGGCTACGCAGACTACATGGGGGTGGAGATGGAAAGTAAGATACAGGACTGCCTAGAAAAAGAGTGTGGCAATCCAGGAGACAGACTCCTGAAAAACAATTAACATAGTATTATGACTGTATGAGGTGGAAAGTAATGGACGAAAAACCAGACGCTACGATTGATGTCAGGGGCGAGATATGCCCCTATCCTGACATAAAGACGCGCAAGAAACTAAAAGAGATGAGCTCTGGACAGGTGCTCGAAGTGCTGACGGATTATCCGCTCTCATTGGAGCGCATTCCGCGAAACGCTGAGAAAGAAGGACATACGGTCCTTAGCGTCGAGAAGATAAACGGGCCGGAACACAGGATGCTCATAAAGGTGAAATGATGCAGTGGTTTGCTTTACTCAGCGGCTTGGCAATAGGGATGCTGTTCGGGTTTGCTTTACAAAGAGGCAGATTTTGTATGAACTCCGCATTTAGGGACCCGTTGGTTTTCAAGGATTTCACTTTGCTTAAAGCGGTTGGGTTAGCCTTGTTTGTACAATTTATCGGCTTTCACCTCCTCTCGTATATAGGGGTCCTCTCGCTTGCCCCAAAGAGCTTCTTTGTCTTCGGTGGCGTTATTGGAGGATTCATCTTCGGCATCGGCATGGTGCTGGCAGGAGGGTGCGCGAGCGGAACCGCGTATCGCGTCGGCGAAGGCATGGTCAGTTCGTTGATTGCCTTGTTTGCCTTCGCGACTACTGCATATCTTGCGAAAGATGGCTTCTTATCAGTCATAACAAAGATATTACAACAGCAAGATTTAGGAAAAATAACATTATCTTCAGTTACAGGAATTCCTGCATGGATATTTATCATAGTAGTATCTATCATTGGATTATACTTTTTATTCAAACAAAAGGAACTTTCATCATCAGAAACAAAAAAATCTGTGTTTGAGAGAGTATTCAAAACGGGATGGAACTGGAAAGCAACAGGCATGGTGATAGGAGGTATAGGCTTATTAGCATTCGTATTCTCTTCCTTTTCAGGAAGGAATTATCCTTTAGGAATCACAACTGGGTTTGAGACCATCGTAAAGTCCATACTTACAGGCCAGAACTTCCTAACATGGGAATCTTTTCAAGTCATCGGCTTAATAATCGGCGCATTTATTGCTGCGCTAATAGCTAATGAGTTCAAGATAAGAACCCCGCCATTAAAAATGGGGCTTCAGGCATTCCTAGGTGGGATGCTTCTTGGGGTGGGTGCTGTAATTGCTGATGGTTGCAACATTGGCCACATCCTGAGCGGAGTTCCTCAGCTTGCGATAAGTAGCATCATCGCAGGAACATTCATCGTCTTAGGCGCGTGGACTGCGGCATATTTCCTGTTTATGAGAGGTGAAAAACAATGAAACTAGGACTGATGCTTATACGGCCACCCTATACTTATCAAGATATGGACACGGCGTATAAGTTGGCAAAGACAGCTCTAAAAAAGAAGCATGAGGTCAAGATTTTTCTGTATGTCGATAGTGTCATCGCGGCCAACAAAGAGATTAATTCTGGCAGTGAAAGAAATCTTGCTAAAAAGCTTGATGAACTCACTTCGTTGGGTGTTGAGGTTAAAATATGTGGGGTCTGTGTACAATTCAGAGGAATACAGAGAGCCCAACTCATAGAAAAGGGAGAGCTCGAAGGCCTTCCAGGCCTGGCTGAGATGATAAAAGATTGCGACAAGTTTGTCAGCATATGAGGTACGAAAATGAAAAAAGTATTGCTTTTGGTTAATAATGCCCCTTACGGGAGCGTCTTCGCGGCAGAGGCTTTAAGAGCGGGCATAGCGTTTGCAGGAATGGATTTAGAGACAAAGATTGTCTTTACTAACGACGGGGTTTTTTGTCTGTTAAAAGACCAAAAGCCTGACTTAGGAGATATGACTGGCTTACAAGAAGGATTTGCCAATGCTGAAGAGTTCGGGCTAAAAATATTTGCCACTACGGATTCCTTGTCAGAAAGAAACTTACAGGAAGCGGATTGTTTCCCTGTGTCGCGAATAGAAAAAAATGATGTGAGAGGCTTCATTGATGATGCCGAAACCATCATAAATTTATGAGGTGATATAAATGGCAGTCTTTGTAATAAAAGAATCGTTGTGTAACAAAAAACTAGGAGTTCTTGATTATGTAGCGTTAGGCGATACTATTCTCCTAATTCAAGATGGTGTTCTTGTGCTCAACACAACTCATTCAGAATTGTTTGACTCGCTCAAGTCAAAGGGTGTGGCCGTGTTGGCACTAAAAGAGGATCTAGAGCTGCGAGGAATAAAAAACAATCTTGATATCAGACTTATAGATTACGGAGAATTCATAGATATTATAGAGCAAGAGAAGGTGGTCTCTTAATGGGTATGAATATTTCTTCAAACATCACGATAGAACAGTATGACAAGAGGGCATACTTGAAGACAAAACAGTTGATTGATGAGAACAATCTGATAACGGTTTGTGTCGAGGCGAACTGCCCCAACAGGTATGAATGCTTTGCGAGAAAAACCGCGACATTCATGATTCTTGGAGACACGTGCACTAGGAACTGCCGTTACTGCAACATCAAGAAAGGGATTCCGCGCGCAGTCGATGAGGACGAACCTGAGAGGATAGCTGAGGCAATAAGGAAACTCGGCCTTCGATACGCGGTGATCACGTGCGTCACGCGTGACGACCTAGAGGATGGAGGTGCTGAACAGTTTGTCAAGACTGTGCAAGAGGTCAGGAGTAGCAACCCATCATGCAAGATCGAGTTGTTGATATCGGATTTGGGAGGAGACTGGGTGGCGCTCAAAAGAATCATTGATTCAGGTCCTGACGTGTTAAATCATAACATTGAAGCTGTGAAAGAACTGTTTCCTTCTTTGCGGCCTAGGGGTAATTACGACCGTTCACTTGAATTACTGAGAAAGGCAAAAGAACTCAATCCTAAAATAAAAACTAAATCAGGGTTTATGCTAGGTTTCGGTGAGGATGAAGGTCAGATAATGGAGACAATTAGGGATTTGAAAGCGGCGGATTGTGATATCATAACGATAGGGCAGTATCTGCGACCAAGTGAGGAGCATTTTCCTATGAAGAAACAGTATTCCCTTGAAGAATTCAAAAACATCGAGATGATGGCCAAAGAATTAGGGATTCAGACTGTGGTCGCGGGCCCTCTCGTAAGGAGCTCATACAGGGCAGACGAGTGTGTATGAACATGAAGCGTTGGCGGTTGCTCAAAACAATAGATTCTAACGGCGCCATGCAGATGGCAATTGACGAAGCGATCCTGACACACAGGATCAGGAACGAAGTTCCCGACACGCTCCGTTTCTTCACTTGGCGACCGAGTTGTCTCACCATAGGGTATTTTCAGGACCTGAACAAAGAGGTTGCTGTTGAGAGCGCCCGAGCGCTTGGTGTCGATGTTGTCAGGAGGTATACTGGTGGTGGCGCAGTCTTCCACGACAAGGAGTTAACCTACTCAGTGGCAATGTCTGAGAGCGAAGCCCCTCAGGAGATTATCGCATCATACCGAATGATATGCGGCGCTATCATGGCTGGCCTGAGAACGATTGGCATCACATCCTCGTTCGCGCCGATAAATGACATCGTCGTCAATGGGAAGAAGATATCTGGGAACGCGCAGACCAGAAAAGAGGGAGTCATTTTACAGCACGGAACCGTCCTTATCGATGTCGATGTGAAGAAGATGTTCTCCTTGCTTAAAGTTCCTGATGAGAAAATAAAAGACAAGATGATACTGGCTGTTGAAGAACGGCTCACCTCACTCAAAAAAGAGCTGGGCAGCGACGCCCCCCTTAGAGAGTTGGAAACTGCTATACGCCGAGGCTTCGAAGAGACGTTCGGGGTCGTGTTCGACGAGAGCGAACTCACCCGGGAAGAGCTGCGCTTGGCCGAAAAATTATACCGAGAGAAATATGCGACTAAGGAGTGGCGGGAATTGCGATGAAACAAGATATTGACCATAAAGTCCCTGGTGGGAAGCTGATTCGCCTGAGCTTAGACCTAGAAGATAAGAGGATCAGATCAATAAAGTTAACGGGTGATTTTTTTATTCATCCTGAGACTGCGATTGCGCAGATAGAAGCAACACTTACTGGTGTGAACGTGGATGATGTGAACAAGGTCTTGAGAGAATGCATCCAAAAAAATAGCATTGTCCTGATTGGGTTTGGTGTTGAAGATGTGGCTGAAATTATCAATCAGGCAATCTGGGGTTCTGGTAGTTTGGGGGGAACACCTTGAGTTCAGAGAGGGGGTCACTGACCTTCTGTGAGAATCGAAACTTTTTTATAAAGAATGTATTGACGAACGCCAATATGTTAGATTCAATTAATTTATTCAAGGCGCTAAGCGACGAGACACGGCTAAAAATTATTGAATTACTCTTAAAAGGAGAGCGGTGTGTGTGCGAAATAACGCCGCATCTTGAACGGACACAAAGCACAGTCTCAATTCAACTCATCAAGCTAGAACGACTTGGTATCCTTGCCCGTCGCAGAGAAGGAAAACGTATCTATTATCGCATCAAAGACCTGCGCGTCCGCAACGTGCTCAAAACAGTCGGTAGCTTTGGGGGGAATAAACAACGGTAGAGTGTTGTATGAAAAAATTCGTGCACTCAGAGTATAAGACGATTTTAATATGATGATAAAACAAACAAAATAACAGAAACAGAAGAATAAGTAAAAATATCGAGGCGAAACACATGAACAAAAACACTATACGGGTCGTTGGAAGTGGTTGTCCTACTTGCAAAAGACTTTATGAAATGGTGAAATTGCTTGTTGAGAAAGAGAGTATCGATGCTACAGTTGAGTACAGTACTGATTTCAACGAACTTGTTGAAGCTGGTGCGATGGGCAGCCCAGGGTTATTCAAGAACGGCGAACTCATCAAGGTCGGCATGCCTGATGAAAATGAATTGAAAAAGCTAATCATGAAGTGACAATAATGAAAGAACATAACATTTTCATAATTATAGCAGGACTCTTTCTTGGTTTTTATTTTATGCCGACCGAGAACGCGCTTTTCAACAGCGCCATCCTCAGTGGATTTAAACTCCTCCAGGAGTACGCGCGCGAACACGTCCTCACGTGTCTTGTACCTGCTTTCTTTATTGCAGGTGCAATAGCGGTCTTCATCAAGAAAGATGCTGTACTGAAATACCTTGGTCATGAAGCGAAGCGGTGGATGAGCTACGGCATCGCCTCAGTCAGTGGCGCAGTCCTCGCCGTTTGTAGCTGTACTATCCTCCCGTTGTTCGCGAGCATACGCAAGCGCGGCGCTGGCCTAGGTCCTGCTATTACTTTCCTGTTTAGTGGTCCTGCCATCAATATAGCAGCCATGTTCTTAACAATCAGCGTCCTAGGTATACACATAGGCCTCGCTAGAATAATACTCGCGATTGTATTGAGCCTCTTGGTTGGTCTAACGATGCAGATGATATTTCGTGAGAAACCCGATAAACGGGGCTTGGTACTCGAAGTAGGAAAAGAGGCGAAAGTCTCAAACCACACGCTGGTTCTTTTCTTTATCTTTCTTGTAGGCATCCTTGTTGTGAACGGACTCCAGATTCCTGCTCTTTGGAAATACCTAGTAATGGGTATCTTTGCTACTGGCACAATCTTACTCGTCCTATGGCGCTTTGAAAAATCAATGACTAAAGAGTGGCTGGGCGAAACATGGACGTTCACAAAACAACTAATGCCTTTGTTGTTCATCGGTGTTTTTGTCGCTGGCTTCCTAATGCCACTACTACCTGAAGAATTAATAATATCTCTCGTTGGTCAAAACACGGTCATGGGGAATGTTATAGCATCGGTGTTTGGTGCTTTTATGTACTTCAGTACACTTACCGAAATACCTATATTGCAGGCGCTTATCGCGAAGGGTATGCACTCTGGACCCGCACTGGCCTTGCTCCTCGCAGGACCCTCATTGAGCCTGCCAAACATGCTCGTTGTTCGCTCAGTACTAGGAACAAAGAAAACAGCCGTGTACGTCCTCCTCGTCGTCATCTACGCGACAATCGGCGGTCTAGTCTACGGATTACTATGGTGATATGATGAAGATACTACTAACTATAACAGCATTATTCCTATTAGTATTGATTGGATGTACGACCGTGTCGGAATCGTCTGATGACGCGCCAATGTCAGCACTGGCTGTAGCCGAGAAGGTCGAAGTCTATCATTTTCATGGAACTAACCAGTGCTACTCATGCGTTGCGGTCGGCGACCTAGCCGAGAAGACAATTAACACATACTATGGTAAGGAATTATCTGAGGGAAAGGTTGTTTTCGAGCACGTAAATGGTGAGTTGCCTGAAAACCGCGAACTTGTCCTTAAGTATGGGGCAACTGGAAGCTCGATATGGATCGGTACGTATATTGATGGTGAATTCCACAAAGAGCAGAACATCAATGTTTGGTACAAGCTTAGAAACGAGGCGGACTACCTGGCATATTTGAAGGGTGTACTGGACAAGCGCCTATCAGGGGATCTTTCATGAATTGGAGAGGCATAGCATTAATTATCGGTGTAGTCTTTGTTGTGACTCTGCTTGTGTTGGTTAGAGGTATCACTGGCAAGGTCATTGTGTCAGAACCGTCTATTATTGTTTCTTGTCCTACGATGCATAGTCTTTCAGACGAATTGTTCCCAGATGCGACACAGGTGAAAACAGGGTCAGCAGCAGAATCACTGCTACTTCTCAATCAAGGGCGCGCTGACGTTGCGATTATTGGGAGAACCGCCACGCCATATGAGGGTGTAGGACTTGAGTCTTGTGCATTAGCGCAGGGCGTAACCCTTGTTACTGATAGAGAAAAACAAGCTGTTGCATGGGAAGAACTGAAGGAGTGGCGTATCTGTACCACCTTGCCAATAGATAGTTTCAGGTCATATTTTCCATCAGGAACTACTCTTGTTGAGGAAGAATACTGTAGTGGTGAACAAACGGCAAATCTCAAAAATTGGCAGGATGTAAATGCAGAGGACAGCTTACTCATTCCTATGCTTGGTGGTATGAAAGACCCTCGCTTTAGAGCCCCTTTCCTCTATACTAAATCGCTTGACATGTACGCGACACCTTGTTGTGACGAAGAAGGATGTCCATCAACTGTACTTTGGGAAGATTCCCTTTCAGAGGGTTCAACATGAGCATCATGGCCTTCATGGAATCAATGGGAACTAGTAACATCGCTGTAGTGGCTGCCTTTTTTATTGGTCTTATGACTGCAATCAGCCCCTGTCCGCTCGCGACAAATATTACAGCGGTCGCATATATCACAAAGAAGCTTGGGAGTGTAAAACAAACTCTAATCTCAGGTGTACTTTACACTCTAGGTCGTGCTCTGACGTACACATTACTCGCGATGATAATAGTTTATGCGGGACTCAGTGCCGAAAGTATCGGCCGCTTTTTACAAACGTACGGTGTGAAAATACTGGGTCCACTCTTAATCCTTATCGGGTTAGTGATGTTGGAAGTGATAACGCTTAAGGGAATGAAAGGAGGTGCTTGGCTTCATAAAATAAAGCTAAGCTTGGCAGAAAAAGGATATCTTGGCTCGTTTCTTCTAGGCGCACTTCTTGCGCTAGCCTTCTGTCCGTTTAGTGGTGTTCTGTACTTTGGCATGCTTATCCCGCTTGCCATAACTACAAAAGATGCCATTATTACCCCAATTGTATTTGGAGTGGCGACAGGTCTGCCTGTTATGATTGCAGCAATCCTGCTTGCTAAAGGTACAGAGGCGCTCGCGAAAGCTTTGCACAAGACGCGCATAATCGAAAAATGGTTTAGGAAGGGTGTGGGTATAGTGTTCATCATCGTTGGTCTTTATTACGTTTTTACCGCGCTCTTCTGACATGGACTTTCAAAACCAGACCTGATTGCTGAAGAAACAGCGCAGATTACAAAAAGGCCAAAAGGCATGTTCCTAAACCATAAGTGTATGTCAGAAAAACTTGGGATGCTCCCGCCGGGATTCGAACCCGGGTCTTCGGCGCGAGAGGCCGAAATGATTGACCGGACTACACTACAGGAGCCTTAAAGGGCGTGATTCATAGGGGGTTTTTAAATATGCCGTCATCTGGCGTCATTAACTATTAAAGTAAGTGATACATATTCATAGAATAAATATGAAGGGGGTGAAAAATTGGCAAAAAAGAAGAGTACATTGCAGAAAGTAGGTGGCTATTCGTTTCTGATTGGCTTCCTTTTGGCTGTGATTATTGGTCTCATTGTAGGCTTTGGCGGGGCAACACCCAGCTGGGCTTACGGAGTCTTGGCGGTTCTGGGTCTAGTTGTAGGTCTACTGAACATCTCGCCTGAGGAAGTGATAGCCTTCTTGGTATCCACTGTAGCATTTTTGCTCAGCTTTGGTGCACTAGAAGCGTTGCTTTCGAATCTAGGCTCTGTCGGCGCTGGACTCGCTGTGTTCTTCGGTCTACTGCAGGTCTTTGTTGCTCCTGCTGCGGCCGTTGTTGCAGTGTTCGCCATTATTGGCCTCATCCGCGACTGAGACAAATAGATTCCTTTTTTTCTATAATTTTTTTAAAAATAAACTTCTAACTAAATGCCATGACTTTGTGGTTATGGGTCCAACGGGATTCGAACCCGCGGCCTACCGGTTAAGAGCCGGTTGCTCTGACCAGGCTGAGCTATAGACCCATCTTTGAAACTTCCAAGTTATTTAAATATCTTTTTGAAATATAGAGGAGAAAGAAAAAAGGGTTTATTCAACAAGAGACTCTAGGTCATCAACCATTTTTCGGACAACGTTCATTCCTTGTAGCCAGAACTCTTTTTTTGAGATGTCCACGCCAAGGATATCATGAGTCATCCTAATAGGGTCCATGCTTTGGCCTGCTTCGAGGAATCTTTCGTATTTTGGTATGAAAGACTCTCCTTCTTTTTTGAACTGGTCGTACAAGGCAAGTGTCAGCAGATTTCCAAAGCTGTATGCGTAGCAGTAAAATGGAAAGTGAATGAAGTGTCCAATCGCCAACCATTCTGAGCGGAACATCTCATCAACGGGGATGTCTCCGAACTGCTCTTTCAGGTTCTCCATATATGCATCTGAGAGCGATTTAGTGTCTCCACCTTCCACAATGATTCTGTGTGCCTCCTTCTCAAATCTAACAAATGCGCTTTGTCTACCTATAGTTGCGTACATATCAGCAAGCTTGTCCACCAATATGGATTTCTTTAGGTCTGGTCTCTGCTCAAGCAACATATCTGTCATTAGCATCTCACTAAAAACGCTGGCAGTTTCAGCAACGGGCATTACATGGCCAAACTCCAATGGGCCGAGAGGTCTTCCTAACTGGTGGTGGACCCCGTGGCCTGTTTCGTGCGCGACGGTCATTACATCGTCGAGTTTGTTTGTGTAGTTGTAAAGCAGGAAGGCGGGAAGGTTTGGGGTCATTCCCCAGCAGTATGCGCCTCCGCGCTTCATACCTGCGATGGGCATAGCATGAACAAAGTCTCCTGCGTAAATCTCCTCCGCAGCTTTTCTGAGTTTTGGTGAGAATCTTCCTAGTGCTTCAAGGGTCATTTCGACTGCTTTTTCGTAGGGGATATCAACTTCTTCTCTTTCAAGAGGGGCGTAGATATCAAACCTTGTGAAATCAATTCCAAGCATCTTTCCTTTTAGTTGGAAATACCTTCTCCAGATGTCTGAGGATTCACGACATGCTTCCAAGTGCGCATCAACAACCTCATCTGGAATTTCATTTGCTAAATTCCACTCGCTGAATGACGCTAGGAAATTACGAAGCTTTCTTTCATTTTCATGGTCGAGGACAACATACTGGTAGAGTTCTGAAAGTAATTCCTCTGAATTGGCTCTGGATTTGTAATACACAGTATAAGCTTTTTTTCTTACTTCTGGGTCGGCATCCTTAAACTTTGAGCGGATGTCTTCTTCGGAAACCACTTTACCATCCCAGTCATACTTTATTCCTGTGTCAATCTTGTCGTATAGTTGGATGTGTGCTTCTCTTCCTGTAACTCTGTTTAGGGTAATTATTTTTTCTTCAGATTCAGAGAGAGTGTGTGGTTTGAATTCGCGCAGATGACTGAAGTAATGTCTGCTTCGTGGCAGAGTATCTAGGAGCTCTTCAGCTTTTTCATCCTCAAGTTGCTTCCACCAATTTGTGAAGAATATTATCTCGGTATCGGCTTCACTCACAACTTTGTTGACCCTCTTAAGGAAAGCACTTTTTTCACCGTTCTGAACATCTGTGTCTATGCTCATTTTAGCATAACAGTATATTCTTGCTTGTAACTCAGAATATGATTCGTAAGCACTAACCAATGTTGAGAAATCCTCCGGACCAATAGTGTTTATCCTACTACGGTAGTCTGCAATTGTCCTTGCCTGTTCCTGTACTGCTGTCAGCATTTCTTGTGGTGTCTTTCCATCGAGAAGTTGTGATAAATTCCATTCAGTTGAGTATGCCATATTGTTGGAAATTTTTGTCGACTTAATAAAACTAATTCTTGGGTTTAAAAGCGATTAGCGAGGAACAAGAGAGTACAATGTCCGTGAATGTCCGCGTTTCTTCCCAATCTTGCTTTGGATATCTAGCCCTGCGTCAGCGATTACAGATTCCATCAGCTCTTCATCTCCAAGCTCATTCGAAAATGACATCTGGATTAATCCGTCATCTGCGAGGTAATCCTTTACCGCAGAAAGTATTTTTCGTGCTGATTTGTAGTTTTCGTCAAATATTGCAAAAGTTAACGGAATGTTTGGGTCTGCTTTTTGGTTGAAATAAGGTGCTGCGAAAAGTATTCTATCAAATTTCTGCTCCGCCAACTTTTCCAAACCGTCTGATTGAATCACTTGGATTTTTTCACAGCCTTTGATGGTTTCTGAGTTTTTTCTTGCTGTTTCTACAGCATATGGGTTCATATCCAAAGCAACAACTTTTGAGGCGCCAGCTCTCGAAGCAAATATTGCCAAGATACCGCACCCTGTTCCAATATCCAGAACTCTGTGACCAGGTTGAATATCCCAGTTATTGATGAAAAATATGGCTGAATATGCGTATTTGGGAGATAGTGTTTGTGGATGGATTTCCAGTGTTACATCTCCTACAGTTACGGGGTAAGGTTCTTTGTGTTGTAACGAAACTCTTAGAAAATCCTCACTAGGTGTGTAAATCTTTTGATCACTTTCGATATGCATAATTGGGGAGAAATCGCCGTTACATAATAAAGATGGGCTTTTGAACGCCGCGGGTGGGATTTGAACCCACAATTCCAAAGGAACTGGTTTTCGAGACCAGCGCAATACCGGATTATGCGACCGCGGCAATCTTGGTTGAAGCGGACGACTGAAAAAGCTTACGGTACAACCTTTTCTAAAACGTCGTGAATTTCGTCAGAAGTGTCGTAATCCTTGATTTCTGAAAGTCTTACCCATGCGAACTTGTTTTCCTCAACTTTTGGCTCGGCTTTTAGAGTTACAAGTACTGGGTGTAACATAACTGTGTGTTTGCTTTCT
Source organism: uncultured Methanosarcinales archaeon (assembly GCA_964589765.1). Lineage (GTDB taxonomy): Archaea > Nanobdellota > Nanobdellia > Woesearchaeales > UBA525 > UBA525. Next base: position 11,589 of record CAZPUM010000024.1, read on the forward strand.
TCATCTTCTAGCTCTACAATATCACCGTACATGATCCTTTCAATCATTTCGTAGTCGATACCTACTTTTTTTAGCTGTCTTACAACTTTCTCTTTAATCTCAGCAGGGTCATCGAGTGTACTTGAAAGGCAGTCCCAGAATTTTTCTCCAGGTCTCTGTATTAGAAGAACTTTTTCATCAAGCATGACAATGGTGTGAACTCGTCTCTGGTTCTCAGCTCCACTGACTTCTGATTTAGGGGAGTAACTTGCCTCTCCAGTTTCATCAATTTCTGGCTCTTCAATCTCTTTTTCAGGGTCCTGTTCGAATTTGAACCTGTGCATGTTTAAGTACGACTTAATTTCGTTTCGTAAATCATCGCAGTCCTTTTGACAGTGACTTGCCTGCTCTTCAGAGATGTCCCTTCTGATGAATTTGTCAGAAATCTGTCTGAAAAAGAACTGGATTCCGGAGCCTTCCCACTTATTTCTGTAATCTGTTCTCATCTGGCCAGTCATGGAAATTTTGACTTGACCTACTTGGTACTTCTGCTCGTGCCCTTCGACTTTCAATACTTTCTCGTTAAGTTTTAGTAGTTTAACGCCTAATTTTATTTCTCCTTTACAGTAATCTGAGAACTGGCGCATACCAATCATCTCAATAATAACCTGCTTGCCCTCTGGGAGAACATCTTCCTGGCTGTTTGTTTCAAGCAAATAGTAAGAACGTTCACGCATGAATCTTCTGATTATACTATAAAGTTCATCTGCTCGAAAAGGACCTTCATAGGTGAGGGGCTTTCTGTCGAAAAGTTTTCTTATCTCAGCCATCCTGTGCCTCCATTTTGCAAATTTGCTTGGCTAAATTAATGAAACCGTGAGCTGTTGAGGTTACAACATCTTCCAGTTCTTCTTCTACTTTTCTCTTGGCGAACACCTTAAATACCTTGTGAAGAAAACTGTTTTTCTTGAAAATTTCCTGTTTTCCTGCTATGGTTTCCTGGCCGTAGTTCTCAACTAAATCCCCTTCAACATATATGCGGATTTTACCATCATAAACAGTTTTCTCTTTGCCGTTCTCAGTTATTGTTGTGGCGTTCATATCCGTGGCTTTGAATTCAACTTCATATTTTGCTTGGAAATAAGGGTCTAGCTTGTGATTTATTTTCCAGACCCCTTCAAACTCCCCACCTTTATCTTTGTATTTGGTCTCAGAAATATCCTCGGGGTCTGTTATTCCTTGCCAGTATTCAAGTCCATCTTTGTAGAATCTTTCAAAGTCAATAAGTCCTCTATACCTGAAGGTAAGGTTAATTATGGCCATCTCGTCTATAAATCGAGAACGCGATATATAAGATTATCGAAGCCTGATACAGTCAAGGTTTCTTGGACAGACTGTCTCAATCCTGAACTGTTGGTGAATCGACCTTGCGAGGTCAAGACACCTGCTAACTTCTCCGTGGTTGACGAGTACCTTTCTTGGGCGGGGATTGCAGTTTTTGATGAAGTTCATCAACTCTTTTCGGTCAGAGTGTCCGCTAATCTCAATCTTGAATAGCTCGAGTTTTATGGGGATTGTTCTGAAATTTTTACCCTCGGTAACTGTAAACTCTGATGCTCCGCCTTGGATGTGTCGTCCAAGAGTTCCTTCTGCCTGGTAACAGCTGAATACAAGTGAGTTCTTTGGATTGTCTGCAAGCTCCTGTAGATAGAAAACGGATGGTCCGCCTTCAAGCATTCCTGATGTGGCAATGATAATACAACTACCTTCATCTTCGATAATCTGCTTTCTCTCTTTTGCGCTTCCAACCCTTGTGATGTTGTCTGCTAGGAAAGGGTTGTCTTCGGTATGGAAAATTCTCTGCCTTAGCTGTGAGTTAAGGAACTCAGGATATGCGGTGTGGATTGCCATTATATCCCAAAGCATTCCGTCAAGGTATATTGGAACGTCAGGCATTTTCTCCTCTTTAATCAGTCGCTCAATGAATACAACAACCTCTTGAGCTCTTCCTGATGCTAGAGAAGGAACAAGCACCTTGCCTCCCCTGTTAATTGTGTTGATAACAATCTCTGAAAACTTATCATCCACGTTGGCAGTCAGGACGTTATCCTTTCCACCGTAAGTGCTCTCAATAAGGACAGTTTCCAAACGGGGGAATTGTGTGTGGCTTTTCTGGAGCATGTGTGTGTTTGCATATTTAATGTCTCCAGTGTAAAGTATGTTGTGTAATCCATTTCCAACGTGTATGTGTGCCATGGCACTACCTAGGATGTGTCCTGCGTTGTAGAAAGTGACGCGAATATCTGGTGTGATGTCGGTTACTGATTCTAAATCAAGGATTATTGTGTGTTTAACAACTTCCTTAACATCGTCGACGTCAAAAATTCCATCTTGGTCTCTATCGCGTGCTATTTTTATCATATCCAGATGGCAAAGTGCCATGATGTCTCTGGTTGGCTCTGTCATGTAGACGGGTCCGCGCCAACCATACTTGAACAGATAGGGTATGAATCCTATGTGGTCAAGGTGTGCGTGTGTAACGACAATGGCGTCAAGCTCCTCGAGTCTGAACTCAGGGGCTTCTAAGTAAGGGTATGCCTGTTCATCACTTGCGGGGTCGACTCCGCAGTCGAGTAGAATTCTGCTTTCAGGGGTCTGAAGGAATATGGCGGAACGACCTACTTGTCTTCCACTTCCCAGATATGTTATTCTGACCCATTCTTCCTTTTTTTGTCTGAGCCAACCGTTGTAGATTCTTTCACCTGTTTTGTGAAGGAACTTTCTTCTGTACTCGCTGTTTTCATAAAGTACGCTTCTAATGTTCTCGATAAGTTGGCTCTTAATAGGGGGTTTTCTCTTTACAACCGGGACCCATCTAACCTCTTTCTTTATCTCGTGGATTTTTTCACCTTTGTTGGCTATTGCAACAGCGGGTTTTTCCATCTCGATGTAAACGACGCTTCTCTGTGGGTCGAAATTGATGCTGTCAACTCCTGCTTCTTCACCGAGTATTTTTCGGATAAGCTCGTCCGCTTTTTCTTTTTCAACGCAAAGTGAAGGGTCTGGTCTCAGTTCAATCCTCTTTTTGATGGCATTGACTGCTTTTCTTACTTTTCCTTCGTCATCAAGGAAAAACTTCACATCTGTGGTGTAAAGAACGATGTTGGCTGCTTCAAACGCTACGTCGGAGATTGAATCTTCCGGTAGGTGTTTCATTATCTCTTTTATTATCTCTTTTGGCATCTTAGTTACCTTTCAAGAACACTACTCTTGTCTAATCTCTGACTGTAGTGTCAACAGTTTTCTTAATAATGTGTTCACAACCATTTTTGGTGATTACAAACACGTCAATTCCGTTTCCGCTTCCACTGTCTCTTGCGAGCGCAGAGTTGACTGCTTCGACGGCAAGTTTTACTCCCTCTTCTTGGGAGAGTCCTTGTTTGTATTTGTTTTCAAGCACACCCAGTGCGAACACTGAGCCGCTTCCGCTTACAACATAATCATCAGCATCTGTGAGGCTTCCATCGGGGAAAACATCAAACATCCTTGGTTCGGTGTCATACCCTCCTACTAGGAAGTGAGCAACTCCGTAGCTGTTTCTCAACAGGTGATATACCCACGAGCTGAGCAGGTTGGCTGATTCTCTTACAGTGGCCTCTCTGTTGTTTCTAATCTTTTTCAGCTTCAGTTCTGCTGAAAGATACTTAAACAACAGCTGAAGGTCTGAAACGCTTCCTGCCGTTGTCACGGCGATATGTTCTGTTACTTGACGGACTTTCTGAACCTTTTTGTCCACAATGAGATGGCCCGCGGTGGCTCGCTTGTCAGCGGCCATAATAACACAGTCTTTGCAGACAAGACCTATTGTGGTAGTTCCTGTTTTTAGACTCTCTTTGCTCTCTCCCTGTGGGACTTCCGGTGTAAAAACCGTGGAATTCAAAGACTTCATAAATTGTCCTCCAAATATCAGAATAAATAGGAGTGTCTGCCCTTTCTTTATAAAGATTTTGGTTTATTGTACCGTCGAGAATATCTCGCCGATAACTCCGTGTGTGGGGCTGTCTGCTCTGTCCCTCTGGAACGTGATATTGAGCATTATGGACTGTCTTTCTCCTTGGAAGAGACAGTCGTCAAGTCCTCCATATGTCATGGTGTAGATTGTCGAAACATTTCCTTTCACGATATCCCTATCTTGAATACCTGTCTCAAAAGATAGTGTTCCTGTTCCACATTCAAGCGGTTCTATGTCTGTGATGTTTATGTTATCCCCAAAGTTGTTTCTGAACTGAAGTTGTATTGTGTCAGGGGTTCCTGATTGAAGTAAGAAATCGACACATTCAAGCTGGGAACCAAAGTCGCATCTTGAGGGAAGGTATTTGTCTGGTTGTAAGAATCCAAAGTAAGCTAGAGCACCCATCACAACAAGGATTGCCAAAAAGGCCCATCCATATGTGACAAGGTATTCCAGTGCTGCTTGTCCGCGTCTCATTGAACCTCCGTGAATATTACTCCTTGAACGGTGTGGTTAAACCCTTCCTGGTTTTGAGAAAAAATCAATTCAAATGGAACCCTGATTTTTTCCCCTTTTAGCAGTTCAATCTTCGGCCCGTTAAGGTCACAGTTCACCTCGACCGTATTTCGTGGTGACCATTGAGAGCCCATAGCAATCTCGCTTCCTGATATTGAAGCGGTTCCGATTACTACACTGCCTTCATACTGACACGAGACTTCTTGTATATAAATTGTCTTGCCTACTGTTTGTCTAAACAAAACTTTAGCATGTCCGTCTGTGATTGTGTAGTCCATGCACCTTAGCTCTGCCCCAGTAGTACAGCTACTGGGTGTTAATGTTGAAGGGTCAAGTATTCCAAAGTAACTTATTGCGCCTATCATAACACCTATAACTAACAATGCCCAGCCATAGGTGGTCAGGAATTCGAGTGCAACCTGTCCTTTCATTCCATAGGCCTCGCGGTTATATCACCTTGAACAAGATGTTTGATTGAACTTCCCTGAAGAGAGTAGTTGAAAGCAAATCTTATTCTGACGGTTGCGTCAGGGTCAATAGGTCTGATTGAACGGCCCGCTCCAGGGTTACAGACATAGAAAAATTGTTTTCCTGAGTTGACGGTCTGTGTATTGCCTGTCCAAGGCGCTGTGTCAGGTCCTCCTGTGGCAAAAAGACCGCAGTTACCGTCACCAACAGAGTAACCATCCTGACAACCGCTTAAGCATTCTATATGAGCGGGGTCAACATCAACAGTTTTACCAAGAAGATTGGTCACTGAAATCGATACTTCTGACCTTGCTGCTGAACTGTCTGCGCGCACAATGAAATCGTCGCATGAAAACTCGGCACCAATGTTACAGCTCTCGGGGATTAGTCTATCAGTATTCAAGACACCAAAATATCCTATTGCGCCTATCATCACCAATATGATCATTATCGCCCAGCCGTATGTGACTAGGAATTCCAGTGCTGCTTGTGCGCGTCTCATCCCATCACGGTTGTGGATATTTCTCCCTCGGCAACTCTCAAGTAACTGCCTTGAACTGGTTGGTAGGTCATGTTAACCGTGAACTTAACTCCTTGGTTAACTCCAGGACTGGGCATAGTACCGGATGCGGGGCAGACAAAACTGATGTTTTCTCCAACACTATAGGTGCCTCCGCCTCCTGAACATAAGTACCTTACATTGTCATTGTTTGAGATTATTGAGGCGCCAAACAACTCTATACTCTCGCCCATAGCATTCTCAACAGCAAATTTCAGTTGCATATTGTTCGAACCTGCATCAATGACAACAAAATCTTTACATCCCATACCTACCTTGAATAAACATTTGTCTGGTATGTATCTTTGAGGATTGGTAACACCGAAATATGACAATGCACCTATCATTACAAGAACAATCATAATTGCCCAACCGTATGTTGTGAGAAACTCAAGTGCTGCTTGACCTTTTTTCATTTTCTTTTCACCTTTTTATCGTCCTGTATATGGACTAGTTGTGTAAATATGTTAAACAGTAAAAATACGATTAAGAATAACATTGCGAATATTATTATAAGCATTCCGCTCAGACCTGCTGCGTAGTTTACTTTAACTCCGAAAAGGATTCCTGTAATCAAAACAAGAACCAATAGTACGAGCATAATGATTTTGTGATGGATGATGTCTAGTTTTTTCATAGTGTCTTTCCTCCTTCTCTGGTTTTATATCTTTTTATCCAAAAGTTATGCCTCCGAATACGTAACTAAATATGCCCACAGATATAAGATAAATGGTCACGCTTGAAATTAAAAACATTGGTATGTACTTAAGTCCTGATTGGTAGTCCCCCTTCTCAATTATTGAAAGTATTATACTACTGAAAACGCTAATTATTGTTATTGCTGCTATACTGAAAATTCTGAAGTCATCCCTGCCGATACTTGGTGAACTGAAAGATAAGCCTCCAGGGCCTGATGAAACTGTTGAAGCAACATTTGTTATGAACCCGCTCGTAATTGTGAAAAGCTGTAGTGATAAGGCGAACAAAACAGGCATGATAAACACTACCAGCATTCCTATGAAAATCATATAAGTAACTGTGCTTGCGGCCATCTCTCTTTTCAATGACTGGGTTTTTTTCATGTCGTAAATGACCCTGTCTATAGTATCAACAATTCGTCCTCCTGATTCAATCTCTCCAACCAGCAGTTGGATAGTTCTTCTTAAGGTAGGGCTTTCATATTTCATGCTGAACTCAAGAAGAGCCTCTTGAACATCATTGCCTGTCATGACGCGTTTACTAACAAGGCCAATTTCGCTGGCAAGAATTCCAAACTCGGGTTTAATCGCGTTCCACAGAGCGTTTTCAAAACTCATTCCCCCTTTCAAATTTGTGCTGACAAGTGTCAAATAGTCAGGCAAAATTTCTTCTAACTCTTTGGTTCTGTTGTAAACTTTGATATTCCAGTAAAAGTAAATGACCACTGAAATGGTGAACACGATTCCTGACATTATGACTGCGAAGGAGATAAAGCTCAGTAATCCTGTCTGGAATGTGCCATAAGCTCTGAGCTCCCTGTAAATGAAAGCCATGAACAAAAGATAAGACATAACTCCCGAAATCAGGAAGAGCATTCCAAACATGGTGTAAGGAACTTCAGAAACTCCTGTTTTCAACAGGTACAATCTCAATCCCGGCCTGAGCCTCTTAGGGATTATGCTTCTTCCTATCAGGTAAATGAAGTTTTCAGTCATATGTTCACGTTTGGTCTTATGGATTTGAATATGGTGATGAAGGCAAACTCAATCAGTACCAGGAAGAACAGGAATACAATGAACATTCCAAAGTCTGCCTGGATGTTAACCAGTGAGATAACTGTGATAAACATGGTGATTCCTAAGGAAGGGATTACAACTGCGAACAGCATGTAAAACATGGTTATTCCTGAAAGTTTTTTCCCATACTTTTGAATCTCAGTCAGTTGTTCCTGAGCAATCTCATCAAGAATTGCGCTGAGAAAATTTGTTACATCCACCCCTATGTTGAGGGCGTTGGTGATTTGGAAAAGAATTCTCCTCATCTTTTCGCTCGGGCAATACCTGCTGGCTTTTTCCATCGCTTCTTCTAACGGCGTGCCAAGCTCGATATCTTTCACTATCTCTTTGAAGTATTTATTTGCAACTCCGTAGCTGTTGCTTGCGTCAGAAATTGCGCTGATTAAAGGTCTGCCTGAGTTCAGTTTAATCAGTAGGAATCTGCCTGCGAAGAGAACGTCTTTGTCTATTTCTTTTGCGTATTTTCTAACTTCAACATCTACAACATGCATCATAATAGAGAAAAGTATTGGAAAAACAAATATGGGGATAAGTATTGTAAGATATATGGGCACTCCGAATCCAAGTATCAACATGCCCACCCCGAATGTTATGATTAAAGTGAGAACCCCTGTGCTCTTCAGGTTCTGTTCAACGTACTGTTCAGGGGTTTTTTCAATCC
>CAZPUM010000025.1:0-18094 GCA_964589765.1 uncultured Methanosarcinales archaeon
TAGCCAAACAGATGTCGGGTGTTGGCGTTAGTGAAGAGATGTCCGCAAAGGCGGTTGATTCACTTTCGGGAAAGCATTTCAAGGATTGGAGCGATGATGATTTGTTGAAACTTTCAGCATACTTCAGGAAACGCACGAAACCAATGCTTATTGCGGCTAACAAAATAGATGTTCCTAGTGCTCGTGAAAATCTTGAGAGATTGAAAAAAGAGTTTCCTGACTACATTGTTGTTCCTTGCTCTGCTGAATCAGAACTGGCTTTGAAAGAGGCACACAAACATGGCCTAATTGAGTATGTTCCTGGCAGTAATGAGTTCAAGATTGTCGATGAATCAAAGTTTAGCGATAAGCAAAAGATGGCTTTGGATTTTATCAGAAAGAATGTCCTCGAACCAAATGATGGCACTGGTGTTCAGAATGTTCTGAACACTGCTGTGTTCGAATTGTTGAGAGCCAAGCCAATCTATCCTGGCGGAGTCTCTAAGCTTGAGGACTCTGAGGGCAGGTGTATTCCTGACTGTTTCCTTATGCCTCCGGATGCTACCGCTTTGGACTTTGCTTTCAAGCTCCATACTGACTTCGGTAAGAACTTCATTAAGGCGATAAATGTCAGAACAAAGATGCCTGTTGGCAAAGACCACATTCTAGAACCAGGTTCAATAATTGAGATAGCTGCCAGCAAGTGATTCACTGAATCAATTCTGAGGACTCGTGACATTGAGCGAAGAATGACTGTACGAGTCCGAAAAAATCCTCGTAGCAAAGCGAGAGTGTATTCGGCAGTGTTGGATTTAGGACCTCGTCCCTCGGTGTTCTAATACGGCACTCACACAGTATCTGCGCATTCGCTTTATACGTGAGCACCTCGATAGGATTAAAACTGAGAATATATTAGAATAAAAAATCAGTATCTCTTACGAGCAACACCACGCCTTGTGAGAATCTCTGTCATCTGGTCGTAGTCTTCGGATTCGAGGAACTCGTCCTTAACACGCTTAGGCAAACGCTCCATCCATCTCAGATAAATCCTTGCCAGGGCGCGGAAGTCCTCGTTGGTATTTGAGTCGATTAGTGTTTCTTCAGGCATTTCAATTTCGTCTATATCCTCATTTTCAGAAGGATGGTGTCTTTTCCTAAAAAGACCCAAAACCTGGTGGTATAAACTAACTTTTCTTTCCTGGTCGTCTTCCAGCTCGTCCTCGTACTCTTCTACAGCTTCCACTCTCTCTTCAGTCTCCCGGAGATCTCCCTCCATCGATTCCAGCTTTACCCTCTCTTCGGGAGTAAGCTCTTCAGTATCCTCAACAGGCTCTAGTTTTGAGCCCGCAATCTTGTTCCACCAGGAGCTTTCGGTACTGCCAGTGGGCGAGTCAAATGATACTGTAAATGTGCCTTGCGGCTCCTTTCTCTTTTTCAAATAGCGATCCAAATCGCGGTTGATATTTGTCATGCTACCACCACTCAAGAGATACTCTTTTAGCGTCGTATATAAAGATATCGCTAGGCTTAATAACAGGGTATTAATTCTAGTGTTATGGGGCAGGGTATAAGAATAGGGCTTGAAAAAATTCTTAGAAAATCTCAGGAGATAGCTGCCAGGGAGATTGGTATGGACATGATGTTTGATTCCCTAGGGAACTCTGTTGTGTGTATCAGAAACCACGGCCTTCTCAGGACTACAGGAGCTCCAATTTTTGATTTGCACTTTGACAAGGAGGTTTGGAACGATTGGGAGAATAGAAACGAGAAGTCTTTTGCTGAGATTCTAGAACCTGATGTGTCATATGGTACGGGTGTTGTTATTGGAACTGATTGCGTGGAAGGAAATAACGAGTACCTTATTCTGACCAACAATCACGTTCTTATCCCTGATTATTTCAAGAGGTTTAGGGCGCGTAGAGAAAACGGAGCTATGGCTGTTTTTGATTCCATTGTTGAAAACAGATTCCTGAATATAGTCGAGAACTCAAATGATTACAGGATAAATCCCCAACCTTTGGAGATTGTTGCAAGAGCTCCCGACTCGGACGCTGCCATCCTAAGAACTGTAGGTGCCAAAGGCCAGTTTGAGGTTTTTCCGTTCGGTATAGGTTTGAATGGAGATAAGATAAAACCAGGTCTTCCTATTATTACAGCAGGGTTTCCTGGTGGTGACAAAAAAATTATTACGGATGGAAAGCTGATTTCAATCGAGGAGATTGATATATCTTTGACGCCTTATCCCAACCTTCATTATCTTGGGGACATAAGAATTGACCCTGGTCAGAGCGGTTCGCCAGTTGTGGCGCCTGTAATCAAGCATTTGGATTCAAAAGTAGAACTGGATTTCAGGCTTATAGGTCTGATTTATGGCGGGAGCAAGTTCGCAGAAACAATCAGGATGATTACTCCCGCAACAGGGTTTATTAGCATGCTTGAAACGCACGAGTCAATACCCTCTAAGCGACCTCTTCTGGGAAATGCTATCGATGAAGGTGAACTGCTGGGATTGATGCAAAACTTTCCTCAAATGGCCAGCAGGTTTGACTTGAGTACTTACTCTCTTGGAGTATCCAGGGACCCAGAGTCTGAGAGGTTGTACAGGTTGTCGCTCCACAGACAATCGGGCAACTTTCCTATACAACAAGAGTACATATCCTGGTTGTTTGACTTTGAGGGGGGCGTTGCCCCTAGAAATTTGGTGGTTGTGAAGGAGGGCAAAGAGACTGTTCACCCTCTTGATTCTGAATTAAATGAGAAAAGCAGAAGATACATTCTTGGAAGTCTTAACTATCTAAAGAACGTTGCAACTCACATAAGGATGAATGGTGTAGAAACAACAGGCAAGGACTCAGTTCATACATCCTATATCACAAATGTGATTAATGAGTTTGGAGGAATTCTACAGGAGCAGTCCTCTGTTTTCATAACTGATATTTATCGCAGAGATCTTGTTTCAAGACATATGCTTTTTTAGAATAAAAGTGGGACCGGAGGGATTCGAACCCCCGCCTACCGGTGTCACCTATGTCTCAGTCATCGCCCTAAGGCTCGTTGCTCCATAATTGGAGCCGGTTATTCTAACCAGGCTATACTACGGTCCCTTATCCCTGTTGGGACAGTCCTGCTCTTATAAAAGTATCCTTGACAGGACTTCATCATACAAGATTTAAACACTGGGAGGTCGTCCTGTGCATACCTTTTTATGCAGAATAATAATCCCCGTATCATGAAAGTTGATGGAGTATTTGAATTTGGTTCTGTTATCGTTGGTGGTATTGCGGGGCTCGTTGTGGGATATGAAATGGCACACGACACTTTGGAGTTTGCAAGAGCGGCAAAGGAAACACAAGATGTACTGGGGTATTTATTGCTGAACCGTCCCTATGTGACCTATGCGGCCTCAATGGTGTGTGTAGGAACTCTTGGCGCCCATTTGTCTGCGATTCCCGGCGCTATTGCAGATGATATCTTCAAAACCAATTTTAGGGATATATGACGTAGAACCCTTTATAAACTTAAAAACCGTCGTATGAGTATGACCCCCATACTAGAGGCTCCGCCGCATCAGGAGTTCTTTCTCGAGACTAGGAAGATTTCAAACATTCGCGAACTCTATGATGCTTTAGAGCATATGTCTGATGAGCAGTTCAGTCATTTTGTAAATGATGAGAAGCATGATTTCGCAACATGGATTGAGCACTCTTTAAACAGCAAGTTTCTGGCTGCAAGGATTAGAAGAGCCAAGACCCGCGGACTTATTCGTAAAGAACTGTTCATGGCGATGTACACTTAATACTAAAGTATTTAGGGCGAATCCAACTTCCGAAATTATGAATATTGAAGACTTAGCAGAAGAAGAGATTCTCGAAAGGAACCTGGTGGACTATAACCCCAGGTCGCAGTTTGTATACAAAGATGGCAATCACGCAGGATTGACACTGGCAAAGATAGAGACTTTGTATGCTGTATTCCTAGAAATGCCTGATGGACTACTTTACACATTGACAACTCATGACGATGAATCTGGTGCCCGAAAAGGCTACGACGCTTTTTTCACTAAGTTAAGGCAGGGTGTGAAGTTCCAGCTGGACACAAAAAATGAAAAAGCTGAACTGTTGCTCCCTGGCTGGGAAAACCTTTAAGAACCTCGTCGAGACTCGGATATTATGGTTAACGAGGCAGTAAAGGCCAGAGAGGAGAAATGGCAGGAGCGCTGGACGAAAGCGAAGCTTTTCGAAGCGGTTCCTGACGACAGACAGAAATTCTTCTGTACTTTTCCATATCCGTATGTTAACGGCTTACCTCATGTCGGCCATCTATTCACTATGATGAGGGTTGAGACCTTTGCCCGATATCAACGATTAAGAGGCAAGAATGTTCTTTTTCCTCAAGGCTGGCACGCAACAGGTGTTCCGATTGCCGCTGCTGCTAATCGTGTTAAAGAGAAAGACGAAAAACAGATTTCAATCCTGAAAGGGTTTGGTGTCTCCGATGAAGAGATGTCTAATTTCGAAGACCCTGAGTACTTCATCAAATACTTTGCTCCGAGATACAAGTCTGATGTTCAGAAAATAGGAATGTCGATTGACTGGCGCAGGGAGTTCCACACGACAAGCCTGAATCCACAGTACGACAGGTTCATCAGATGGCAGTTTCTGACTCTTAAAGATAAGGGGTATGTTAAGACAGGTGAGCATCCTGTTGTCTGGTGTCCTAAGGACAACTGTGCTCTTGGTGACCACGACCGTGCTGTTGGTGAAGGAGAAACCCCCCAAGAGTTTTTACTGATGAAGCACAGGCTTAAGGACGGGAGGTTTTTGGTTTCAGCAACTCTACGTCCTGATACTACTTTAGGAATCACAAATGTTTACGTTCACCCAGAAACTGAGTATTCGGAAATCTCAATCAAAGGCGAAACCTGGATTGTTGGCAAGCAGATGATTCCTGGTTTGGAGGGGCAGGGTCATGAACTCGAGCAAATCGGAACGGTGAAGGGGCTCGATTTAATCGGGCAGACGACCGAAGAGTTCGGTGACCGTTCCGTTCCTGTACTGCCGGCAACTTTTATCGACCCGAATGTCGGGACAGGACTTGTTCATTCTGTGCCGGCAGAATCTGCTGATGACCTTATTGCTCTGCAGGACCTGCAGAAAGACTCTGCGTACGCAGAGAAGTATGGGCTTGATCCAAAGATGGTTTCTGAAATCAAGCCCATTGAGATTTTGGTAACACCGGGCGTCGGGGGAAATCCTGCTCAGTACTTTCTTGACAAGTACTCTGTTAATAATCAGAATGAAAGAAAAAAACTTGACGAAATCCGCAAGGAGTTGTACAAGCGTTCCTTTTACAATGCTGAGTTTGGTCTAAAGTACAAAGAACTTTTTGGAAAGGACCTTGTCGGTTTGAAAGTTCAGGACGCGATGGAGTATGTTACAAACTTCCTTGTTGAGGCAGGCTGGGCAATAAAATACTATGAACTGACGGGAAAGGTTGTATGCCGTTGCCAGACTCCTGCTGTTGTCAAGATAGTTTCAGACCAGTGGTTCCTTGACTATGCTGACATTGATTGGAAAGAGAATGTTCGTGAAGTATTAGGTCAAATGACTCTGTACCCTGAACGTGTTAGGGCACAGTTCGAGCACGTGATAGGCTGGCTGAAGCAATGGGCGTGTGCGAGAGAACATGGCCTTGGAACAAGATTGCCTTGGGATGAAAGATGGATAATCGAATCGCTTTCTGACAGCACAATCTACATGTCGTACTATACTATATCTCATATGATTGAGAATGTTGACCCTGACATTCTGACAAAAGAGTTTTTTGATTATGTGTTTCTGGGTAAAGGAAACAAACCAGATGTTGAAAACGTCGATGAAATGAGAAAGGAGTTTCTCTATTGGTACCCTTTGGATTTCAGGAACAGTGGTAAGGACTTGGTTCAGAATCACCTAACATTTATGTTGTTTAATCACTGTGCGTTGTTCCCCAAAGAGCACTGGCCTAGAAGCATCGGTGTTAATGGTTGGGTGACTGTCAACGGACAGAAGATGTCAAAATCCTTGGGAAATGTTATTCCTCTTAGAGAACTTCTTACAGAGTTTGGTGCGGATGCTTCGAGAATCACAATCTTGAACGGTGGCGAAGGTCTTGATGACCCTAACTGGGACTCGAATTTTGCTAGAGGAATGTTCACTAAACTTGAACAGATTCTTAGGCAGGCAAACGAAGTTAAACAGATGAAGGGGGTTCCGACAAAGGTTGATGCTTGGTTTGAGAGCAGGACTAACTATTTGACGAAAGCAATAACTGATGCGATGGAACTAACTAATTTTAGGACGGCGATTCAGCTTTCTTTCTTTGAGTACGGTCAGATGTTGAAGTGGTACTTGGTAAGAACAAATAACAAGCCGAACCCTGAGCTTTTCAGAAAATCCTTCGAATCACAACTAATAATGATTGCTCCATTTGTTCCTCATGTTTGTGAGGAGGCATGGGAGGCGCTTGGAAATGAGGGATTCATCTCTTCAGCAAAATGGCCTAAGGTCGATGATTCCAAGATTAAACCTGAACTGGAGTATGCTGAGCAGATGATTCAGCAAACCGCCGAAAATCTGAGGAAAGCGATTGAACGGCAGGGCAAACCTAAACGTGTAAGACTTTTTATCGCCGCAGACTGGAAGAGGAAAGCTTACAAGATCTTTTCTGTTGTGGCAAGAGACACAAGAAATCCTGGCGAAATTATGAAGGCTATGACGGCGGAGCCTGAATTAAAGGCTCATGGTGATGAGTTGGCCCGCCTCATTAAGTTCCTGAGCAAAATGGCAGTTCCTGAGCACGTCCCGTCAGAATCTCAGGAGAAGGAGTGGTTGGAATCAGGAAAAGAGTATCTCGAGGAGGTCTCCGGAGCTCCTGTGGAGATTTCTGAGTCTGAAGAGTCTGAAAGGGGGAAAAAGGGGCTTCCTGGACGCCCTGCCACAGATTTTGAGTGATTACCACTCTTGAATGATAAAAAAAGCATCATATTTATAAATCAAAAGGTGCTCCCTCCTCGTATATGCGCTGGGGGATTATAACAACAATCGCTTTGTTCTGTCTAGTTTTCAGTCTACCGCAGGTATCTGCAATCTCAGGCTGTGGAGTAATGACAGGACAGGGCCTCGAGCCTGACTATGACTGTGATGGAATTGTAGATTTTGCAGACAACTGCCCATGGCACGCAAATAGTCAGCAGGAAGACATTAACAGAAATGGAGTTGGAGATTACTGCGACCTCTTGATTGAGGAAGTTATCGTCAACCCCGATTCACACATCAGACAGGGCGAATTTGCCACACTAACAATCCGTGTGATTAACAACCGCGAAGGACCGCTTGAGGATATCAATGTTCAGGTTAGGAGTTCAAGACTGGGTCTTGACTCAGTACAGGATATTCCTTACTTGCCTGCAGGAGAGTCCGCTGTTGCAGAGTTCTGGTTTAGAATTCCGAAATGCCAGGATGAAGGTTCATACTCAATTGGAATAACAACTGTTCTGAAGGACCCTTTGACTGGAAAAACCTCAACAGAGGTTCAGAGCCAGATGCTTTATGTTGAAGAAGGAGATGTCTGCGGTTCCGCAGATGGTCCGCTTGATGGAACTATCATTGAAGTCTTACAGAAAGTTGATCTTGACCGCGGTGAAGCCGCAATAATCCCGATAAACATTGTTAACATGGCTGACGAACAGCAGACATACCATGTTTCTGTAGAACCACTAGGTTCTTGGGGGTCATGGAGAGTTGATCCGTCAGCAAGTTTGACTTTGCCTGCTGGAAATGATGGTGTGCTTTACTTGTATCTTGACACTGAAGGACACACCTGGCCAGGAAACCAGAATGTTCATGTTGTTGTTTCTAGTGGCGAACAGAGGACCACAATACCTGTGCAGATTTACGTTCGCGCTCCAGCATATAGCGCAGGTTCAAACGTTTGGTTCCTTGTTGTTCAGTGGCTGATTGTTATTGCACTTTTGTTCTTGATTGTAGCTGCGATTGTTATCGCGCTAATTCATACAAAGAATGGCAAGAAGGCAGAGCCACCTGTAACTGCTAAGAAAAAAGTGACAAAGAAAGTATCAAAGAAGTCTCGCAAGAAGGTTGCTGTTGAGAAAGCGCCAAATAAGAAGCGGGAAACATACTACTAGGTGAAGATGATGGTTGGACATGATTTGTTCAGGGACAACAAAAATTTATTTCGAGATATGGACGAAGAAGAAGAGAAAGACATCAGCCACTATATGAAAAGATATATTTTCCTAAATAAAGAACTTGTTGATAAGAGAGAACTTATTAATTCACCTTCGCGTATTGACCCTGGTCAGAGTGGAAGTCATTTATTGCTAGATGGTGCTTTTGAAAGGTTTAATGATGGACCTGTGGATATGGGTGGACAGCTCAGGCAGTTTCTGAAAGATACAGACCGGTCTGTTCCGGTTTTTGACATGAGAACTGATGTTTACCTTGACGAGATTGGTCTTTCTGGAGAGGTTGACTTGGTACCGGTAAGGTCTTTTGTGATGAGCAAGTACTGGGATGAGGGAAATATGAGTATTGATGCACGTTCTGATGGGGTACCTGTTGAGGTCCCAACTGAAAGATTTGTTGATTCGATTCCAACAGCGGCGATAGCTGTTACAGACTACCGTTTTGATTTCAAACCAAACAATAGAGAAAGTTCGGTGCGTTCCGGTCGCGTGCACATCTACGAATCAGGTGTTGCTGTTGTTAGAAAGTCCGACGATAACGTCGGTGATTTGGAGGAGGAGTTGAGATGAGTGACTTCCAGATTAATGTTAAAGGAAGAACATTGGATGGTAATGTAGATACTGTTAATGCTGAGGATTACCTGAAAGTTCGTGTCCTAGGTATGAGTACTAAGGATTACATGGATATTCATAACATTAAGAAGGCAGATTTGGTGCCTGTGAGAGCTTTTACTTCAGTTTCGGAGCTTGCAGACGACATGGTTTGGGAATGGGATAAAAAATATCCTACCCGTGTTTTTTTGAGTAGAATGCCTGAGGGCGCCGTTGCAATTACTGATTATAGATTTAATGTTGAATTTGTGGGTAGAGATTCAGTTAGTTACATAAAAATGTTTATGACTCAAGAGGGCGTTGCTATTGTTCCAATCAAAGAGAATGAATTAGGCACTCTTGAGGAAGAGTTAGGAGGTGCTGAATGAGACAAATTCCTGTGCTTCCAATCGAGACGGGCACATTTCTTAGAGAGAAGGGTCTTGAGAGAAAAGTGGATTTTGAAATGGTTTTAAATATCTACAATGATGAACCAAACAAACTTTCTTTCGATGATGCAGGTTGTACAATTTATTTTCGATACAGAATTCCTAATAATGCTCTTGTTGTAACCGACTATTCCGTAAGTATAAGTAGAGACAATTATGGTCGCCTTGCTTTTTGTGAAATGGGAACGGCGCTAGTTCCAATTGATGAAAACCTCAAGAACATGTTGGGTGATGATAAGTGACTATTCCTATTCTAACCATAGATGCGGCAACATATATTCGAGAGAAAGGTCTTGGTGGGAAGGTTGATTTTAAAGGTGTATATTTGTGGGTGTATTCATCGAAACTTGAAAATTTTCCGCAAACAACGCCTTCTAATTCTTTCAAAAAACAAATTCCTGAAAACGCAATGGCTGTAATTGACTACGATTTTGATGTCAGCTCGATAGATACTGAGAATGGAGGGGATAGTCGCTGTCAGGGCATCTGGTTCTTTAAAGAGAAGGGAACTGCGATAGTTCCTTTAATTTCGGATTTAGAAGAAGCTTTAGGTGAAAGAAAATGACTGATGAACGAGAAATACCAATAACAAAAGTACCCACAGCGCTTTACTTGAAAGAAAAAGGACTGGAAGGCAAGGTTGACATGGTTATCGTAGGTTTTGTCACTGTGCACGAGATGTCAATGTCAAAAAATGAGATTGAAAATATTCCTACTCCAAATTTCAGAAGAAGAGTTCCTGATGGAGCAATAGCAGTTACAGATTATGAGATACAGAAGATTTCTTGGTCTGGATCATCATATCGTGATAAAGTTTCACATAACACATTATCAGTTACGGAAACAGGCACGGCCCTGATTCCCAATAAAGAAAATTTAGATGATTATTTTAAGAATAGGTGACAAAAAATGAAAACGCTCAAAACAATATTTATGTTGTTAATACTAGTGCTTACGGTAATGAGCGTAAGCGCAGAACTAGTTGTTAACAAATACACCAACGACTTTACATTGAGCAGTCCGTACAACGAACAACTAAAATTGTGCGCCTGCGAAACAAAGGTTGATACACTGATAGTAGAGAATGTCGGAAGTTTCGACACTCATTACACAGCGTATATCGAATCCAACTATCCAGGTAAGATTCGTGTGGAGGAGAAACAGTTTAGTTTAGCTCCAAAGCACTACAGAGAGATTGTTGTATATATTGAGGACTCCTGTAATTTAGTAGGAACCTGGAAATACGACGTTGTAGTTAAGAGCAATTATGGGAGAATTGAGCGTCTCTCACGCACTATCAACAGTCAGATTTGCCAGACAAGCCTAATGGATGTACAGCCAAGACATGTTGAGGTAGGTCTATGCGAACCTGCGGAATTCACAGTCACCTTGGAGAACGTAGGAACATACGCAGACACATTCAAACTTGATTTTGGTCCATTCAATGATATTGCCGAACCTGAGAACTGGCAAGTGTATATTCTTCCAGATCAGGAGTACGAACAGGAGATAAGTTTCACATGGCCTTGTGAGGTCTACGGAGACTTCATCATACCATTTGTTATGACAACCGAATCAGGCACGCCTGGGGCATACCAGGAAGCCACAGTAACTGTCAGAAACGAGTATGACTTCAGCTTTGAGTTCGATACAAGCATAGAGGCGTGTGCGCTCACAGAGACACACTTCCCACTTGTCGTGAACAACGAAGCACCTGTTGAGGACAGTTTCCAGCTCAGTCTAAACGGCCCAGGATTCTTGAGTATTGACGGAGAGCGTGTTAAGGAATTGACGCTCAATAGTGATGAATCTAGAGAAGTCAGCCTAATAGTTACACCTGGAAAGCAGGATATAGGGGAGCATGAGTTTACAATAAACGCGCGTGACAAATATGGGGGAATCCAGAAATCACGCGATATTGATGTAAAGGTCAGCAATTGTTTTGACCCAGCAGTCAGTATGATGGCTGACGAAATAAACGTCGCAACCGAGCCGGTTGTCACCTGCTGCGGACCGCAGACATATTTCGTCAACGTTCAAAACAACGGAGATAGGGAACAAGTGTTCAGACTTGAAGTTCTTGGTCCAAGCTTCTTTACACTTGACGAGACAACTGTGAGGGTTGCACCAAGTCAGAACCTTAACGTGCCAATCAGGGCAAACCTGCCCTGCAGTGACGAGTCATACGACTTTGGAGTTAAGGTCAGTCCAATCCAAAACTCTGAACTTGCTGTTGAAGACTACATGACAATCGAGAGCCAGACACAGAGAACCTGCCACATGGTTCAGATTGATGATGACGAGTTGGCAGTCAGAGAGACTGACTCAATCCTACCTGTCCTTGTGAAGCACACGGGAATTGAGGGGGGCATTTACTCAATCAATATGGACAGCGAGTTGTTCAGTGTACAGGAAGAGAGCCTTGAGCTTGTTCCAGGGGAACAGGCGGTTATACACCTTGAGCCAACTGTCAACCTGACAGAACAGTCGAAAGGAAGATACGTCCTACAGCCACAGTTCACACTTGAAGAACTGAACATTGATTACAACGAGCATGTTGGAGTACAGCTTAGAGGAAAAGGTTTGTGGCAGTCTGCCAAGGACTGGTTCTTTGGCCTGCCATGGTGCGCACCTGGTACATGCGGTTATTTCGCGATAGCACTATTCATTGTATTGATAGCGCTTGTGATTGTACTGCTACTACTATGGTTCGGAGTGTTTTCCTTGTTCAAGGAAGGATTACCACTAAGCATCCTTACCGCTTTGAAGACACTGTTGGTAATCTTGATACTGGTTGTGCTTCTGGCACTATTGTTTGTGCCTGGACCTCACGCAAGTGACGAGTTTGAACGCCTGGCAGACAACCAGGACGCAACAGTGCTTGAGTGGTACCAGAACCAGGAATACACAATCGATCTAGACCAGTACTTCGAGGACCCTGACATGGATGTTCTGTCATACAGAGCAAGCCAGCCAAGAGATGTGAATGTTCAGATAGAGGGAAATATTATGACTCTTGAGCCTGACATGAACTGGGCTGGAGAGAACACACTTGTGGTCACAGCCATGGATGGAAAGGGTGGAATTGCGGATAGTCCGCTTTTCCTATTGAGGGTAATATCTGAGAAGCCAGTTTCATTCTGGGAATGGATTCAGATGTGGTGTGCGCAGATAGTGCTAGGTTTGCTTTTACTTATTCTGCTGGCGATTCTTCTTGTGATTCTTACAATTAAAGAGGAACGCAGAGGCGACGACTCTGATAATAATGTGATTGTTGTTGTTCCTGGAGCACCAAAGAAGAAGCCACGTAGAAAGAAAGCATCAACCAGAACAGTGGCGACTGCTGCTAAAAGAAACAAGTACAGGTTGTATGCCAGCAAGACTGGAACAAAAGCACACAAGCACGACTGTATGGCGCTTGAAAATGTTCGAAAGAAGGACATGGTTGAGTACAAGAGTCGTGCAACTGTCTTAAAGGCAGGTCTTGCGCTATGTAGCATCTGTCATGATGTGGAGAAGAGGAAGCTGGGAAAGAAGACAACTGTAAAGAAGACCGATTCAAAAAAGACATCCAAGAAGAGTGTCAAGAAAACAGTCCGCAAGGTAGCAAAGAAGGGTAAGAAGAAAGCGGTAAAGGTCTCTAAGAACTCCGCTAGGAAAACAGCTAAAAAAACTGTCAGGAAATCGGCAAAACCGAAGAAAGCCAAGCGCACATCTAAGAAGCAGGTTAGAGTACCTTCTAAAAGAAACGCAACAGCTGTAATGACACAACCCATGCCACCACCTCCATCAAAAGATGATAAGACAATCAACGTACAGTTAAACATAAAGCAGTGATATGATGAGCGAAACTAGCATGGTGGGAACGGATGACAGGCCAGAACCTCTAGGTATGTCCAGACTGGAAGAAGCGCTAAGACCTGGTTTGAACGGAATGAATAGGGAGGATTTGGAAATTCTCAATAATAATCTACTTTCAATAACCAAGTTTTTCAATACTAAAAAAGTAATGCCCTTCAGCGTAATGTGGGAGAACGGAGGCGGGGTTGACTTTGTCGGGAAGAGAAGAGTTGGTGTAGAGTATAGAGACAATTCTTTCACCGTTGCTTACAACTCTTCATTGGCGTATTATTCCGAGGATGATGAATTGAATAACACTAACAGAGTTTTTTTCAGAACATTTAGCCGTAGGCCTGTAGAATGTGGTATAGGGGTTTACACAGGAGAGTTTGTTCCTTCAAGAACTCGTAATTTGAATAGATTGTGTGGTATTACTGTAGGCGCTGGTGTAGGGTTTGGTGTGGCAGCAGGATCAGGTATGGGTTCGGGAGTTCCACCAGGTCTTTGGGTTAGTGCAGGGTCTGTATTAGCAGTAATTGGGGCCTTATTTGGTACTGATTGGGTAACCTCAAATTTAAAATCTAAAAACGATGAGCTTTTTGAGAAAGCGAATAATACTATTCTTGTACCTTTCGATTATACTCAAGATTGTCTGGTATCCATATTATATCAAGACCCCCGAACAATAAAAGAGGTTTTGACATACGCTTTTGATGTTCCGTACGCAATCAAAGATGCTTTTGAACAGGCAAGCAATGATTATTCCAAGTGCTATAAAACGCCTTTGAAACTATCTGATTTGTCAAAGGTGCCACAATGAGCGAAACGAGACTAATTCATGACGGTGTTGAACCCAGTAACGAAGAACAAATAATATGGGCGCCAAATATGTTCAATAGAAGAACTGCTAAGGACATAAAGAACCTTGATGATTATCTTCAGAATCTGGCCAGGAAATTTAAAAATAATGAAGTTCTTCCTTTCGCATACAAAGATTTTCCCCTCGACGAGTCTCATGGAAGAATTGGGGTTAAATACGGGCAGGGGACGTTTAATGTTCTCTACTCAACTGAATTTGGAAATAGCGATAGATTCCTGTTTGAGATTAATCCTGATAGACCATCTTTATTCAGTAAAGGTGAGTTCGACTTTTGTAAATTTGCTAAACTTGGATGTCCCATTGGCTTAACAGCGAGTTTGGTTACATATGCAGGATTATTTGCTTTGACTAAAAGCCCCTTAATAACTCTGTTTGGAGGAACTTGGGCTACATTTTTTGAACTTAATGCGATTTCTGCATTTGAAACTTTTTATAACAGAGAGTTTGCGCAAGATAGAGTTGAGAAAAAGCAAAAAACCTTCCTGGGCAGTTTCAAGTATGACAAAACAAAAAGTTTGATGTCAATATGTTCGGAGGACCCTGAGTTTATCGACACCGTCCTAAAGTACGCTTTCGATGTTCCGTACGCAATCAAAGAGGCTACTGACAATATTCACAGGAGCGCCGATATGCCTGAGCAACCTCCCAGCCTTGAACAGTACCTTGGGCCCGCTTCAGGTCCCCAGTAAGTCGTAAAGCAAGGCCATCCTGACATAAAGTCCATTCTTGGCCTGTTCAAAATATCTTGCTCTGTGATTATTATCAACAGAGGGCGGAATCTCATCCACTCTAGGCAAGGGATGTAATATTATTGCGTTGCCATGCATAGAATCAACAAGTCTCGGCGTCAGTATAAATTTGCCTTTGGTCTCTTCGTACTCAGATGCTGACATTCTCTCCTGCTGAATTCTTGTCATGTATACGCAGTCAACATTCGGCAGAACTGACTTCATATCGCTTGACTCGTGGACTTTGACTCCTTTTTCAATACAATAATCCACGAGGTCACGTCCCATCCTCAATTGAGGTGGTGCTACAAAGGTAAGCTCCACATCATCAAACTTTGTCAGGAGATACGCCAGAGATCTGGCAGTACGTCCGTATTTCAAATCCCCGACAATCGCAACATGTTTTTCATCAACTGTGCCAAATCTGTCTGCTATCGTGTACAAATCAAGAAGTGATTGTGTGGGGTGCTGTCCTGCACCATCACCTGCATTAATAATAGGAACATCTGAGACTGATGCTGCTCTAACAGCAGCCCCTTCTTCGTGATGTCTCAGAACAATAACATCGACGTAGCCTGACATCACTCGAATTGTGTCTTCAAGTGTTTCACCCTTGGCGGCAGAGGAGAACTCGCCTGCCTTGTCTGTGACAAGGACTTTTCCGCCAAGTCGGTTCATGGCCGCCTCAAAAGAGAACCTTGTTCTCGTAGATGGTTCGTAGAAAAGGCAGGCCATAAGCTGTCCTTCCAGTTCATCATCAATACTGTGCTCGCTCATCCTGTCAGTCAGATAAAAGATATGTTCTAATAATTCTCTGTTGAACTGTTGTGCTTCGACTACGTGTTTCAGTGAGTTCATTGCCACTCCATCCAGAGCAGGTAACCGAACGCCAGTGTTTGGAACACAGTTAGAATGAGTACGTGGTGACCGAACATTGTGTTGTAAACGTACATGTTCTGCCAGAAAAGTAAGAGACTCCATATGTATTGTAATGCGAACAGTATGGCGAACACTATCATGAACAGGGTATACTGTGCTTTCATCTTCATGTAGCTCTTGACGTTTATTCCCAAGATAATAAGAATCATAACAAGGTTAAGGACAGAAAGCCCCATTGCAATACTCAGTTCCATTTCCATTTTCAGTTGTTCCTCACAAGCTATTCTTTAATCTTTTGCAACATTTAGCTATTAGCAACACCTTAAGTCATTTCCCGAGGTTGAGTGTTTCCTTGGAAACTGTGCGAAACCTTGGTCAGTCCTCGTAGCAACGCGAGAGAAGTGGCGGTGTTGTGAACTGATGCCGAACTTTCTCTCATCCTTCGAGGCTTGACACGTCGCTCGCCCAGTATCGTTCCGATACACGAGCTCCTCTGTTTTGATTGAAGGCATCAATTCTTGTTTTATCATACTTTAGTCCCTTTGTTACATGTCTTGTACTTTTTCAGGTCTTCATACTCTTCTTTCATAGATTCGAATTCAGGCGTTGGCCTGTATTTTGCAGCATATTTTCCTTTTTTAGGGGCAAAAACTATCCTGTTCTTCTCTAAAACACGAAGTGAGTGTCTAATTGTGCTGTAATCCATATCAAATTTAAGGGATAACTCACGCGGGTTCATTGACTTTCTGATAAGAGCGTCAACTATACACATCCTTGTCTCGCCCCCGCGGGAACCGACAAATACATACCATAAAACACTATGTCTAGCCATCTTTCCTCTTGGTTAAATCCTCGGGTATTCTGTAAATCTCAAAAGATACTTTGCCAGATTCAACGGCCTGTTTTAACGTTCTTTCGGTTTGGTTTAAAGAGCTTTTCCCAGATTTTACTTCACAAAATACAACCTCTGAGATTGATTTCTCGTCGAGACCTTTGAAAACTATGAAATCTGTGGGCTTTCCTAGGAATTTTACCTCTGTCGGGCTGTAAGGGAAATCAGGTAAATATGGTGCCAGCTGTTCAGAAAAATGACCGCTGAGAACTGCACGGGACCTCTTTATAGCATCCTCTCTGATTTCACCCTCTCTTTCGCCGAAAGATGCCCTCTCTTTGCTTTTTCCAATGAGATACGCAATATAAGATATGACTGCAAGAGCCAGCAGTACGATAAGTAGCTCGATAGTTGTCATAATGCTTTAACAACGCTCTTTAATGAAAAAGCTTGCGGTTTCACCACCTTTTTAAGTTGAGGTCCGTTCCTAGTTCCATGATAATATTGGTAGCAGGGGGCTCAGGCTTTCTAGGCAGTAAAGTGGTGGAACTCCTAAAGAAAGGTGGCCACACGGTTATCGTGCACAATAGGTTGATGCATTCTGTTCCGACATATGCTGATGTGATTGTGAACTGTGTTGGTATAATAAGAGAGGGACGCCAGGGTTTCAAAACAGTTCATGTCGACAAGACAAGATGGCTTGTGAACCTGGGAAGGAAGCTTCACGTAAAGCAGTTTGTCCAGGTCAGTGCTATCGGTGCTGATTTAGAAGGAACTCCTTACCAAAGAACCAAGCGACAAGCGGAAATGCTCGTTGAAAAATCAGGAATGCCTTACGCGATTATCCGGCCAAGCATCATAGCAGGACCTGGTAAATCAGCAACAGAGATGTTCAGAAAAATTTCAAGAACAGGGTTCATGCCACTATTTGCTAACGGAAAAGTCCAGCCTGTTCACAGGGATACTGTCGCAAAGCTAGTTGTCTCCCATGCTACCAACCAAAGTTGGTAAAAATTCGCATCTCTGAGAATCACAACGCAAGTCGTGATTAGGCTCTCACTATAATACTATTTAATTACACTCATTTAAATACCTTTCTGTCAGCCGGCCTGCTTGGCTAAATGCCATCTGGATATATATACCCTAAAAGCATATTAATAATCATGCCAAAGCCTATTGGAAGGGGAACGCCAATTCCCAGAAGAGCCAGATTTACAAATCAATTCAAGCTTGATGCTGCCGAAATCATGAAAACTGTCCCGCCTGGAAAGGGCTCGCACAGCACGATAGCTAAAGGCTTGAGGCAAAGAGGCTATGAAATAAAAGAATCCATCAACGGTCTTGATGTAAGAAGAGGCTCTTTAGGTCCCTTCACATTCTTTGCATGGCCCAAGAAAAAATAATGCCCAAGGAATTGAAGTTTCCGTTTTCAAAATCAGAAATGAGTTTTTGGATTTCTTCAAGCTCATCTTTGGCATTTTTAAGCGAAATTATTTGAGGTTCTTCTCCGTGTCGTTCTATGGCTTCAACTTCAAGGTCCTTTCTAAGTCTTTTGGTAAACTGGGTAATTTCATAAGTAGAGCGATAACTTTTTAACATGGTCATGGAGGTAGCTCCGGAAAATACCGTTTCTATGGTTTCTAAATTAGAAGAACTAAAAGGATTTACCGA
>CAZPUM010000026.1:0-16239 GCA_964589765.1 uncultured Methanosarcinales archaeon
TTGAATTTCGTTTGTTGTGGTTGGTGTTTTCAATGCCAGACCTTTTCGGGTCTGGAACATTAATTTATCTGGTTGAGAATTGTGTAATTGGAAAAAAGGATTAGTTACCAGTATCTGCCGGACCAAGGGTAGTACGAGTAACCGTATCCATGGCTGTATGGACTGACATAGTTGTATCTTGTCCATCCTGGGTGGAAGTACGCGTTTTGGCGGTAGTTGCCCCAGCTTTGGTACCTGTATGGATAGTGGTAGTTGTATCTTACCCTGTGATAGTCCCAACCGGACCAGCCGTAGGAGTAACTGTATGAGTGGTGTCCACTGTAGTGGATTGGACCGTAGGTTGCTCCGTAGTGATTCCAGTAGGGTCTATACGTGTACGCCGAAGCCTCTTGTGCGAAGAATGACATCGCAAAGGCTAGGGCGAGTCCGAATACTAGCAATCCTTTGAGTAGGTGCTTCATTTTATATATCCCCCAATTGTTGCTACTGGTCAGTCGTATTTATTTATAAAGCTTTCGTCTGAATATATAAATCACGACGAGAACTACCTGTCACTTCCCGTGTAAAAAATGTCTGTCAAGTCAATCCCTGCCTCCTTGGCAAGGTCCTTCTTTTTTTCAGGTTCAGGCGACTCTGGTTGGGGTTCAGGTTTACTGGAAACATTGCCAAATACTTCCGCCAGGTCAACCTCTGCCTCAGGAGGAGGTATATCTTGAACGGGCTCTGGCTCGGGGTTGCTCTCAAAAACCTCTGCCAGGTCAACAGCAGGTGATTCTTCCTCATCAACTATTATTCCTACATCCTCTGTGATGGTAGAATCGGGTGTTGATTCTGTATGGTGTAGAACAACGCCATCAGGGGATTTTTCAACAGTAGTATCTGAAACTGTCTCTTTCGCAGGGAGTTTTACAGGTTCTGTATTAAAGGGGAAAACAACCCCTCTTGGAGGGGCCTCATCAAAAGTTATCTGGCTCTTATTGGATGTCTCAGGAACCTCTCGTGAGGCTGTAAAAACAGTCTGTGGTTCTGTGTTAGTGGTTCTGATATGTTTTGATTTTTCAACAAACTCCTGAAAATCTTTGTCAAGAACAAGAGGTCTGGCTTTTGAGCCAAGAACGGCATCAAAAATCATGCTACCTCCAGATTGGAGCTTATAACGAAGGGTCTCTCTGTCCTCTGTAGGTTCTTCCTTACCTTTTGAGGCGGAAATAACTTTGCTTTCAACATCCACCATGCCTTCTGCAAGTCTCTTTGCGTCAGCAACACTGGCAGTTAGGCCACGCTCATGTAGTTGGTTGGCAAGAGCCTCAATTTTTTGCTCTCTTGAGGCGTTTTCAGGGAGATTCTCAGGCATAATTTTTCTCTTCTTTATCTGTCGGGGGTCAAAAACCATGATTTAAAGACGGAGAATCACTATTTATGTTTTGCCCTGGTACGGCGCACTTTTCTCTCGCTCAAAAGAGCGATGGCCAAACCGAATATAATGATAGATAATGCTGCCCCCCACCAAAACAGTTCAAACCCTAGTGGGCTTAGGCCCATTCCTATAATGATTGCTGAGGGCATGGCAAAACAAGCTGCTTTCAAGTTCTGTTTGAATAACACCTTCTGTTTCATGAACTGGGGTAGAAAATACCCCACAAGTAACATTACCAGGAACAGAATGGCGAGTTTAGCCAGGCCAATCAGCACAAACCAAAAGATTACGCTGGGTAATAGGAAAACTAAGAAACCCCTGAGCACTTCGTTGCGTTCTGGACTGTCCTGTTTGATATCTTTAACGTCGTCCCAGCTAACAAACTGTCTGCCAAACAAAAGCCATTCAGGATACCACATTCCTTTTTTTGTAATGGTGATAAAGTGTTCAGGGTCTGTTTCTGGAGGGGCGATTGCTACAGAGGGCTCTTTAATCAGAGTTATGGTCTCATCAGTGATGAGATTGCCCTCCAGATTGAATTCCTCGACATTCTCGAGTTTCTCAGGTATGTCGCTAATGTAAGTGACTGACATCACTAAGAAAACTATTGTGAAAATCACAGTCCCCCAAAATAGGGTGATAAAAAAGAACTTTAATACCTCTCGAAAAGGCAGAGTTACTAGTCTTGAATAACTGTTTGGATTAAAGGAGAATACTAGTTCTGCGCCATACTTTCCGAGATATTCGTCAAGTTCCACAATAGAGCACCACTCAGATTCTTTATATAGTTTGTCGGAACACAATGATAATGGACCCTTTAATAGTGGATGAAACTCTTTGGTTGTGTGAAAACTCGGTTTTTCTTCCATTTAGTAAAACTCTGGTTATAGCGGATTTACAACTAGGGTATGAGCAATCTCTAAGAAAGCTTGGGCACAATATCATCTATGAACAGGCTGAAAAGATGCTCAGACTACTCGAAAAACTCGTAATTATAACAAAAGCGGAAAGGATAGTGATAAACGGGGATTTAAAACATGAATTTGGAAGAATTTCAGGGCAGGAAAGAAGGGATATTCTGCATCTTATTAGAAAGTTAGAGAGGAGGGTGGAAGTGATTGTTGTCAAGGGAAACCATGATACAATCACAAAGCCCTTAACTGACGAGCTTGGTGTGGAGTTTAAGAAATCCTGGGAGGACGAGAATTTTCTTTGTGTACACGGTCATGAACTTCCTGAAAAGATAAAGAAAAACATCATAATTGGGCACCTTCATCCTGCGGTTACACTACACGATGGAGTTAGAAAGGAAAGGTTCAAGGCATTTATGATTGGTAAATACAGAGGAAAAAGACTTGTGGTACTTCCAAGCTTCAGTACAATAGTGGAAGGAACAGATGTTCTGACTTCAGGAAGCCACAGCCCTCTGGTTGACAAAAAAACTGTTGATAGCTCAGAACTGTATGTGATAGCAGATGAGATCAGGTACTTTGGAAAGGCGCAAAAACTAAGGAAATTGCTTGAGTCACAATAAAGTTACTTTTAAAAATTCCATACCAATCCCAAAAACAATGCGAAGCGGAGGGAACAAAGGAAATTATCGAATCCGTGCGCATTTGCGTTCTAGGCGAATTGAACCCAATGATGACGAGATAAAGGACGCAAAGGATGAGTTTGAGTCCAGGCTACCTGACAATAAGGCTTCGAAATCTGGCGGTGTCAGGTTGAAACCAGACGTTTTTTTCAATAATGCTGTGTTGGCTGATTTTAACAGGTTGATGCTTCTTAGACTCCATTGCGACAAAAGAGTAGGAAATCTTCTGATTCCTCAAAGTTTGTCGGGAAGGGCCAATCAGGGTCATGGTGCATTCAATGGAAAAAGGTATCCTAATGTGACTGCTGAAGATATCCTCACATCTGTGGGCTGGTCCTGGAAAAAGTACTGGGCGCAAAGACAGCTCTGGATTGATGATATCAAAGTATGGGTTAGAAGAGCGCTCAGAGACCCTTCTGACCCCCGAGTTTTGAGAATGTACTCAACAGATGGGGATAGGCCCATTGCAGGGTACTGTTTCAAGGAGATGCTTTCCGGACCAAAAGAGGTTCTGAACGGATTAGCAGGACTACTTTTCACGACCTCAATGGACACATTTGACCCGTGGAGGGTCAAGGTACAACAGAAATATGATATCCATATGGGGGGTGGGGACTGTGTTGCTGTAAGTATGCCTGAACTCAAGGCCGAAGGTTTAACATTAGAAGACCTTTCTAGAAATGAGTACGGGAAAAGAAAGCTGAAACAGTTGATGGAGAAAGGTGTAATTCTTGATGTACCTTCGATAGGGGTTTCAGACATTGTCAAGAATGGGTACGTTAGAAGAAAGAAAGGAAAAGGTGTCAGTGATGACGCTGCGATTATCACTGCAGGACTTGTTTATGGCACGGCAGGTTTCTACATGGCAATGGCAGGTGATTTCATAGATACTATGGACAAAGTGACTGCCGAGGTTGTTAGAGGGGGCCAGGATGGTGCTCTTGGTGATGAAATTAGACATTCTATGAGAACAAGAGGTCTCGATATTCCTATTGATGATGAAAAGATTGTTGATTTAATCTATCTTTCAGCAATTGACCCTAAGAGGCCAGTCCATTGGGTACACTGTAGTCAGAGATATTTCTATCAGGACCTTGAAGGAACCTGTGCTGCCATGATGCATCATAACCTGGTACAAAATATGAAGTGTTTAGACAACTGGAAACAAGCAAAGACGATTGCGAATGTTGCGCCTTATGCCAGGATTGGGTTTGATAAGATTGTGAATTGGGATTTTTACAAGGTTTATATGGACAGACTAGAACAGGCTGAAAAGGAAGGGATTATTTCTTACGGAGAGTTTCTTTCTTCGCCTTAGGTGAGATTATTGCGGAATTTCCATGAGGGTCTTCCAGGATTAGCTTTGCCTTTTCCTGTCCCCACATGATTTTTGTAAGTTTTTTCAAAATATTTTTTGCTTTTTTGATATCTGATTTATCGTCGGAAGCTTCCTTGATATGTTCTACTTGCCTCTTGAGTCTGTTAAGAACTCCCTCGACATTTGTTATATACCCGTTAGAGGCCTCGCCTGGTTCGATATCGCCAACGTAAGGGACCTTAACGGTTGCAGATGAAGACTTCACTATTCTGATTTTCATATCATCTTCAGAGTCAATTTCCAGTGTGTACTTTGCAGGTCCTAAGTCTTGTTCTGCCTCAACATCGGCTTTATGGTATTTACATGAGCTACAGTCCATGCTGAATATATGGCATATCCCGAAGTAGGGGATCTCGCGTGCTGTCTCCATCAGTGTAAGAGTCTTGCTGTTACAGAAAGGGCAAAGTTCCCCTTCAAGAATCTCATGGTCGAACTCTTCTTGGCTCATACCCTCTGAGGGCTAACAGCAGGATATAAAGATTGCTGTAAAAAAAGTAGGGTTAATCAAGAACTTCTTCTTTAGACTGAGCGCCTTCCCTGTGAATTGTTGCCCAGTCTGGACAGATAACTATGTAGTCTTCACCGAAACCTGCGATGTCTCCCTCAACAGCATCTGTTGTTTTCTTGAGCTTATTGATTGCGCGTTTCAGTTCAACGAGGTCCTTGTCTTTGAGAGGTCTTATGTTGACAAGACAGATGGTCTCTCGTCCTCTGATAGCGTCAAGAATCGGTTTGATATCTTGAAAGTCTGTAATGCTGAAAGGTCTTACAGTAACCTGTGCGCCTTCAATACCTTTTAGGGCGTCAGCATTGAGTTCTACGTACTCATCTTCAGCCTCTACGTTGTCGTCATCATCGAACGCTGTCTTCCTAAAGCGCCTGAACTCGAAAAATCTTGCCATGGTTAAACCTCTCCACCGTCGTGAATATCTTTCATGAATGGCCGTGTGGACGTATATAAACTTTTCTGTCATCATTCGTGAATGGGTATATGTATTTAAGTATGAGTATATCATACAAATTAGAAAATATTTTATAGGTCTTATCTGAACACAAAGTATGAAAGACCGTGTTACACTAACAATTGATAGAGAACTACTAAAAGTTATTGACAACAAAGTTGACGGCTCAAGCGTCAAGAACAGGAGCCACGCGATTGAACTTTGCATACGCAAAGCATTGAAAGGTCTGGTTCCTGGCGTGGCTGTAATTCTTGCGGGTGGAAAGGGTTCTGCACTGGGGGTTATAACAAAAAACAAACCAAAATGTTTGGTTGAAGTAAACAATAAGACTCTTCTTCAGCACAACATAGACCTTTGTAAAAGGCACGGAGTAGGAAAGGCGATCATATCTGTAGGACATATGGCAGACCAGGTAAGGGAGTACCTGAAAAACAATCCTCAAGAGGATATAGAAATCGAGTTGGTTTATGAGGAGAATCCTCTGGGAACTGCAGGTCCTCTAAAGGTTCTGAAAAACAAATTAACTGAGACTTTTGTTGTGATTAATGGAGATGAGTTGAAAGATGTCAATATCTCCAAGATGTACCACTCGCATATTGATGCTCAAGCAAAATGTACGATTGCGTTAACAACCACGATAAATCCACATCTTTATGGTGTTGCGCTAATGGACGGAAACCACATAGTTCGTTTTGTTGAGAAGCCGAAAAAAGATGATGCGCCAAGCAACCTGGTTAGTGCAGGATTGTACATTATGGAACCGGATGTTATAGAGCTTATACCTAAAGGGTACGCAATGGTCGAGTATGAGGTATTCCCTAAAGTTGCAAAGCATGATGCTCTGTTTGGGTACCCTTTCAGTGGTATGTGGTTGCCTGTTAACTCTCCTGCGTTACTTGATGAGGCCCAGAATGTCTGGAAAGGTTACGAAAACTGATGGAAAAAGACACAATTTACGATTCGCCTGAAAAGCTACATACCAAAAGCACAGGAATCGTAAAAATTGTTGAGGTTGAAAAACCCTGGGGAAAAGAAAGACTGTTGGTTTGTACAGAATCGTACGTGATGAAATTTTTACACATAGATTCTGGGCACAGGTTGAGTTTACAGTACCATAAAAAGAAAAGAGAGACTCTTCACTGTATTTCAGGAGAAGCTATTGCGATAGTGGGCGACTCACAAGAAAATCTGAAAAAAATCCGGCTTGTTCCAGGGGTGACCTTACACGTTGAACCTGGAACAGTACACACTTTTGAGTCAGTGACTGATACAGTTCTTGTTGAAACAAGCACGCCGGAAATTGATGATGTTGTCAGACTCAAAGATAATTATGGAAGGCAAAACAATTAAAGACAGGAGAGGTTGAATTGTAATATGGCAGACAGTATATTTAGAGCGTATGACATCAGAGGAGTGTATGGTGAACAATTGGATGAAGGACTGGCTTATCTTATTGGTAGAGCAGTAGTCTCATTTACAGAAGCAAACAGAATTCTAGTAGGGCGCGATATGCGTGAGAGCAGTCCTAAATTAAGAGATGCCCTTGTTAGAGGAATGATGGACCAGGGGGCTGATGTTGTAGATATCGGTCTGACAAGCACCCCTATGTTTTATTGGGCAACACAGAATTATGATGCGGGTGTCATGGTAACTGCGAGTCATAACCCTGCAAAGTATAACGGTTTCAAAATATGTATGCAAGGTGCTACGCCCGTTGGGGGCAACAACGGAATGCAAGATGTTGAAAAACTCGTCCTTGAACAAAACTTTCCAGAACCACAAAGAAAAGGAGAATCATCTGAACAGGATGTTCTTGATGATTTCATCAACTACAATATCAAGTTCCTGAAAACCGAGAAAAATTTCAAGGTTGTTGTTGATGCTGGAAATGGTATGAGTGGATACACGTATAAAGCGCTTCAAGAAAAGATTCCTCCAAACATTGAATTAATTCCTATGTTTTTTGAACTTGACGGAAGTTTTCCAAACCGAGAACCTAACCCGATAGCCCCAAATGCATTAGTAAAATTACAGAAAAAAGTACTAGAAGTTGGAGCCGACTTAGGTATTGCTCTTGATGGGGATGGTGACAGAATAATATTCATTGATGACAAGGGCAGATACATACGTAATGATATTATGTTAGCAATAATTGCAAAACAGGTGCTGAGAGAAAAGCCAGGCGCAACAATACTCTATGATATCCGTTCATCATGGGTTGTAAAAGAGGAGGTGGAGTCCGCAGGCGGTACTGCAAAAGTTACGCGAGTGGGTCATGCCTTCATCAAAGTTGATATGAAGGTTTACAACGCACTCTTTGCGGGTGAGTTGTCAGGTCATTTCTATAACGCAGTACAACAACCTATGGAAAATACTCAAATGGTCTTTTTCTGGGTTCTGAATCTTTTAGCTGAAAATGGAAAACTTTCGATCATGGCAGACCAACTCCAGTCCAGATACTACAAGATTGAAGAGACAAACTTTAAAGTTTCCGACCCTCAGGCGGCTGTTAAGGTGGTGGCAGAAAAATATGCTGAAATACAAGGTGTAACTCAAAGCTCAACTGTAGACGGGGTAAGAGTGGATTTTCATGATTGGTGGTTTAATGTCCGGCCAAGCAATACCGAGCCTTACCTGAGATTAAATTTAGAAGCAAAAACTGAAGAATTACAAAAGGAAAAATTTGCTGAGTTAAAACATGTAATTGAGTCTCTAGAATAAGCGACAGGTATATAAATAACGAAGGGTGGTTTCATGTCGAGGTGAGGCCGTGGGAATTTCTCGGAAAGAGCTAGACTGGGCTAAAAATTATTGGACCGCTGCAAACTATTTGGCAGCAAGCATGGTGTATTTGAAGGATAATTTCCTTCTTGAAAGGAAGCTAAAACCTGATGATATCAAGTTAGCATTACTAGGTCACTGGGGAACCTGTCCTGGTCTGAACTTTATCTACACGCACCTAAACCTTCTAGTAAAGAAGACTGATTCTGACTTATTGTTGCTAACAGGTCCAGGACACGGATTTGCGGCGATACTTGGCAACATGTATCTTGAAAAAAGTCTTGAGATAGGTTACTGTGAGTTTACACACGACCGTGTGGGACTCGGAAACCTGATTAAGAGTTTCTGTTGGCCTGGAGGATTCCCAAGCCATCTTAACCCAGGAGTCCCTGGGTGTATTCACGAAGGAGGAGAGCTTGGTTACGCCTTGGCAACAGCGTTTGGTGCTGTGCTTGACAATCCTGACTTGATAGCTGTTGCTGTTGTTGGTGATGGAGAGGCCGAAACTGGTCCGACAGCCACAGCATGGCACAGCATAAAATATCTGGACCCTGCCTCTTGTGGCGCAGTACTTCCCATAGTTCATCTGAACGGATACAAAATCAGCAGTCCAACAATTTATGGCACTATGAACGATTCAGAGCTCAACTCCTTGTTTACAGGTTACGGTTACGAACCAAAGATTGTCCACACAGGTCACAAAGAGATGCACGATGCAATTCAGTGGGCGTACAATAGAATCAGAAGTATCCAGAAAAAGGCCAGAGGAGGGGAGCATATAGAAAGACCCAAATGGCCCGTTCTGATAATGAGAACCCCCAAAGGATGGACAGGAATCAAAACAATGGAGGGTAAAAAAGTTGAGGGAAGCTACAGAAGTCATCAAGTTCCCGCAACAGATGTCAGAACAAACAAACATCACCTCCTGGCTCTCGAAAAATGGCTTGCTAGTTACAAGCCTCAAACTTTGTTTCCTAAAGGCATAGTTAAGAAAGGGTTATTGGAGTTTGTTCCTGAAGGTGACAAAAGAATATCGAGCAGTCCCCACAGTATTGGGGGAAGAATGAGAGTTCCATTGGATATGCCTGCTCCGAGAGATTTTGAAATCAAGTTTGATAAGCGCGGGCGAACTATGGCAAGCAGTATGGAAACAGGAGGAAAATTCCTCCTTGAGGTCTGTAACAAAAACATGGACCGCTTCAGGATATTCTCGCCAGATGAGATTGCGAGCAACAAGCTCGACAAAGCTTTGCAAAGCAGTGGGCGACAGTACTACTGGCCACATCCGAAAGAGGATGATACACTTGTTCCAAACGGAAGGGTCATAGAAATGCTGAGTGAGCACACTCTCCAGGCATGGATGCAGGGTTACGTTCTTACAGGAAGACACGGCCTGTTTCCGAGCTATGAAGCATTCTTGCCGATAGTTGATAGCATGGTGAGCCAGTATCTTAAGTTCCTTGAGATGAGCACAGAGT
Organism: uncultured Methanosarcinales archaeon; assembly: GCA_964589765.1. GTDB lineage: Archaea > Nanobdellota > Nanobdellia > Woesearchaeales > UBA525 > UBA525. The sequence continues at coordinate 9,611 of CAZPUM010000026.1, forward strand.
ATGAATGGAGGCCACCAGTGAGCAGTTTGAACTATATTCTGACCAGTGTTTGCTGGAGACAGGACCACAACGGATTTAGTCACCAAAACCCTGGTTTCATCAACAACATGCTGAACAAAGCGCGCGAAGAGGCTCTTGTAAGAGTGTATCTGCCCGCGGACGCAAACATGTTGCTAAACGTTCTTGATCATTGTTTGAGAAGCACGAACAGAGTCAATGTTATTGTTGCTGACAAGCGCCCAATCCGACAGTGGCTAACTATGCAGGAGGCGCTTGACCAGGCTCGCGTTGGAGCGAGTACATGGGAGTTTGCGTCTGACCAAGAACCTGATGTGGTTCTGGCTGCGGCTGGTGATTACCAGACACAGGAATCTTTGGCAGCAATTCAGTTACTTAACGACTTTATCCCAGAGATGAAAGTAAGGTTCGTAAATGTGTCTGAACTGAACGTACTAGGAAAAAAAGGGTTTTTCCCGAATGCTCTTGACAACTCAACATTCGACCAACTGTTTACAAAGGATAAAGAGGTTGTGTTCTCCTTCCACGGTTATCCTGGAGCTGTCAAACAGCTTTTGTTTGATAGAAAGAATAACGAGAGATTTCATGTGTATGGCTACATAGAGAAAGGCACAACAACGACACCGTTTGATATGCTGATAAGAAACAATGTTAGCAGGTATCATCTTGCTATGAAGGCAATCAAACACGCAGCCCACACTAATCCTGTTGTGGCGGCCAAAGAGAATATACTTACAGTGATGTTCAAATCCCTGATTCTTGAGCACCAAGAGTATATCTTGGAACACGGTGCGGACCCTAAGGAGATTACAGATTGGCAATGGAAGGAGCGACGCTGATAATCAATGCGGGAAGTTCAAGCGTTAAGTTTAGACTATACCGCGGTGAGGAGCGCGTGCTTGCAGGTCAGATTGACCGTATTGGTGAGCACGGCACTATAGAAATCAGACAGAACGGAAAAAAGAAAAGAAAACCGATTGATACGACAGATTACCGTTCAGCAGGAGAATTGATTCTTAAAAACATTCCAAAAAATGATGTAAAAGTTGTTGCGCACAGGGTGGTTCATGGAGGTACACACAGAAAACCTGTGAAAATTAACAGGGAAATCGTTGCAGATTTATGGAAGCTTATTCCTCTGGCACCTTTACATATGCCCCCTGCTTTGGAACTTATAGAATTTTTTCATGAGAAACTTGATGTGGATTCTGTCGCATGCTTTGACACTGCGTTTCACACAACAATGCCGGATGTTGCAAGACTTTATGCAATTCCTGAAAAATTATCTCGAGAGGGCATAATTAGGTATGGGTTCCATGGTCTTGCGCACAGGTCGATGCTGGAATCAGTTGCTAACCGTATCGGGAAAAAACCTGAGGATTTAAACGTAATTACCTGCCAACTGGGAAGTGGTATAAGTCTATGTGCGATAAAGGGAGGAAAATCTATAGATACAACAATGGGGTTTACACCTCTAGAAGGTCTTCCTATGGGCACACGTTCAGGCACAGTGGACCCTTCCATAATATCTTATCTTTGTGATACTTATGATATTAATCATCACCAAGCACTTCACATACTTGAAAATGAATCCGGTTTACAAGCACTTGGTGGAAGTCATGATGTTCGTGACCTTCTTGACAGGGAGCGTGAGGGCGATGCTAAAGCAACTTTAGCACTGAACTTTCTTACATATCAATTCAGGAAAGCACTCGGTGGCTATTTTGCAATACTGGGTGAGGTTGACGCTGTTGTCTTGGCAGGAGGACTGTCACAAGCCCCTGCAATAAGGTTTTCTCTCTTGGCAGGACTTCACAACCTTGGAATAGATTTGGATATGGAAACCTTCTGGCAGGAACCCCCTTCTTTGATTAGTGTGGGTGAGGTTCAAGTTTGGGTTGCAAAAGTGGACGAGGAAGATGAGATAAGAAAGATGGCACAAAACTTCCTAAACGCCTGAAACTTTATATACGTATTATTCTAGGTAATCGTCGTGAAAGAAATGAGGTGGGCTTTTATAGTATTATTGCTGTTGTGCCCGTTTGCTGTTGCCGAAGATTTGTACTTAACAGGGGATGATGTTGGGCTCGATACAATAACTCTCCCTATGTCTGTATCTATGAAAGATAGTTCAGGTGATATATACAATCTGACCTTAAGAAATCAGGATGGTGATTTAGTTTTGCAGATTGTTGATGAAACAACTCTTTTAGTGCCTGCAATAAAAGAGTATCCTCCGACCTCTCTTGAAGGAAGAGTTGTTGATGAAAAAGGAACCCCTATTGGGGGTGTGCCGGTCAGGGCCGAATGGCATGACTCTGCTGGTAACAGGTTCCAGGCTGAAACAGTTACGATATCGAGAGAGCAAGCTATTCAGATAGGGGACAGAACACTTCAGGGAAAATATGTGTTCAATCAGGGAGAGATTACTGCTGAACCTGACGTGCCAATACGTATTGTTGCGGGGGATTATGTACAGACAGTAAGGTCTTTGCCGGGTGGTGTAAGGGTCGCAAAAGATAGTACGCTCCCTCTGGATGGTGGTCAGATAGTTTTATCGGTGGATGGGAATGATTTTTCAGAGATTCTGGCAAAACATTGGAGAGGGATATTACTGGCTATTTTAGGTGTCATGATGATTTTAGGGGTTGTTTATGTGATTGGTAACAATGTTTCACATGACTCTTCTATCTCTGTCAGGGCTAAAAGGCTGAAAGAATCCAAAGTATTCTCTATTATGGACTCGCATCCATTAACTGTTCCAAATTCTTTGTCCGTAAAAAATGTTGCGGGTAAGTTTCTGACAGAAGGGCTGAGCTATGCAGTCGTTGTAGAAGCAGGAAAACCTGTAGGTTTGATTACAGACAGAGATATTATCCTGAAAATTTCTAATGAAGAGGACATAGGAACAATAATGGTTGGTAAAATCATGTCTGATGTAAGTTCTGTTTCAACAGATTCCACACTTGAAACTTGTATCTCTCTGTGTAATCAGGAAAAAAGAAGGGTTATTACGGTGTTGAAAAAAGGAATGCTTCAGGGCACTTTGACCAGAGTTCAATTAATGACTGAGTTAGACAGATTTTTCTCATTAAACAGGGCGGTTTCCTCTCGCCTGTTAAGGGTTGAAACTATGATATCTGAACCGGTCACTGTAGATGAAACTGAAACTGTTAAGAATGCTCTGGAAGGGATGAAAGAACGCTCAGTATGTAACGCACTAATTACCAGAGAACGTGAGGGTAAGAAAGAACTTTTAGGAATTGTAGGTGTCAAAGAGATTCTGGATGAGATGTATAATTACGGAGGAAACCTTTCCAATGTAAAGGTCAGTGCCATAATGGTCAAGAAAGTAAAAACCATTCCTCCTGGGGCGACACTGCTTGAAGCTAACAGGTTGATGGTTGAGACAGGATTCAGGTTAATTCCTGTTACTTTGGGTGACGAATTAGTTGGGGTAATAACTCAGAGCACAATTCTAAGGGAAATGTGGAACGCATTTTCAGATATAGAAGTTATTAGAAAGAAATAACGGGCCTTCGAGGATTCGAACCCCGGTTATGTGGCCCCGAACCACATGTGATACCAAGCTACACTAAAGGCCCCTAATTTCCGGAACCATTCGTTTCTTTAAAAAGAGTTTCTCTTATTTCTTTTAGTCTAAACTAGTAAAGAGTTCTTTCTTCTTCAAGAATTTTCTTGATTTTCCTGTCAAAAGCCCATTTTTTTATGGCCAAAATCTTTCTCTCTTTCCACTGTTTAATTTTAATAATCTGGTTGGTTTTCCAATCATGGTATTTCTTAATGGGTTTGTGAACAGCAGTGTTTATCTTTTCGTTTCGGTATATAACTGCCTGCTGTTTCTGATACTCTCTGATGAGTTTCTTGTACTCTTTGTCAAAATGCTTTTTTGGTTTTGTCCAGTCTGAAGAGTTCATGAACGATTTAAACGCCTGTTTTTCCAAACGCTCTTTCTCTTGTGAGAACCAATCCTCTAATTCTTGTAGGTCCATGACCTGGTTGTGACTGTCGGTTTTTTATATCCTTCCACACGCCAGCTATGTATGAATGAGTTAAAACAGCTGATTATTATCAGGCAGGACCTTAAGTTGCCTAAGGGTAAGGCTGCTGCTCAGGCAGCACATGCCTCTGTGGAAGCGGTCCTTCGCTCAAACGCTGATTTGGTCAGGCCCTGGCGTCAGCAGGGTATGGCGAAGGTCGTGCTAAAAGTTACTGATGAGAAAGAGCTTTTGAAGTATCTTCAGTTGGCCAAGGATCAAGGATTTCCTACTGCACTGATTACTGACGCGGGACGTACTGTTGTTGCTCCGGGAACCAAGACTTGCGTTGCTATAGGCCCTGCCTACTCTGAAAAACTGGATATCCACTTTTCAGAACTTAAGCTTCTTTAGGTTGTGAAAGTGAATCCTATAGATACCTCATCATTAACGGCAGGGTAGTTTATTTCAAAATCGCTCATTTTGAGGATTGTCTCTCCACTTATTGAGTTTTCAGTTGTTGTAACAGGAAAGCTCATGCGTTTAGTAACCCCATGGAATGTTAAATCTGCCACAACATTGTCAGACTCAAGTAATACGGTTTCAACCTCTATGGTAGGGTAGATATCAACATTAAAAAAATCCTCATTTCTAAGGTGTCTGTCAAGTCCATCGCTGTCTGTATCAACAGATTCTGCCTTGATTGTTCCTCTTGCGCCTACGAGGGTGTCGCCTTCATACAACAGTACTCCGAGCATTTCATTAAAAGTGCCCTCGTGGGATTTGCCAGGGCCGTACCCTATGAATCTAAAGCTTGATTCTTCTATGTTTATGGGCACTTCTGTGAAATCGCCTTCAAGTTCGATTGTGTTTCCGGTTAGAATTTCGGCTCTGTTAGCATCATCGGGGGGTGCTGTACATGCTGAAAGTGTGATTATACCTATAATTAATAATATTGTTGTGATTTTCATTTTAAGTCGCCAAGTATTTGGTTTTTAAGCGTTTTCCCAATTCGTAGTATATATAAACGGATTACTGTCTCTTTAATGACGGGCCCGTAGTTTAGCCTGGATAGAATGCGAGGCTTCGGACCTCGAGACTCCGGTTCGAATCCGGGCGGGCTCACCTTTTAGTCTTCACCGTATTCGAACGCTCGTCATTACATTCCTCGGTTTGAATTCTCAGAATCCAAACAATCCGGGCGGGCTCACCTTTTTCTGAATATTTTTATAAATGGTGTTGTGCTTGGCCTATTGTGGTATTTGAGCACCTGTTTCCTGAGAAGCTTCTTGAGAAAAAGCATTGGACAGCATTCTTTCTTGCTATAATATACACCACAATCAGTATTGTGATAGCTAGGTTGGTTTTTGGAGGGAACTCGGGTTTGGTCTCGGTATTTTTCACGAGTATTTTCCTGTTGCCTTATTTTCAGGACCTCCTGAAAAGGGAGGAGAAACAGGAGCTTCGTGAAAAAAGATTCACATTCAAGAGACTTTTCAGGGATAATTTTGACATGATTCAGGTTTATTTTTTCTTGTTTTTTGGTATTTATCTGACCTATTTATTTTACTCATTTCTGGGTCCTTTCCTCGGCTATGATATTTCTGTTGTTTTTAGAGAACAGTTGAGTCTTGAGGCGCTTAGGGGTGGTGCTATCTTTTCGTTTGATGCTTTTGCGCACATCATGCTGAATAACTGGTGGGTTTTGCTTGCGACTTTCCTGATAGCATTGGTTGCGGGGGATGGGGCTGTTTTCTTTGTGGCTTGGAATGCTAGTGTATGGGGTACTATTTTCGGTTACCGTGCCGTGATGGCTGCTTCTTTTGATGGTTCATCAGCTTTGTTTGTACTTTTGACTATTGTTCTGATTACTTTGCCACATGTCATTCTGGAGGGAAGTGCTTACATTTTGGCTGCTATTTCGGGCGCGATTATATCTGATGAGATTGACAAACCTTCTGAGCTGAAACTGTTTGTGCTGTACTTTATTTTCGCAGCTATTGTCTATTATGTGCTGACATGGGTTGTTTTCACTATGTTCAGTTCGTTTGTTCTAAAAATTATATTCGCGATTGGTTTGGCCCTTGCGATTCTTTACTTGATGCACATGGTATTTGATACTTCCAGATATCAGAAGGTGTTCAAGTACAATTACCAACTGTTTGTTTTTGCATTAATTGTATTCGCTGTTGGAGCTATCGTTGAGGTTCTTGTTCTCTCGAATGCTACAGTTCTCACTGACATCTATGCTCAAGCATTTTTGGCAGGTCTGTAATTGTTTGTATATAGAAAATAATTCATTTTCGCACAAACTTTATAAATCAGTATAAGTAATTGTGCTCTAGTATACCTAAATGTATACTCAGTGACTACGGGTTAATCCCACAGAGGAGCAGTATGGTAAAGAAACTTGAAAGCGAATTTTTAACGTTCAGCCTGATAGCTGTATTCGTCATCGCGGTTCTGGCAATATTCGGAATGGTAGTTCTAGTAAAGAGCGGACCAGCAATCCCAACAGGAATGCAACCGGTGGCTGCGGACAATGTGGCAGGAGATGCTGTAGGTCAAATGAGTTTGAGTGAAATTTGTGCTGAGATGGCTACATGGCCTGCT
>CAZPUM010000027.1:0-15523 GCA_964589765.1 uncultured Methanosarcinales archaeon
CTGAACACCCGAGTTATTATAGATTGTAACATTAGGACTCACATAATAATCAACAGAACCCAAACCAAACAAAGTACCCGCAACAAAATCCTCACCAGTAAGAGTAGTATTAGAAGCATTAAACACATCAACAACCAACGACTCCGTTAAATTAGTATCAGCAGAAAGATAACGATCAGCATTATCAACAACAACAGACTCAACACCACTAACATTCTTGAAAATAACACCAGCACCACCATCATGATAAGAATAAATACCATCACCACCAAGAGCAGAAAACGCGCCAACAAAATTATCGGTAGCAACAGTGACAGAAATATAACCACCACCCCCACCACCAGAATAATCATCATTAGAAGGACCAGAAGAATCACCATCACCACCATCAACACTCAAACTACCAGAACCATTAATCGTGTTGGCAATAATCCAAATACTACCACCAGAACCCCCGCCAGTAGCCTCATAAGACACATACTCACCATCCTCACCACGAGCAGTAATATTACCATCAATCAACAAAGTATCAGAAACATTCAGGAAGACAGCACCACCACCATCACCATAACCAGAAGAATAATCACCACCACTACTACTACCAATAGTTGTTGGTCGCGACGGACTGCCATATGCATTAGAAACACCCCTATTCAAATTATCACCACCACCGCCACCATGACCCGCATGACAACCACCAGCAGAACCACGCCCAGTACTCGTAGTACCCTCACCACCACAAGGCCCATTACCATCTAAATCATAACCACTACCACCCCCACCAGGATTATTAAAACCAAAATCATCAACATCAATCAAACCACCAGACAAAATCGTGATATTAACAGCAGAAACATTCAAACTGTACAAGTGCGTAACACCATTATCAACGTGACGCAAGATACCACCATCTTGGATTGTGACTCGCGTGAAATTCTGATTCGAAGAGTAGCGTAAATCGCCAATTACATACAGATCTACTACGTTTGTCTTTATGAAAACATCAGAGCCACCACTGCCGTATGCGTACATGTCGGTAGCAGTAATATCCTCCCCATACAAGCTCGCGTTCGTTATATTGATAGTATCTACAACAAGAGTGCTCGTTATGTTAGTATAAGGAGTGATTCCTATTCCCTTATTGTCAGTCCAGAATGTTGTCGTGCCAGACTTATTTATGAAAACAGTTCCCGAACCACCGTAATATCCATAATTGTATCCTGTGTTTGTTGCGGAACCACCACGAACATCATATGTGCCTGAAAAATCACCTTCATAATGTAGCGCGATACGACCCCCTCCACCTCCACCAGAATACGCGTCGCCACCAGTGCCATTACCATTGCCTCCGCGCGCTGATATTTCACCAGCTCCCGTCAAATTCTGCGCATAAATCCACACACTACCACCAGCACCACCACCATTACTGTCATCCGCAGCAGTGGAAGATGTACCATCCATTGAAATGGTTCCTTCAAGAATTACTGTTGCAGCCTCAATCCTTACTGCCGCACCACCAGCACCACCAGAGGCCTCGCCACGACCACCGCTACTACCAACAGATTGAGGGTACTCGAGGCTACCATAAGAGGCGCGCCCACCTTTGTTGATATAGGCGTAGGCATTACCCCCACTTCCAGCGTGGCAAGCACCGCCCGCACCACGGTTAGTTTGTGTATTGCCATCACCAGGGCAAGGACCGTTTCCATCCCCGTTTACCGAACCGAGCTGATAACCATAACCCTTACCATCAATCTCGCCTGTGATGTTGACTAGCGTGGCTGTGATATTGATGCCTGCGTAACTATTGTATTGACTGCCAATGTAGAGTGTGACAGGCACATGAATATCACTACACACAATACTACTATTGAGTATGTAGCCGTCAGGCACTGTCCAAACCCCACTCGTATCAGGACAGTCAGGGTACAAATCACCAAACTCTCCTGAAAGAATTCCGAACTCTGATATGTAATTACTACTGGAAGCGTTTCCACCAATGGTGCCAATACTTGTTGTTAGGGCATAATTTGTGCTTGTGCTGTTGAAACCGCCTCCACCAAGAACAGTCTGGTTCTGTTGGTAGTTCGTGGAGGTAATCTGGTTTGCAACTACCAGACCCGCTATCAGTCCAACCGCAAGAATCATCACAAGGAGCAGCCGTTTATTCACTTGACCACCTCCCTGTATGTGTTCCCGATGTTTTTTGAGTCGCGTCTCAACAACTTTCCAATCTGACCATAGGTCAGACCTTTTTCTTCACGAAGATACTTTACGAGGGACTGAAGGGGTGCCAGTTCTGAAGTAAATACCTCCAAAGGTACAAGAATGTCTGAAGGAATCTCTTCCTGATGCGGTTTCGCCTTTGCCTTACGCAAAGTGTTGGCAATTGTCGAGTACTTCCTGCCAAGAGCTTCAGCTATGTCATTTAGTGTCTTTGTCTCGGAAAGGTATAGAACTAATGATTCGATTACACCGAGACCTTTTGAGAACGCTCTGAGCGGTACATACTCGCCAGGGTTGAGAATTCTTAGCAACTCTTCATCAGAGGCATCGAAACGTTTCTTCAGCCACTCTAACTCTTCTTTTATTCTGCTAGCTCGCTCGAAGGCCGCCTTATTACTATTAATTACCCCGCTTCTGGCCAATATTACCACTAAACTAGCTTTAACTACTACTCCTTTAGAAAATAGTTTATAAAATAAATGGTTTCGAAAGATTTATAACACTAAAATAACTCATATGAGTATTTTTAAATATATTATTACGACAGAAGCTTTAAATATGATTTAAATTACAAATATAACTACTTTGAGGTATATACAGTGCTGACGGACAAAGAGTTGCAAGTACTTCTACTAAGAAACAGAGGACTCCGTCAGATAGAGATTGCAGAAAAACTGGGCATAACACAAGGAGCCGTCAGCAGGTTCGAAGCAAACGCCCGAAAGAAAGTTCGCGACGCACTGACAAGCCTCGATGTTCTTGAAAAACTTGGAATCAAACTTGACGAACAACCGATAGGTTCTGACACCAAGGCAAGGTCAATCAAAGAAAGACTCGGAGGTGGACGATGAAAGACACCCCTGAGTTAGTGTTCAAGGCCTACAAGGAAGGCACAATCTCAAGGAAAGAAGCAAATACATATCTGAAGGCAATCCACAACACAAGTCTAAAGGATTTGGAGCCATCAAGGAACTGGCCAGTCATAGGGATGTTACTGTTCGTTCTGGCATTCTTCGCGGTCAGCTTAGTATATCAGTCGGGAGATTTGACACCAACAGGACTATTCATACACGACACACAAGTACAATCAGGAGAAACTCTTGAATTAGAAGTCAACACAACAATCCAGGCCTTAACTGCAAGCGGAACTCTAACAGGAGAAGGACAAGCAAAGATAAATTTCATAACAGAAAATTCGGTTTTGCTGGTAGCAGACATAAGAAGCGATGATGGCAGTCCTAGAACTGATAAAGCATCATACCTCCCAGGCGAGTTGGTTCAGATACAAAATGTTCCAGAGAACGCCAGTTACTATCTCGATGATGGATATGAAACTCTTCCCACAGTAGTTCCATTTGAAGCACCAAACCAGTCAATGGAACTGTTAATTGTTTGGGATGCTGGAACAACAAGACTTCCAATAGTTATTGGAGAAGAACCAAGAATCACAACATTCGAGAACCTTTGTGAAGAGACCTGTGTTCTTCCAAACATAACAGGAACAGCAAAGATTGTAGTGACAGGAGATGCGTTCCTGAACATCACGTTGTTAGGCACAGGTAACACCACTGTCAATGAACCCCCTGTCTTAGTAATTCCATTCGGAAACGTGACTATAAACGACACAAAAGAGATTGATTTGAGTTTATACTTCGAAGACCCCGAAGGCAGTCAGTTAATGTTCTCAGTCGGAGAAAGTCCGTATGTTATAGCCTCGGTTGATGGAGATATCCTAACAATAATGCCAGTAACAAGCGGAATTGATTTCCTACCAGTTTATGCTTCAGACTTAGAAGAATTAGTCCAAGAGGACATGCTAATTGAAGTAATAGTTTCAGAAATTTCTGAAAACGAAACAACTACAGAAAATTCGGCCCATGAAGAAAATACCGAAACAGACGAAACGGTCCCTGTTGTCACCACCAATGAAACCAACACAACAAACATTTCAGTAGTACTTGACTGTAGCAGTCCCGACCCAAACAAACGACCTGTTGATTGCCTCCACGAACAAGCGGATAAGTACTTCGAACAAGATGTGTTCATAGAGAACATAGCCAGAGAGAAGGTTGCAAGACTCAGCCCCGTAGGAAACTTCATGATAACAGGAGGTGTAGAAGAACGCTCTGATGGAAGACCAACAAATGGAGATTTCGCCCTGGGATACAGAGATGAAAACTTCAACCAGGTATTCACACTATGGATTGATTCCGCAACAGGAGACCTGCATCTCAAAGGAAGGCTTTACGAGGAACAGACACGACTCGAACCCCTCGCAGGAAGTTACTCAATCACAAATCTGCGTGGCCTCATACTAGCATACGCAGACAGAAACACAGGAGACCTCTATATCAGAGGAAATCTCATACCCTACAGGAGGGATATTGAATGATGCGATATCAGCGTGAAACAGTGAAAACTATCGCGATGCTGATATTCTTCCTGGCATTAATATCGCCAGTAATAGCAGACAACGACCCTGGCCACGACTCACTTTATGTTTTGTTAACAGGTGACTCCGCAGTAAGAGGAAGCATCAACATTTCAGATGATGTTAATGTCTCAGACTTAAGATTCGCAAGAATACTATATGGTGCTCAGATGGACATACGAGCTAACGGCTCCATCTACACCCCGTCAAGCAGACCCGCCCTACAGGCGGATAGTTCAGATATTTATCTTGACGCAAACGGAAACCTGTACATAAACACCCTGGCAGGCTCAACAGGAATAGTACAGGTGGGACCCAGAACAGGTTCTGGAATAACCCTGAATGTTTCAGGAGACATTTACTCCAAAGATGTTTTGGTTTGTCTTTCCAACGGAACCAATTGTGTCTCTGGAACCAATTCAGGAAATGTTACGTCCATCATTGAAGGAAATGGCATTTCAGTAGACCAAGCAACAGGGGATGTGACTGTAAGCATCAACGCGAACACTTGTGGAGCCAACCAGTACAGTTACTGGGACGGCAATTCATGGGAATGCGGAACAGACGACACAGGACCCGCATCAGGATGGAGTGTAAGTGCAGGCATTGTTTACAACAATACAGCAGATGTGAAGGTAGGCATAGGCACTAACTCTCCAGCTGAAAAGTTTTCTGTCGCAGACGGAAACATATCAATCAACAGCACATACTCAATGTGTTTCAATGATGGTTGTACTTCAAGGATATATTTCAACGGAACATCATTGGTAATAGAGGGAACATAAGGTGAATAAAATGACAAACTACAAACTATTGATTTCAACAACAGCCATTCTGATGCTGTTTGTAGTTTTGAGCTTCAACGTAGCGGCAGCTCCCCCCTCAACTCTGGCGGTCCAAGGAAGATTAACCGATGATACCGGGACAGCCATAACCGCCTCTACCTCCGTGAACTTCACATTATACACAGCATACACAGGAGGACAACCGATATATGAGCAGGTTTTGGACGTAAATCCAGACAGTAACGGGTTTTACACATCAATACTGACAGGACTGTCAGAAGAGTACTTCACAAACCAACTTTACCTAGGGGTTACGGTTGATACTGACGACCAGATGACACCCAGACTCAATTTAACTACAAGTCCATATGCGTTTGTTGCTCACAATGTGAGCTGTACCAATTGTATCAACGCAGACCAGATTTCAGATATCTATGTTTTGACTGCTGGCGATACCATGAGTGGAGCACTGACAGTCTCGTCTGTTGCAAACCCAGGTATTCAAATCGGTGATGGCAGTACAGGATATTTACAGATTGGCGATAGTTTAATCTCTGATGCGACTGGAGATTTACAGCTCAACAGCGGAACCGGAGAAATCTACATTGATGATGAATTAGGCATAGGAACAGCTTCACCGAAAGCAAAACTAAACGTCATAGGAAACATTAACGCCACAGGCAACATAACATCCGGAACAGGCACTGTTTTCATCGACGGAACAAACAGCAAAGTAGGAATAGGAACATCAAGCCCATCACAAAATTTGGAGGTGGAAGGCACAAGTAACACATACATCGCTCTTGACTCCTCAGATACAGCCGATTCCGGTGTTCTTCTACAGGAAAATGGAAATAACAGATGGTACTTGAAAAACGAAGGAGCTACCGACTACTTCGCCATTCTCAACAGTTCAGCAACAGAGGTTTTGAGAATTATGCCTTCTGGAAAGATAGGGTTTGGGGCTAACCCCGGGTACCCATTAGAAATTTTTGAGGAAGACTCAACAGTAGGAAACACAGATGTCCTTGCGCTGGTTCACGCAGTATCTGGAGGAGGCGCATCAGATGGTATTTCAACAGGACTCGTCTTTGAAACGGAAATAAGCAATGGTATTTACGTAAATATGGCCGCAATTAGAGGTATTGGAGTATCTGCAGATGTTAGTCCTGGATTTGAAGATGGTAACCTTGCGTTCTACACCACTTTGGACGGTAGTTCTGTGGAAAGGGTCAGAATAGACGAAAATGGAAATGTTGGTATCAATACAGATTCACCTGCAGAAAAACTGGATGTAGCAGGAGGAATCAGGTCCACACAGACCAACAACCCCTCTTCGGGAACAGGCTTGGAGATCGGGTACAATACCGGATCAGATTTCGGGCGCATACTCGCATATAACAGAACAGGCAGTGCGTACAAGAACATCGGCATAGGAATCAACAGCGGACGACAACTCTATCTGAAAAATGACGGTAACGTTGGAATAGGAACAAACTCTCCTGAAAGCGAACTACATGTTATTGGAGAAGTGAATGTCTCTGGTGTAAGTGGAGACGGTACGGGAAAGGTAATCTGTATCAAGAGTGACGGAAACTTTGGAACGTGTAGTGACCAACCAGGTGGAAGTGGCACGTGCACATGTTCATAATCCTGTAGAATTAAACATAATAATTGGAGTTCGGACAAGTTTCACAATCATTTCACAGTAACAAGTGATTAAAAAGTAGAAAAATCAGAATCTCTTGAACTGCGCAGCAATATCAATAAGGTCAACATGACCGAGCAACAGCGCACGGCAACAGTACCTTTCCAATCCCATATCATCCATTACTTTCTTCGGGTCTTCACCAGCACCAACTCTCTCTGTGTACTCTTTCCACAGGTGTGCTACCGGTTTGCCACAACTGAAACATCTGATTGGAATTATCATAGTTCACCTCAACGATATGATTTCTGTCTTTTCGCACGCGCCTTTCCGTGTGCGTTTGGCTTGCTAGCCTCTTTTCTTCTAACATCGGCGACAAGCAACATACGGTCGTAGTCAAGGAAAACATCCTTCAGCTTTTTGTCGACCTGCGAAAGGACACGTCCAATGGCCAATCTGATTGCGTCAGCCTGACCTGTCAGTCCCCCTCCCATTGCGTTTACCTTGTAATCGTACTTCTTGGCAGTTGCACCGCCCAGAATGACAGGCTCCATAATGCGTGCCTGGTTTAACTCATTACCCCAACCATCAAGGCTGTGGCCATTAACTGTGACTTTACCGGAACCGTCAGTTAGAGTGACACGAGCAATCGCCCTCTTGCGCTTTCCAGATGCGTGGATTGGTTTTTTACTGGCTACCATATGTCTTTCCTCCTAGTTCCTTACAGATTTCGCCCACACGGATAAACTTCACTGAAGGAAGCTTTCCAACCTTGCTGTTATCGGGCATTACAGTTACTTTGGCATCCTTGAATTCAGATGGAGTGCCGATGAAACACATTATTCTCTCGAAAGCATCGCGACCACGTGGTTGCTTATATGGGAGCATGCCTCGAATCATTCTCCTAACCATACGGTCAGGCATTCTGTGAACAAAAGGACCTTTCTTAGGGGTACCCATGTCTGCAAATCTCTTCCAGTCTGCGATAATCTCTCGCCTCTTTCCTGATATAGCTGCATTCTCACAGTTGATAATCTTGATAGTCTTACCATGAAGAGCCTCTCTTGCAACAAAAGTTCCCATCCTACCGACAAGAACATCGGTTGCATCAACTACTATTGTGTTCTTATCCAAGTATCCTCACCTTCTGTGCTTTTGGATTGCTCTCCATGAGTTCTTTAATTGTGATAGCCTTTCCCGATGCGTCAATCTTTCTCTTGGCTTCATCACTGAAGCTGAAAGCCGCAACTGTTACCTTCTTGGTTAGAGCACCCTCTGAAAGGACCTTTCCTGGAACAATCACTACTTCGCCATCTTTCGCATACTTGTCGATTGCGAATAGGTTGACGACACGACGTTGCCTTGACGGCTTGTCCAAGTCCTCTGCTATGCGCTTCCAAAGCTTAACATCCTGTTCAATGGATGTCTTCTTCAGCTCCTGGAGGAGCGCTTGGGTTTGGCTGTTTTTCATTTTATTTCTCCTTAGCAATGCGGGAGACAGGATTCGAACCTGCGTAAGCATGAGCTACACGGACCTCGACCGTGCCCGTTTGACCACTCCGGCACTCCCGCATACTGATCATTTTCTGCCTCTTACAGTGCTTTTACGAGTTCTGCGAACTCTTTCAGCTGCAAATCGAACTGTTCGATAGCAGCAGGTGCTATATCTTGGGGCTTCAACTGCCCCCAGGATTCTATTGTGAATATGTAATCGTTCTCTGAAATCTTCTCTTCCTTCTCGTTCGGGTTTTCATCCGCTCCTTTTTGACGGAAGAAAATGTGACCGGGTGACCACTTGGTGTGTTCTTTGCCTTTACCCATCACCGCTGTTGCAGTCAGGATAATCTCCTGGCCCTCTAGCAACTTGACGATTGGAATCTCAGGATAAACAGGCTTAATTTTAGGGTCGGATGACTTCAAGTCCTTTGCGAAAATAACACCCGGGCCCTTTGCCTCAAGCGTCAGCTTACAGCTTGACTGAGCAAGGTATTCCTTGTTGTCAATCTCTTCTTCTGAAGGAAGCTTATATCCTGATAAGTCAGTTGTAATTGGGATAAGTCCTAGTCTATGAGCAAGCATCTCGTCGTAGAGAATGCTGTCGTTCTTGGAAATTTCACAAAGCTCAATCGCCATTACAGGAGTTTCAGTCAGCATAAGCCTTCTAAGAGTGTTGACGTACCATGCGTCAGCTCCTGACATCTCCAACTCGAGCATGTTTCCTTTGGCCTTAGACTTTGAAACTTTCATACTCTTCTACCCCTCTTTCCGCCCTTTTTGCGACATCCCCCGTGTGGTAACGGTGTGACATCCTCAATCAGGCCTATCCTCAGTCCTCTTCTGCTCATTGCTCGGATTGCTGCTTGTGCTCCTGGACCTGGGTTGTTTGGACCGTTGTGACCCCCTGGTGCTCTGAGTCTGACATGAACACCTTTGATGCCCTTGTCAACGCAGATTTCTGCGAGCTTTCCGGCAGCGTTCATAGCTGTTGTTGGGCTAGATTCAAGTCTGTCTGACTTTACCATCTGACCACCACTTACAAGACCTATCGTCTCGCTACCAGTCATATCTGTGACATGAAGAATTGTGTTATTGTATGAACTGTAGATGTGGCAGATTCCCCATCTAAAGGCAGGTGCCTTTTTCTCCGGTTGCTTTACGGGTGCTTCCGGTTCTGCTGCGGTTGCCAAATTGCTTGTTGCAGCCTCTTCTTGCGTGTGCTTAGGAGTCATTTTTCATCCTCCTTAGGCTTCTCTTCCGCTTTTGGCTGGTCTTTAGGACTCTCTTTCTTCTCTTCAGCAGGTTTTTCTTCCTTCTTTGCAGGCGCTTCCTTCACATCAGGCTTTGGATCAGCATCCGCAGAATCTTTGATATCATCAAGGCTTGCATCGTATTCCTTTCCGCTTCCTACCTCTTCAGGGTCTTCGACATCTTCGAATACAATGATTTCCTGGTCATCCTCTTTCTTGTCCTTCTTCTTACCAGAAAGCTTCTTTCTCATGATTTCGTCATCGTAAGCCTCTGGGTGGTCATCGCGCATGAAAGGACTGTCCGGAGCGAAGCTCACGGTTGACTCTTCCTGTGCAAGGACCAAGTATGATGGGCTCGTAACCTTGCGGTCACCAACCAGAATATGCTCGTGAGTAATCAACTGACGAGCGTGCTTAATTGAACGTGCCATTCTCTTCTTCAGAACAAGTGTCTGAAGCCTTCTGTCCATAATATCTTTCAACTGAAGACCTAGAATATCGTCAACACCCGCACTTTTACTAACAAGTCCGAGGCGGATTATTCTGTCAGTCATCTGCTGACGCTCTTTCTCCGCCTGCTCATCCATACGGGTCAAAAGGGACTTTGCCTGGTCCTTGAAACCTTTCAAGACAGACTCCATCTTCCAGATTTCTGTCTTGTTTGCAACGCCGTACTTCTTCATGATGGCTCGCTCCAACTTAATTCTGGTTGCGTTCCACGGGTGTCCCGGCGTGGTGTACTTCTTCCTCAGGCGCTTGATATCTCCCATATAATCACTTCCTTCTCAGGGCCTTTAGCCTTGAACTTCCACGAGTCTTGTTCTTGCGGAAGTTGCTTGCTGTACGCTGTCCCCTAACTGTTAGGTTGGAAGCGTGTCTCTGACCCTTGTAACTGCGTAGTTTACGCATCTGTTTGATGTCGTTATCACGAACAAAATGAACGTCAGGCCCAATCAGGTGCATATCTTCTCCTGTCTCAGGGTCCTTCTGGCGGTTTGAAAGCCATGCAGGGACTCCGTGCTTAAGCGGGTTTTTTACAACCTCATTCAGCTGAGCCTCTTCTTTCTCAGAAACATCGCCTGCCAGCTTCTTGGAGTCAATTCCTGAAACTACACAGATTGCGTGTGCTAAACTCGTACTGATGCCCTTGATCTTGGTAAGTGCTGGTTCAATCTGCTTTTTACCGTCAAGGTCAGTGTTAGCCACACGGATAATGTATCTGCTTGCCATACTTTCTTTCCTCCGAACCCTCTGGTTTTTGAGTCTAAAGAGCTTGTGCTCCCTGAAAAGCGCTGAGAAAACTTATTCGTCCTCAACGCTTATCACTCGGACGTTATCTTGCGAGAACAGCAGTTTATTTAAAAAGGTTTGGATAATATGTTTTTTGTTCTAGTCTAACTACCAACCCCCCACACCCCCTACGAAAACTCAAGTACTTCTAAAGTCTAATCAACACCAAGGCGCTCATGTATCAAGCGAATGTGAAGATACTGGGTGAGTGCCGTTTAAAACACCGAGGGAGTCTTAGAACTATAGGTTCTGAGACGCCAAAAAACCCTGTTTTTTGAGCGGAGGTCCTTAACACCACACTCACATATTGACCATAATTCCAAGGCAAACCCGTTAATAGAAAGTAATTCTCCTACTTTCCGTGCTTGGTCTGGCGCTTGATGTGCTTCTTATGGCTGTTTCTCATGAAAAGCACAAACATCATGATAAGTAAAATTACTATTGCAAATGTCAAAATTCCAAAAATCAGCCTTGAACTTGGTGCAGCATAAACCTGTCCTTGTTCGTCTTTGATGTCAGCAAGGAGCATAACCTGACTGATATCATCTCTGGCACTTACTGTAAGAACAAATGACTTCTGTTCAGGAGCCACTCCTCTATAAGCATGAACCTTGACTGCTCCTTCGGCCACCTGTCCCGCGGGAACAACAACTACACTTCCAGGGTATATCTCTGCATACCCCCAACCTTCGAGACCGTCCATAGTAAGAATATATGCCTTGCTCTCAGACTCCATGTTCTTTATTGTAAAAGGATACGTTGCAGGGATTCCGGGAAGAACATCCTGGATATCCAGTATATCCACAATAGTCCTGTCTATTGTGTTCATGTAAGGACACTTACCTGATTCAACAATAGGAACTTTCAGAGGCGCATAGAACACCTCTTTTTGTCCTGGTGCGAATGGATACTCAGCAATCGCTACAACATCTGTAAATGCTAGTGGTGCGCAATCAGGCACCCTCATTACCAACTCAACACTCGCACGCTCCCCTGGCATAATTACCGGAATATCATCGTTCGTAGCTATTCCTAGTTTAGGCACCTCTGCCTTCACAATCATGTTATTCATAGGATAAGCCCTGTTATTCATCAACCAAACTGTTACTATCATAGAACGGCCTTGCATCGGCATCTCTGGTTCGATAAGCACTTCGTCAATAACGAGGTCACACATGTCGCCGATGCCGTTGCCGTCCCTGTCAATTTGCTCCGTGTTAGGAGTGAGTGGACAGTTGTCGAAAACATCAGGGACACGATCACATTCTGTATCGTCCAATTGACCCGGTCCGTTAGGGTTTGCTATAACACACCCCCTGAAAAGGTTAGGGTCCGTACTTACGGCAGCGAAGACGCTGTTCACAAGCACGAGGGCCATCAGGATTGTTACAAATGCTCGCATCTCTACCATCTCTCGTCTCGAACTTTATATACCTTACCAGCGGAAGGTGATTCCCGCGGTGACAGCCATTCCATCATGACTGCTTGGCATTACTTCTGGAACCTCAAAGTCATCTCCAAGGATATCCTGAAGCCTCTGTACATCGTCAGGGTCTAATTTGAATACCTCTTCGTTGTGAGCATAGTTAATACCTACGTTCCAGTTCAGTGAACCTGATTTGTTGATTTTACCGCCGATACCTAGTCGTGCGTTTTGGTAACTTGACTCACCTTCACCGACAAGCTCCATGCCATTAAACATGCTCGTGTACGCTGTAGCGACCTCGGGAGCGTATCTAAACTCTCCGTCAACCCACATTCCGCGGTTCTCATCGAGGAACAGTTTAAACTCGCCGCTTATCTCAGGTGCGACTTCCACACTACTGCTTGGGTGGAACTCTGCGTTGCCAACCATATAGTTCTCGTTAATCTGCTGACCTGTTGCTCCTACTGCGATAAATCCGTAGTTGCCTGTGAATCCTTTATCTTTTTCAAAAACGCCAAGACCTACTCTTGCATTCGCATATAGATTCTGCTGATCGACGATAGGCGGAACATCGTAGAAGTCAGGGTATCCGTTTCTCTCAAGGTCTTCAGAAACATTGAAGCTCTTGAATCCTACAGCTCCTCCTGCTACGACTCCAACACGGTTTCCTACAACCTTGAAATCTGCGCTTCCTTCAAGACTTACAGCGGTCTGTTTAACAGGGATTGCATAAGCATCTCCGTTCTGACGCTCAACATTCAACTCTCCTTCTGAGGATGTCAGAACTCCTGTTGCTCTCAGGTTGCTGTTTTCGTTGAACTTCTCAATCTTTGCTTTAACCTGAATTCCGTCAAAATCTGCAGCAACCTCATCTCCTAGTGAGCTAAGGCTCTCGAATGTGTTGCTCATAATACCTAGGCCGACGGCGCCTTCAGTGTATGGCTTGGCCTCGATGGGTTCAACATCTGGAAGGCTCTGCCTCTTTGGCTTGGTAGGTGCTTTCTGCCCAGTTCTGACTGGCTTTGTTGGTGCCTTGTACACCGACTCAGTTGGTCCTGTTCCTAGAACAGGTTCGCACTGGTCGTTTGTAACTGCGTTATAATTGAGACCGTAACTAGCACATACAGCGCCGTCAGGGTCTACAAGAACCACGAAGTTTTTTGTTTTTAGAACTCTGTATCCTGCGCTGTCTGCTGGGAGCTCTGCGAGTTCTTTTTTAGTGATTCTTACTACGCCGTCATTATCGACGCTCATAATTTTTTGCTCGAGTTCTGAATTGTCCTTGGTTGGAGTCCAGAACTCAAGGCGATAACCTGCCCGTCTCTGCTCATCTGTCAGGTGGGGCAGTTTTAATTCAACGTAATCATTTTTTCCACAGAACGTATCAACCACTGACTTGTGGTCTTCCATTGAGTGCCTGTCATAGTTGTGGAGACTGACTTCTCCGCTTTCCTGTTCTTCAGAGAGATGTCTTTCGATTCCTGTTCTGCCGACAAACTGGTCTCGGGGAACCTGGATTGTATAATCCACCTTATCACAGTCAACACACTCATCGATAACTGTCTTTCCAGTGGCTCTTTGGTATATGGCAGGCTGTTCAGGAACTTGTAAATTCTCAAACATATCGCTTGGCTCGACATTTTCAGGTGCTTGGTACTTTTCAAGCGGTGGAACATCGATATTTTTCTTACCGAAAATTTTACTGAGAAGTCCTGCATCCGTAGTCGGTGCAAAAAGCGTTGATGCGAGTGTTACAGCGGTTGCTGTGGCGATTGTTTTTAGTTTGTTCATTGATAATCCCCCAATTGTATCGATAGGTAGGTTTCATTGGTTTATAAGTCTTTCTGATTTTAATCACTTAATAGTAGTAATACCAGGATTTTGTTGTTTTCTGTATAGCAAATAATATTGGGTGAACACAAAGAATAAAACCTGAACAGAACCCCCAAACCCATGACAGAAGGAAGGGTTATTGGAATCAGCAGGGGTTGGAAATCGATAAATCTTCTCATAGAAACGCCCGATGGAAATCAAGAAGTGCCCTTGTCTTTAGACAAAAAAGAGTTGAAGTCAGACTATGAGCTCATCCCCTACCACATGGCACTTTTTGGCGAAAGAGTTCGTTTTGAGTCCAGACATGATATATTAAGCAACTGTGGCTCAACTGGATATACAAGACACGAGAACAGTAGCACGCTCAGAATTCTTTCAGGAAAACTCAAAGGCTTCGAATACGGCCACATAGATATGGGTTAGTTCTAGACCTCCTCAGTCGGTCAATATTTCGCACTTGCACCGTCTTTTTCGCCAGCACTCAAAGTCGCAAGCGCTCAGTTTTGATTAGGATAATGAACTACACCGAGTATTCTCAGAGAGGCCCGGCTCTGATGAAATCATAAACAAGAAAAAAAATCAGAAACAATTATAAATATTATAGAATCTATAACTTATATGAATACGACCATTGCGATTTCGAAAGAGCTGAAAGAGAAATTGAGAAATCTCGGCAGGACAGGAGACACATACGAAGATGTGATTCGAAGAATGTACGAGGCCAGTAGCAAAACCATCTTAACACAGTACCTGTATGACGAAACAGATTCTATCACGCTAAAAGAGGCCAGAGACAGACTGAAAAATGGCTAAAGTAATAATCACAGAGGCGCTGTTTCTCGAGATAGAAAAAAGGTTCAACAAAAAAGAGGCCAATGAGATTATCGACTTAATCGAAACGCTTGAAGAGAACCCCAAGAAAGGAAGACCTCTGGGAAATGTTGGTGGCATGTTAATCAAAGAGATTAGATACAGAAAATTCAGATTTTACTGTATAACTGACGGACACAAACTAAAATTCGGAACCGAAGATGAACTAAGCTCTTTGATAATCAAATTCGTGAAGATTTCTGAAAAGAAAAATCAGAAAAGAGTAATCATAGAAATCAAAGACATACTCAGGTCGTTGGGACTCAA
>CAZPUM010000028.1:0-14577 GCA_964589765.1 uncultured Methanosarcinales archaeon
ACTGTAACTCTTTATCCAGTGAGTGAGGTCTATACTACAGACCAAGCAATATGTATCAAGAGAACGCACGACGAACAGACAAGACTTTACTGCGGAACCTGTTCGTGCGGTTCATACGGTCCTGCCCCAGGAAATATCCTAAGATCTGAAGCGGAATCCACAGTTACGTGTACATTCACTGATAACGGCTCAGAAATAAAAGCTACCTGCTAGTTCTCGACAACGCCTTGCAAGAAACCGGTTGCTATATGTGAAAGAGAATCACCCGCGTATCTATATTCAATCGTAAAGTTGCCAACAAACCTGTCAAGCTTGTTCAGAGAAGCACAGTGGCCAGAATCCCAGTGGATTACCCCTGCTGAGAAACTTGCTGAAGGAGCGACTGAACCATAGGGCATTACTTCTGCTGAAGCAACGCAGTTCTTTCCGTCACTCGTTGAAAAGTGAATGGTCGTATCAATAATATCGTTACCACCATTGTTAACAATCTCCACCCTAACTCCATCCGTTTTTATGAAATGTTGTTTACACATAAACGGTGGTTCAAGAACACAGGCACTTGGAACTGTGTTTTGCGGTGAAAGAACACCAAAGAAAGCCAGAGCCCCTATGAGAACAACTATGGCAAGTATTGCCCAGCCATATGTCATCAAGAATTCCAAAGCTGCCTGTCCTTTCATTCGATACCTCAAATATTAGAAATAAAAAAAGAAAGTGTTGTTGAAATTTAAATTTCAACTCTTGTCTGGATGCTGCCAGTGCTTGTGTGGTTGAAGTCCTCACCTGAGAACTGGTAGATAATCGTAAAGTTTCCACTCCATCTATCTCCAGTTGCGAGTCCTGCACACCCTGTACCTGCCCAGTCAATAATGCTTCCTCCTAGTGGAGCACCATTAGCTACCTGGACATCAAGTACATCCGTTGTAGTTGTACACGGACTTCCCTGATTGTCAGAGAGGTACCAGTACGCACTAACTACATCCTTTCCTCCGTTGTTCTGGATTTCAACACTGACGTCAGTACTGTCTACCAGGAACTGATTACAACTGAACGGTGGGTTCGCCACACACTTGTTTGGGAGGAACCTGTCCGGGGACAGGACTCCGAAGTATGCAAGCGCACCGATAGCTGCGAGTACGACCAGGATGGCCCAACCGTACGTCATCAGAAATTCCATTGCTGCTTGTCCTTTTCTCATTAGCATTCACCTCACCAATTGGTGACTAGTATACAGATTTGGTTTATTCACTTTATAAAGCTTTTGAATAAAACGAAAAACTATCGTCGAGAACTAAATTATTCCTCCAAACATGCTGTGTAGGAAGGCAAAAGACAGAAAGTATATCGCCACTGAAATTGCCGAATAGACGGGAATGCTCTTAATTCCCTCAAGGACGTTGCCCCTCCTGATAATACTAACAATACTTGTGCTGAACCCCGCAGTCACTATAAGCATAACAACGCTAAACACCTTGAAATTACCTTCAATTGCAGGGTCTGCGGCTGCAAAAGAGAACAGCGACTGCGTCCCTGCCAGGTCAAGCGTTCCAGTTATCTTGATAATTATTGATAGTAGTTCTGTGGCAAGTGCGAACAAAAAGGGCGCAACAACAACCGCTGCGAACGTGATAAAGATGGCATAAGTCATTACGTTTGCAGCCATCTCTTTCTTCATGATTTTTATCTCTTCAATGTTAAGCGCGATTTTGTTCAGGAGTTCGGCCATCTCACCTCCTGCGTGTAAACCTTCTGTCAGAATACTTACAGAACGTTTTAGAAGAACACTATCGTACTTTTCTGAGAAATTTTTCAGACCCTTTTCAAGGTCCTCCCCCGACATAGTTGCTTTTGCAACCTCCTCCATCTCTTTGGCGAGGACACCGAACTGTGGCCTTATGCTATACCATAGGGCCTTGTCTATAGGCATCCCCGCAGCTATGTTACTGCTCGCCAACTGAAGGAAGTCAGGAAGAACCTCTTCCATCTCTCTAGTCCTGTTGTAAATCCTGTAGTCCAGGAAGAAATACAAAATTGCCTGTACTAAAAGCAGTCCTGCTCCAAACACAACAGTCCATAAGGCAGCCATGAAGAACAAGAACCTTGGCGTATCAACAAAACCCCACGAAACAACCTGGTAAAAAACTATTGCTGTGAGAACAAGAAATGTTATTATAGTTCCAACAAATATTTTTTTCTTGACCTTCTCGGCCGAAACATACAAACCTGCCTTGTCAAGATACTGCTGTAAGGATTTTCTCTGAAGTTTTTTTCTATCTTTTTTCTTGAAAAGTTTAGCCTTCTTTTCAGCAGCAGCTGTTTTTTCAACAGCTAGTTTCTTAGCCTTCTCCTCTTCAACTTTGTCTTTTTTCTGAATCGTTTCTGAAGGCGCTTGAGTCTCTCTTTCCTCTTCCCGTTTAGCCATCTCTTTCTCTCTTGCGATTCTTTCTTTGAGAGACATATG
Organism: uncultured Methanosarcinales archaeon; assembly: GCA_964589765.1. Lineage (GTDB taxonomy): Archaea > Nanobdellota > Nanobdellia > Woesearchaeales > UBA525 > UBA525. The sequence goes on from CAZPUM010000028.1 coordinate 2,462, forward strand.
TTTTTCTTTGAATTCGGGAATATCTTCTGGCTTTTCCTCTTTGGGCTCGACTTCTTTAGCGGGTTTCTCGTCCAAGTCTTCCTTTATCCAAAGAGCTTTGAAACGTTTACCAAACCCTTTTTTTTCTGAAACAACTTGCGTTTCAGAAAGCAACTCCTTCTTTTGTTCAGACTCATGTTTAGCCTTAATTTTTTCTGCCACCTCCTTAATCTTCGCCTCATCAAGTGGCGGCAGCGTTTTTTCTTTCTTGTTACGTTTCATAGGTCAACAGGGGGCCTCTGTGATTTAATCACACCAACAAACATGAATTGAATAACAATATTTACGAATATTAAAATGGAGAAAAATACGGCATCCAAATTAAACCCGATAAATGTAGACATAACAATTAGCATAATTGTACCAAGTGAAGGAATTATTACAGCCATCATCATGTAAAACATCGCCAGAGGGTTCAGTTTTCTTCCATACTCTTTAACATCAATCTGCTGTTCTCTGACTATCTGGTCGAATACATTGTTTAACGCTTCAGAAACTTCGCTTCCAGTCTTAAGACTGTTTAAAATTTGCCAGAAGAACCTTCTCAAATCGTTGCTTGGAGCGAGAGTTACAGCCTCATTAAGAGCATCTTCAAAAGGGGTTCCCAAGTCAACCTTTTGAATCACCTCTCCAAAATATTTTCCAACAACATCATAGTTTTTAGACAGGTTTTGAAATGCCTGATAGATAGGAACACCTGATTCAATCTCTATTATTAGAAATCTTCCTGCGAAAACAACCTCTTTGCTAATCTCTTTCTTGAGTTTGCTTATCTTACTTGTCGCATAGTTGTAGAAGTAAAAGAAAGAAACTAAATAGACTAGTGGAAAAAGCAGGAACATAAAAGGATTCTTTGTGAATAAGAAAGATATTCCTGAAAGTGCTATTGCTAGAATAAAGCTAAGGAAAAGGGTTCTTCTAATGTACTGCTCGGGCGTCTCTGATATTCTGGCCTGAAGAAGATTTAGTTTCAGACCAGGAAACTGTCTGGAAATCAGCCTAGGCAGAATTGTCGCCATCATTTTCCTCCAGCTTATGCTCAGATTCAAACGGTTTGTTCGCTCTTACATATTTCATGAGATGCTCTTTGTCAGTATAATACTCCGCGATAACAAGTCCAACAGTATCAACATCTGTGATGTCCTGTTTAATCATGTACTCTATCACCTTCTGTTTCTCTGCTATCTCTTTTCTGATTTGAGAGTCACTATACCCTGTGTAAAGCTTCAACTGTTGGAAGAACTGTTTACTTTTGTTTTTCTTTACCAGCCTATCTTTGTTGGTGTCATACTGAAGTATAACATTCTGCTTACTATCAGCGGTTATCTCAGCAATCTGGAATGTCCTTCGGGTTCCTGTTCTTCTGTTTCTGAACTGAACTATTATTAGAGAGATTGCTGGAAGCATTATTGGCGGAACACTGATTGGGGGGTTTGTCAGACGGTCAATAGCCTCTTCTGCATTGTTAGCGTGGAAAGTGGCATAAACTGAGTGACCAGTATGGATTGCTTCGAATAGTGTTTCTGCCTCAGTCTTTCTACGAACCTCTCCAACAATTATTCGGTCAGGACGCTGACGAAGACTGTTAACCAATAGGTCCTGCATACTGACTTGTCCTTTTCCTTCCGCGTTTGACAACCTTGTGTTCATAGGAACCCAATGAAGGAAACTTGGGAGTTGAATCTCTCTTGTGTCCTCAATACTGATTATTCTCTGGTTTGGTGGAAAGAAGTTCACAAAACAGTTCATGGCGGAAGTTTTTCCGCTTGCGGTTCCACCCGCAATAATACAACTCATCTCGTAGTGCATAGCCATCCAAATCCATGCTGCGGCTTCCGCAGAGATTGTTCCCGTCTTAACAACACGCGTGATAGTCCATGGGTCACGGGAAAACTTACGGATTGTGATTGTGTTACCGTGTGTACTAATCGGGAAAAGAGTGGCGTTCACACGGTCACCTTTGGAAAGACTTGCGTCCAGTAATGGCTCGAGTACTGTAATCTGTCTACCGACCTTTCGTCCAATAATACTCGAGTAATGCTGAATCTGTTCCTCGTCTCTCATCAAGATATTTGTTTTTAGCCAACCATGATCTTTGTGGTAAATCCACACTGGCTCTGTAGAGTGGTTGATTACTATCTCTTCCAGCAGGGTGTCATCCATAAGAAGCTCGATGGTTCCTAGACCCAGAGCCTTTGCAATAAGGTAAGATTTCAGAAACCCTCTCTCAACCTCATCCTGGTCAGGGAAGTATCTGTCTACAAGCGTGTTGATTGTGTCCTGGAACTTTTCCTCAACAACCTCTGCCTTTTTCGTATCCTGAATATCTATGATTCCAAGATTTACCTTCTTGATTAGCTCTAAACGGATTCTTTCAAGAATAAACTCTGTAGTCCTGCTGATGCTGGCGATGGAAAGCTCATAGGTGGGAACGAACTCTCCTTTCTCCTTTCTTATAGTAATATTGATAGGTATGTTTTTTGACTGAAAATCGTACTTGTCAATTACTCCCCCTTCTCCTTTTTTCATATGCTCTTTTGGCATAATAGGGTTTTTGGAGGATTTTTTCTTTGATGACTCAGAAGATTTTTTTGTCTTCTTTACAGCCTTTTTTTGTCCTTTGGACCTTTTCTTAGAGCTCTTTTTTACAGAACGTGCCAACACTCCCACCTCTTTAAAACATCACTGAGAAGACAGTATTTAAAGGTTGCCGTCGAGCGATAGGGTTATATATACCGAGTTATGGAAATAAACCAGAGGTGAGAATCTGTACTACACAGGGCCTGAAGTTGAATTGTTAATCCCTTTACTCGTTGCGACACTCGCAGGAGCGCTCATAGGTGTTGAGAGAGAGATGCGTCACAAGGCCGCGGGAATAGGCACAAACATGCTTATTTGTGGAGGGGCTTGCCTTTTCGCAATCCTGAGTTTCAGGGTAGACCCCACCAGCCCAAGCAGAATTGCAAGTAACATTCTTACAGGAGTTGGGTTCATTGGTGCAGGACTGATTATCAAAACAAGCACAAACCCCAACACAGATGACCAGCACAGTATCCGAGGCCTCACTACTGCTGCAGGTATCTGGATGGCTGCTGCAGCAGGAATGGCATATGGTGCAAGTCACTATCTTCTTGGTGCTCTGGGCACAATTATTGCGATTATCTCACCTCGACTCCCCAGATGGTTTTATCAGAGGCACATGCGAATTCAAGCCAAAAAAGATTTGGCCCAAGGCAACACAAGACTGCCTCGTATCAAGAAGTGAGTGAGAATTCCTTAAGGTTTCTCCACTCACCATTTTTTCTTGAAAGATAGAACTTGTCAATTTTCCACTCGAGACCTTTCAGAGGGTTGTCAGGAGCATCCTGAAGATTAAACCCGTCACCGTTCAGTTTTGCTATGGTGATATGGGGACTCCAATGTAAACCATTGAAAGGACCTCCATAAATTTTAAACATTGCCCGTTTGGTTCCATCAACATCTGACAATTCAGGCATACTGACTGTCTTCCAATCAACATAATCCCTTCCAATTTCGGCAACATCGTAGTGAATCTTTTGGAAAGCGGACGTATTTTCTATCCTTACAACAAAACTGTTGCTACAAAACATATCTACGTCTCCCAGAGTTACAGTTAATGGCTTGGATTTAATTTTGTTTAACTGACCAATAATCTTGTCATCATCGTCAACACCACAAGTATGGAAAAGAGTACAATGATAGCCAATGGAAGGCAAAGCTGTCACTTTCGGAGTAATACTCCGCGCGTACCTTTCGAGAGTCTCTACAATCTCTGTTGGGGGTCTACAGTACACTAGGTACTTCATGTGTAACAACGTACCGTTAAAACTCAGTTTAAAGCTTACCGCTTTTTCTTGGCGGTTTTGGAAGACTTCTTCTTGGATTTTTTCTTTTTCGGCTTTACAGAAACAGTGGGTTCATCAGATGTTTGATCTGAAATTTTTGGGTGCCCCTTACCCATAATGAATGATTTCAAGCGGTCAAGCTTATCGCTAAACTGCGATTTACTCTTCTCAAAATCTCTTAAATCAGTTTCAAGTTTCTTGACGTGACGAGAAGCATCAGCCCCTTTTACAGTTACATCAAATGCCTTTGCCTTCCGGATAAGTTCCTCAAGGCTATCCCTCATCTGATGTTTAATCTCTTCAAGCTCTTTGATTAGCTTTTCAGTTTGAGACCTCTTATCGAAATACTTCTGGAACCTTTCAGTTATCTCAGATGCTTGATTTTCAAACTCAGCCATCTTTGAACGCTGTGCCTTAATCTTGTTAACCATCTCCTCCTGAATTCTCATAATCCTTCCGGATTGGTCATCTGAAACTTTCAGCATCGGGTCAATCTCTTTCTCTCTCTTTTCAACAATATCCTGGCGCAGTTTGTGAGCTAGCTCTCTCAGAGTTGTTAGTCTCTCTTCGTGAGCCTCTACTGATTTCTGATTGGATTCCAACCTGGAATGCACTGATTTGATAATTGATTGTAGAGCATCGATTCTTTTTGCCAGGTCGCCCTCTTCTTTTTTTATATCATCAAACTCGGTTTTGTCAGCCTCAATCTTTTTCTCTTCCTGAGTTACTTCTTCGATGATTTTCGCATATCTTTTCTCTTCCTGGTGTAGTCTTTCCCTGATTTCCTCAATGGATTTCTGATACTCTATCTTCTGCTTCAGAATATCGTGGTCCATAGATTTCTTCAGTTGTTCGTAGTGCCTAAGCTGGTCCATCTCCTCCTTCACAGCTTCGATTTCATCACCAATTTGGTCTTTTACTGCGTCGTACTGCTTCTTGATACTCTCAAATCCCGCAGTCTCATCCTCAAGTTGTTTCAAAGCGGAGTCAACCCTTCTGACAAAGGCCTCTCTTTTGTTCTCGTACTCCGATGCTTTTTTCTTGACTTCTGAACCAGAAAGTCTCTTTTCAACGAGAAATGTTTTACTGAGACTGAACTGAATGCCGATTATGCCTTCTTCCTCTAGAAAATCAGCCCATTCCTTAACAACAGTGGGGTCTATACTCAGCTTTTTTGCTGCCGCTTCGAGTTCTATTTTTTTCTCTGAAGCGACAAGAGACACCAGCTTGTCTACACCAGTCTCAATACTTGCCATGATTATCCTCTGAGAATTTCCTATATAAGTATGTTGTAGCCATTATAGAATGGTTATATAGGAGGCCGTGGAATTTCCACTATATCTCCAATTTCTGAACGGGTCTTATCGATTGTTCCTTCAGGTAGCTCGAGCAGAACATAACCGTTCACACCCGAATCCCAAAAGGTCCAGGGTTTGAAACTCTTTTTCATAACAATTATCTCTCTCTTCTGGTTTAGAACGATAATATCGATAGCACCAAAAACAAACCACATGTGAAGACTTATAGGTCTGGGTGGCATAAACAGAAAAATTATCGCTCTATCTCCAGGTTTGCTGAACATAAATCCTTTAATGTGCTGCCACCTAGTAAGTGCCCATTCGGGGGATTCATGAATAATCTTGTTAGTTCTTAGATTTTTTATCATTAGCATGAAGAGTATTCCAACTCCCCCTCCACTTCGTAAATTACTGCGCTTTCATCGTCAAACCGTATCGTTTCCGTCAGGTTCTGAATATTACAAACCGTTGCCAGAGTTCCTTTGTAATACTCATAATCCACAACGTTTCTGTTAGAGAATGTTGTTATACCTTGGTCATCATACTCCGAAGTATCTATAATAGATTCAACACCATGTTCGTGGTCAGAAAGGTTTCCTTCAAACCTCATTAGAAGCGTTGGCCCTCTGCCCGCAGCAAGATACCTGCTGTTATTGAAATGCCATGAAATTCCTGATGTGTCGTTTTTGTTCCCCGAGTCATCTACAAACTCAGTTATATTAGTCTGGCGAATAACTCTTTGCACTCTTCCTAAAGTCTCCTTTGTAAAAATAGGGTCTCTTATGTCCTCAAGAGGAATAACTCCAACAAACACTCTTTCAGTCTCCCATCTGGCACTGCCCCGCACGTCAGTTACATTCAATTCTATTGTAATATTAACAATCACATACCAAGGATCTGTCTGCCAAGTTTTAAGTTCAATAACAGTTGCGTTAAACACAACTCCCTGTTTACCCATCTCGTACTGAACCCTTGTTAAGTACTCGTTGAAACTGCTGTTTCTCATCACTTCAAAACTGCCTCCTGATAGATTTCCCGTGAGAAAAATCTCTTTGAAAGCTTCGTCAACATCATCAATATACTGTCCTGTGGATGTGACTTGCTGTTCAAGGGATATTAGAGTCCTGAATCCTGCGATGTAAGCAGCCCTCTGGCTATCTGATTCAAGATTTGCAATAAAATCATTTACAGACAACACCCTATCACGCTGGGCGTTCTGCATATCATTAAAACTCACTCTCTGTTGAGTGAAAAATATGGTCGCGACAACCATCATAAGAATAACAGCGACCATCGTGTAAGCAATACCTTTCCTGTTCATCTTGATACCTCAATTCTTGCCAGGGCAGGACCCCAAAGATATGGAACTCCCGATATTGTAGTCACAACAATCTCCAAATCTTCCTCGGCAAGATTAACATACAGTCTGCCTTCATTTGAGAAATCCAGTTTATCAAGAAGTTCAAATGCACCAAGCTGGTACGCATCCTGGTCGTTGTAAGTTTTATTTGTACTGTTGAATGTACAATTGTTAGTTCCTGTGTAAGAACTGGGAATTGTAAGATTCGCAAACGTTCCGTCAACATATTCAACATTCCATTTGCACCCTTCAGATAATGGAACCGCGTCAGACCTTTCAGTAGACAGGTTGATTGCCAGCGAGTAAATCACAGTGTTGTTTCCAGAACAAGTATCACTGAAATTAAGCGAATCTACAGATATTCCTGTTGTTATGGTATTGTTTCCATCTAGCAGAACTGAAGGAGGAACCTCTATTCTGTATGGGTCGCCAAGACTTGAGAAAACATGGGAGTACTCTGATATGTTGTAGACTGATTGGTTGTTGACAACAACAACAGATGTCCAATAATCATCGGAGTATGATGATATCTTTGCGTCAACAAATCTGCTTCCTTTAAACAGTCTTACAACGGATGTGCAGTTTTCCAAGGGTTCTGATTGAACAGTTAAAGATATTTCGTTTGCCTGTATTGGATTTACCAACGGTGTATAATTCGCATGAATTGTGCTGTTGCTATAAATCACAGTTAATGAAGACGAGCCTTCAATAATCGCTCTCTGCGTACCGGACTGTCTGATTATTGAACTACCCACACTGCTGAAGGCCTCGATTAGTTCTTCCTCATCCTCAGCAAGGAAGTACTCACCATTGGCACAGTCGGCTATCGCCTGCAATGTTGCAGGGTCTGAACCTGTTCCAAACCCGACTGTGTAGGTCTTGATTCCATAATCGTTGTAAGCATCACATGCTGCATCTATAGCGTCCTGTTTTGGCGAGCCACCACAAGCAGTTTGAGCCTCCCCATCAGTCATAAGCAGAATATTTTTTGTTCTAGCCTCCACACTACCAACCAATTCTAGGTTATAGAACATTGCGCTCGACAAGCTACCACTATGGTACTGCCTGACCGCCAGTATGTTTGTACCATCTACTAGAAAACCAGGGTCTACAGAAATATTGAACCTATTCCAATAAAGAGCCCCGTGAGTATTTGGATAGTCTGTGTCAATCAGGTTTCCATTAAGGTACACATCAGCACCATCATCACTTGCCACATACAGGTATAGTTCTGGCACAGCAGAAGCATCAGGAATTTCAAACTCGTGCCTGTAAAAGTAGTCCCCCTCATATCTGCTTCCCCAGGGCACATAAGTGTTTATTCCCGAAAACCAGTACCCCCAACCAACAGGAGTCTCAGCGTTAACCCATGAACTATCATCATAGGTTATGTCCGTCCAACCAACAGGAGGTGAGGACAAGTCGTCATAGTTGTACTTCCAGTCATCCGAGTCTCTGGGAATGTATTTTATCTGTCCATCCGCGTTTAACAAAGAAACAGCACTGTTTATTGCACAGCAGATACATGTTCCTCCGTTCGCGGTGTAACCACTAACCTCTGATTTCAAAGCGGTTGCATCAGTTGTTAAAGACTCTGTGGATTTAACACTCCCCCCAAACTCAACCAGACCTAGTTGAGGTCCCGAGTTGTTAAGCATATAATCAATAAACATGTAGTCTGCGTCCTTGGCAACATCAAGTTTAATCCTGTCACCCACAGGACAGGGCGGGGTACTATCATCTGAAACACACCACCCCATACTCCCACTAGTGTCTGTGACAATGATTGTGTCTGAAGGAACTCCTGTAATTTCCACATCTCCTATTCCAAACCTTAGAGGCACCGTTCTTTCAGTTAAATCAGAAAGGTTCATGCCAATCGACTCAAGTTCAGAAACAAACTGGGTATTGCTGATGAAACGTTCTTGTACATTCTCGCTTCCCGGGAATTGCCAGCTAGCATTACCCACTGTAAGGTATGATGTATAGTTGCTGAGGAAATAAAGAGAAATATTTACATTCGAGACATTTCCCGGTATGTATAGTCCATCATAGAGGTTGATTAGACCCTGAATGTGCGGAAACCTGTAAACCTCCGATTCTGTTTTGTTATCTTGGTTGCTGAATGTATCAGTAGTGAACTTTATCTCAACATATCCTCCTGCAACAAAACTACCATTTATATCACCGGAGAAATTAATACTGACTTTGTTCTCAACACCAGGACTGAAAAGTCCTGTGCAATTTGAAAGCACATATCTGTCAGGAGACAACTCTACTGAAGTCGCTGATAGGTTGTCGCAAGATTCGCCGTTTATCCAGAATTGGAAATCTCTTGACGCATCAACCTCTAGGATAACATCAGTTATGTTGGCATCTGAAGGTATCTCTCCTGTTGAAACTGAGAAGTTACCTTCACCCACAAACCCTCCGAAAGTTATGAAGATTGAATCTCTTTTGTTCTCGATCTTTCTCAGGTACGCGGCAGCTGACGAACCTTCAACAGCCTCACCCGCGGCAACCCCTGTCATCATTCTTACTGAAGATACTGTTTCTTTGCCTCCTTTTGGGCTTGACCTGTTGTAAATCACAGTGTCATCAATCGTTAATCTTAATCCAAACCCTGGATAAACATTGTCAAGAACTTTCTCAGCCATCTTCCTTGCTGAGGATATATCACCTTCAGCCCAGAACAGACCTATCTGTTCCAAAACAGTGAGGTTCCCATCAGTATCGTTGTCAACGGTCAAAAGCCCTTGTACCCAAGGGTCGTTAATCTCGTGGAGTTCCAACTCGTCAATTGCAACCACGAGGTCCTGACTTGCCGAGCTAATCTGGTCCGTGTCCGATGAAGGGTTGGTTATGCTCAGAACTAGAAGAAGTCCTCCTATTAGAAGAATTGCTGATAGTAACGCGTCTATACTGAACAGGAACCCTTTTCTCATCCATACCTCCACACAAGCACATTGGCTGTAAGCACATCGTCATGATATACTATAGCCCTCGGGTACTTACCTATCTGTTCACTGTTTGTTGGTATTTCTGGCTCTTCACAACTTGGCCAGGATACATTAATCTGGTTTTGTATTAACCCAGCAATTTCATTTGTCATGTTCGAGCCGTCCTGCCTTATTATATCGACTGTTGCAAAATAGTAAATTTGTGAATCTTTGTATTTCCATTCTGCAATAGCATGTCTAGAGCCCGCATTTGCTATGGCTCTAAAACCTGAGACCTCTGTAGCGTTGGGTTGGAATATCCTATCTATCTGTACTGGACCACCCCTGCTTACATTCAGAATTTCATCAAAAGTCAGATTAAAAATGTCTCCCGCATCGCCTTGAACCTCAAGAGTCTCAATGGATGTTGTGTTTTTATTGATTCCAAATATTCCTGTTCCTGGGTAACCCAGAATATAGATTATTTTTCCTTGTTCCGATATTTGGTCCATCCAAAGTTTCAGCTCATCATTGGTCTCACCAGTCAGACCAGTTATATCCCCTTCGAACACTATAACATCCGCTCTTTCAATCTCCAGAAGCGCACTGTCGTTACTGATTATGTTAATTGATGTGTTTCCTGCGACTGTTGAATCTTGTTCAGCAAAAGCAACTGAAGATATAATTGTGTAATTAGCAGTTTTTGTCTGAGATATATCGCCAGTTCCACAGTCACCAAAAAGGGGTATTGTTATGTTTGACCCATTTGTCAAATACACATAGTAATTGTCTGTTAATCTTAATGCCTGCCTTAGGACAGAAGTGTTCAGCTTGCCTATTTCTAGGGCCTTCCTGTAACTAAGCCTGTTTCCTGAAACTAAACCCGCTCTAATCACATCAGCCTCATTGAAATGCTCAGGATGCCCTTCTGTAGCTAAAAAACCCGCAGCGGTTTTAGCTTGCGATGAGACCTGTTCAAAAGAGTTATCTGAAAGAGTGTTATTGACCATAGTATAAGACACAACTATGGCCACAGTGAATATTACAAGACTTAGTATGAAATCTAAGGACCACATCTGGGCTTTTCTCATGAGACAGTTATCACCCCTTCTTCTTTGGTTATTCTAATATTTCCCTTAGAAAACCCACCTGAAAATTCTGGCGTGGGGAAGAATAATTTCTGATTACCAGAACCAAGCGTCACGCCGTACGGTGTTGAAGTTATTGTGTAAGTGAACCTATCCGCTTTTTGCGGTAACGATATGTTTCTTTTATATCCGTCTTCAACCATAGATGCAAGAATCAGTTCATCCTGTATGTGGTACCCTATATCGTTTAGGGAAGAACGCCTCTGCTCCTCAGAACTATCGTAAAGACTAGCGGCCAAGACTGACATAAAGATTAGGCCTATGATTAATCCAAAACTCACCATAATTACAAATTCCAGAGCATATTGTGCGCGTCTCATGATTCTGTGATATTCACAACGTTTTTCTTGGCCTCAACAGTCAGAACATGTATGCCATCAAAGGTTGATATGTTACCAGTCATATTAGTGTCCGCCACCACAGCGTATTCGTAAGCCCCACCTTGACCCTGTGCAGTGAATACTATGGCCGTATTCTTGAACTCAACAGAGTATATGTTTTTAGGAAAATAGACTCTGACAGTTTTTTTCGTTGGAGGTCCTGAATAGTAGACTGTGTTTGCAGCGTTTATTATCTCATTACCTACTTTCTGAATCTGAGCAGAGGTTACGTCATCCACATATGTTGCCGACTGTTGGTAAGCAATTATAATGATTGGAAGCAGAAGAAGAAACGCAAAACCTGTCACCAGGAGATACTCCATTGCTATCTGACCACGCTCACCTCGCCCCATGAACTGTTTTACCGAGGAGCAGTTTATAAGGTTTTGGAGAAGAAACACTCAATGATTTAAGTTTTAATCAATTCTGAAGGTCAGCGACTTTGAGCGGAACGAAAAAGATAGTGCTGACCTGAAACAGTGACCTAGGTCCTTAAACCCAACTGTCCCCTACTTATTCTTAATCAAAACCGAGGGTCGGCGAAACCGAACGTAGTGAAGGTTACGTTGACGACCCGAGAAAATGACCGAGGGCTCGAGGTCCTTAAACCCAACTGCAGGTCTTTCTCTCGCGTTGCTACGAGCAAGTTTTCCTCCATCAAACAGTTTCTTCGTACCGCACTCGAAACACTCAGTCGTCAGAAACGATTTAGGGCAGTATTTATGAAAAGAAAGTGGGGGTGGCTACCAGCGTTCTTTGTTGGGGGGTGAAGAACTATGCTGGCTTGCCAACCACCCTTTGTCACCACACGTGACTATGATTTGATAACTTTAAGCCAGATTCTGCCATCAAGGTCTTCTACGAATCTGATTTCATCCCCCGCTTTCAGTTTTTTGTCTTTGATAAGGTCCTTCGGTAAGGTTATCCTGTACTGTCCGTTGTGCTCGACTATTTTCATAGGAGGAAAACTCCGTTGTCACTGTGCGCGTTGACTGTCGTCGACCGACGCCTGTCAGTTGTTATCAGTACTAGAACAATCTTATTTATATACTTATTGAGGTTTGAAAATGTATGTTTTGAGGCATA
>CAZPUM010000029.1:0-10063 GCA_964589765.1 uncultured Methanosarcinales archaeon
AAAAAAGGCTTCTCAGCAGAACAATGAGGACAACCATCACCCCAGAAAAAGTAAATTGTTGTTTTGTCAGGGTTGTCATTCACATCTGCAACAGTGTTTCCTGTTGGACTGGACTGTGAAACATTTGAACATCCTACAAGTGCAATTATTGTTATCATTAGTACAATTAAATATGTTGATTGTAGTTTCATTTTATTTTTCCCTCATAAAACTCTTCAGCTTTTTTTGAATCTAATAACTCATCAAGTTCTTTTTTGTCACCAAGCTTCACTTTCATAATCCAGCTCTGGTACGGATCTTTGTTTATCTGCGCCGGATTGTCAAACAAAGCATCATTCACATCTATAATCTCTCCAGTTACGGGGCTTGAGATGTGACCTGACCACTTAACAGCTTCCACAGAAACGTAGTTCTCTCCTTTTTTGATCAGCCTGCCTTTCTGTGGCAACTTGATAAAAACAAACTCCTTTACTTTCTTTGTAGCGGGTTCAACAATACCTATACTGGCAGTATCACCTTCGATATTAATCCAGGAATACTCTCTATCGTATTTCAAATTATTTGGGATCTTCATCATCTTTCCTCCTTTCTTCTTTCTTCTTCATTTTTTTTGTGACAAAAACGATGATGCCCGCAGTCGACAACGCCGCCACCATCAATCCTATTGATACGAAAATATTGTTGAGGAGCGCGGGTTGTATCAATAATATCAGGCCGAGACAGAGCATCATCATTCCAGAGATGAGTTTCAATATCCTCCCTTGCCATTCCGTCAGCTTACGTGCCCCAAGCGTAATCACGAACATGATCACGATAATGAGCAAAGGAATAATATACACTATGTTGTAGAGTGCAAGATAAACATAGTATTGGCCTGTTGATATACCATTGAGCGTAAGTATCCTTGTGAAGACCATAGGGAAACCTGCAGTACATAAGAGCTCGTAACTATTGGCCGCTATTGCTAGGACAATTGTTCCCAGCATCATCGAAGAGAGAGAGGTAGCTTTGAGGAGGTTGCGCATCTTCTCGAACAGCTTAGGTTTTGCGCTTTCGGGAATGACAAGCGAGATTCCTCTTTCAAAGAAGAAGAAATCCTTGATGTTGATTCCAGCTACGATCAAGGCAACTATTCCTGCAATTGTAGTTATTATCATAAGCTGGCCTATGAGAAGGAATAGGTTTAGCCAAGCAGCCATGAATAGGAAGTAAATTAGCGCCGAGAAGAAAACAAATGTCAACCCTATTAGCAGCATCCGCTTTCTGTCTTTTGCATAAATCAGCATACTGAGGAGGAAAAATAAGACAAAGAAGGCGCAAGGGTTGAAGCTGTCAAGCCCGGCTAGGATAATTGTGAATAAGGGCAACGACATATTGGCGGTATCAATCTTTCCTAGGACAGGAAGTGTGACCACACTACTCTCTTCAGGAGTGATATCATCGGGCTGCGGGGGGTAGGGGGTAAGACCCACTATCTTACTTGCGGGACAGACACAATTGGTCTCTTTACACGAAGCGATCTCTGTGTCGAGATGCGCGGTTATGACACTCTCACCCATCAAGAACCGGTCACCCAAGAAAACTACTGGGAACCCTCCATCAGGAATAGAATATACATCCTTGAATCGTTGGTAGAGCTCCGCCTCTGCAGGGTCAGAGGCGTCATGTATTTTTAATGCCACGTCATGTTTTTCGGTAGTTGCCTCGAGTAGGGGGAGCACCGAACTGCACTGGGCACAATTTCCAATGATGAACGCGTGTAGGCAGAGCTCTTCCGTAGCGAGTTCTAGCCCACTATCCTTTGGTTCAGTCTCCTCCTGCTCTGTTGATTCTGATTGAGATTCTGCACGTAGTGCTTGCGCGGCGGCGAGACTGCCTGCTTCGAGCACCATTTCTGGATGGAGACACTCTTTTTCTAGGCAGTCCTGTATCTTACTTTCCATCTCCACCCCCATATAGTCTGCGTAGCCAACCCAAAACTTATCTCCAATAAAAGTTGTCGGAACACCCTGCGCAGTTGTACCATAAGCCTTAGCAACATCATTAAACAACTTAGCATTTTCCGGATTTTTCCAAGTTTCAAACATCTTTATCTCAATTCCAGGATACTTCTCCTGCATCTCATCCAAAAAAGGCTTCTCAGCAGAACAATGAGGACAACCATCACCCCAGAAAAAGTAAACCGTCACTGAGGACACATCTGACGCATCGCTTTGTGAAGACACAGCAGAAGATGATATAATGGCGGTAAATGTAAGCGCTAGAACAAGAATAATATAGAATAAACTATTTTTGATAAATTTTTCTCTAAAAATTATTTTTTTAGAAACCATCACTTACACCTCATAATTTGGACAATCATATACATATTAAAGTGTGAAATGACTTATAAACGTTCTTTTCAAAAAATGAAATAGACTGAAATAATTGATTTTTTATCTGACGAAGATCTTGTGAAACGACTCATTAAGACCTACCTTATTGGTCATTCCTTTTTTCTCTTTCTTCAATATGTTTTTAGTTTCAAGAGACAATAACCTCCTATGAAGTTTTACAGGACTCATTTTTGTGAGTCTACTCAGCTCGTTCTGAGCCACCTCACCACCACACTCTATCAGCGCTGAGACGATGCGCTTCTCTTCTTGTCCTAGAAAGTCAAGCGTTAACCGCACATCCGCCTGTAGCTGCTCCTTCTCCTTCGAAAAAGATTGTGAGAGGAAATAGTATGTCATGATGCCGACCAAGACGCCCAAGGATGTCAATGCGGCGATGATAAGAGGTAAAGAGACCTTACAACTACAGGACAGCCCAAAATTATCTTTGATAAGGTATATGGCGATTGAGACGAGGAAGATAAACCCCATAAGTATACCAACAGCCAACAGCACATTGTAAAGATCTTTCTTCTCGTGCCCGGTGCCTAATTTTTTCAACATTGAATCCACTCTTTTTCTGAGCTATCAACAATATATAAAGATGGTGCTACAAGTTCATCACCAAATGCTTTGAATAGATCAACGGGCACAGTCATATTGACAGCCATCAATATGATTATTATTTAAAATTAACGTAAAAGAGAATATTTTTGTTTTCAAAACACCCCCTCTCACCGCAGGGGCATCATTTTATACTCAAAATCATTCCAACAAGCATGAACACAGATGAATTGCTGAGAATTATTTCAAACAAGAAAAAAAAAAGTATCAAAGATGCAGAGAATTTCAGAAAAGAGATTGTAAAAAAACTTGACAAACAGATAGATGAACTCTACAAGAAAAAAGATTTTTTCACGGAAATCTGGGCCAACAAAAATGTTCTGAGAAAGTACAAGAAAGGCGTCTGGGCAAAGATGCTAGGAGATTCATTTTGGTGGAACGTTCGATACATAGTTTCTATGCCGTTCATTTACATTATTATAATTCCAAGCATCATACTACATGTTTTTGTAGAGATATACCACCACATTTGCTTCCCATTGTACGGCATACCTTTAGTAGAGCCAAAAGAGTATTTCATATTTGATAGAAAAAAACTTCCATATCTTAACTGGCTAGAAAAATTCAACTGTTTATACTGTTCATACTTTAACGGCCTCTTAGGATACATTCAGGAAATTTCTGGGCGAACAGAAAGGTACTGGTGTCCAATCAAACACGCAAAAAGAATGAAAGCACAACACAGCCAATATGCTCTTTTTGTAGAATATGGGGATGGACAAAACCTGCGTTCAGAGTGGAAAAAACTCAAGAAATTCGACAAAAACTAGACCGTCACCCTTATAAATATCCCAAAGATGGTTTTTTCGTGGCAATTCTGGAGATTAGGAACCTAAAGAAAAAATACGGTTCAGACACAACAGCACTAAAAGGCATCGACCTGAAAGTGGAAAAAGGCGATTTCTACGGACTCCTGGGACCTAACGGAGCAGGAAAATCAACCACAATAGGAATAATAACCGGACTTGTGAACAAAACATCCGGCAGAGTTATTGTTGACGGCCACGACATAGACAAGGCGTTCAGTAAAGCAAAGAGAACAATAGGAATAGTTCCTCAGGAGATGAACTTTGGAATATTTGAGAAAGTATTGGACATCGTTGTAAATCAGGCAGGATACTACGGAATACCTCGAAAAAAAGCCAGAATAAATGCTGAGAAATATCTCAAACAGCTGGAACTGTGGGAAAAAAAAGACGAACAGGCAAAGAACCTTTCAGGCGGTATGAAAAGACGTTTGATGATTGCGCGAGCGTTAGTCCACGAACCTAAAATGCTGATACTCGACGAACCAACCGCTGGCGTTGACGTCAAACTTAGAAGAGGAATGTACACCTTCCTAAGAGAGTTAAACAAGAAAGGAATAACCATCATATTAACAACACATTATCTTGAGGAAGCAGAGGAGCTTTGTAACAAAATAGGAATTATTGACAAAGGAACAATAATCCAGAACACAAGCAAAAGAAACTTTCTTGAACAACTTGACCAGGAAACTTTTGTTTTTAACTTGAAAAACCCAATAAAAAAATGTCCTAAATCTAAGAACTGTAATTACAGACTCATCGACTCCCGAACGATAGAGGTCGATGTTAAGAAAGATGAGGATGTTAACCAAGTCTTCAAGAATTTTGAGAAGAAAGGAATCAAAGTTCTAAGTATGAGAAACAAAGTCAATAGATTGGAAGAGTTATTCGTCAAGCTTACAGAGGACAAAAAATGATTCGTGAAGACTTAATCAGCTTTCAGACAATCGTTCGAAAAGAGGTAAAAAGGTTCATTAGAATCTGGATACAAAGCCTAATGCCTCCAGTAATAACAATGACTCTATATTTCATAATTTTCGGAGCGTTCATAGGTAGCCAAATTAGTGATATTAACGGCTACACATACATGCAGTTTATCATTCCAGGACTAATAATGATGTCTGTAATCACAAACAGTTATAGCAACGTTGTTAGCAGTTTCTTCGGTAGCAAATTCCAGCGCTCAATCGAAGAACTACTAGTAAGTCCAACAGCCAACAGCGTAATAATCCTCGGGTACATGGTGGGCGGAATGCTCAGAGGCCTAATAGTTGGTTTCTTAGTCACCCTTGTAAGTCTCTTCTTTGCAGACCTACCTATTCACAACATAGGAATAATTCTTCTATTCGTTCTCCTGACAAGCATAGTTTTCTCCCTTGCTGGAATGATAAACGCAATTTTTGCAAAGAAGTTTGACGACGTGACAATAATACCCACTTTCGTATTAACCCCCTTAACATATCTAGGCGGAGTTTTCTACAGCATTAGCGTCCTACCTGACATATTCCAAAAACTCTCCATGGCCAACCCCATTCTATACATGGTAAACGGGTTCAGATATGGATTCCTTGGCATTTCAGACATCAGTGTTTGGACGGGCCTGGGGATGCTAGGTCTATTCGTCGTAATTCTGTTCTCAATCAATCTTTTCCTATTAAAAACAGGGACAGGATTGCGTTCGTAAGGACTAAATACTAGTACCACTCAAGAATGGGTATGGTACATCCGCTCGTAACCAAAATTCTAAGCGAAGGTCTCGACAAGATAGATGTATCGATGCTCTCAGCGGAGCTAAGGAACAGACTATTATCAGAGGCAGGAACACGACTTCTGGCCATCAACAAAGTAAAAGAGTCCTCAGACGCTTACGCTCTGGCAGGGAACGCAGAGCTCCTAAGGGAACAAGGAGACTGGTTTAAGGCACAGCAGAAGTATGCCCAGGCAGCTCTTTTCCTCAGGCACGTCGCAGAGCGTGAAGAACTTGAAGAACTTGCTGCCGAATGCCTCAGACGAGGACACACCTCCGCTGCAAAAGAGATATTTCTTAAGCTCAACGATTCTGTCATGGTCAGTTTCATTGACGCTAATTTCAGATAGCAACCAATACCTTTATAAAGAACTTGAAAATCACGCAACCTATACTACTTCGGTAGGAGGCTTAACATGCCGTTAGATGACAAGACACTGAAAGAGGCCGTGCAGGAACTGCACAAGCACAAGAGAAAATTCTTACAGAGCTACGATTTGCTAGTCTCTCTTAAAGATTTAAACTTAAAGAACCCTGACGAACAAGTAGAGTTCTTTATTCAGCTTCCAAAGTTCAAGGGCAAACCAAACAAAGTTTGCGCACTTGTAGGACCTGAGCTTGCAGACGATGCAAAAGATGCAGCAGACCATGTTGTCAGGCAGGCAGATTTTGATAGGCTCGACAAAAAGGAGATTAAGAAACTCGCAAGAGAGTACGACTACTTCCTAGGCCAGGCAAATATCATGCCCAAAATCGCAAGTACTTTCGGTCGAGTTCTGGGTCCAAGAGGCAAAATGCCTAATCCGAAATCGGGTTGTATTATTCCACCAAAGGCCCCTGTCAAAGCGATTGTTGAGAAACTACGCAAAACAGTGAAGATTTCAGCAAAAAAAACACCCAACCTCCAAATAAGAGTTGCAACACAGGAGATGAGCGAAGAAGAGGTTATCAACTCTGTTAAGACCGTTTACGATCAAATAATCCACCACCTGCCACGCGAAGAGAACAACATAAAGCAGGTATTCATCAAGGTGACTATGTCACCACCAATCAAAATCAAGTGATACTATGGCACATGTCAACGAGCGAAAGAAAACCACCGTCAAACTTATGACGGAGAAGCTGAAAGAGTACCCCATTATCGGAGTGCTCAACATGGAACAGCTTCCAGGTAAAAACCTTGCTAAGATGAGGAAACAGCTCAGAGACGATGTTGAGATTATCATGGCTAAGAAGCGATTGATTAGAATCGCTTTCAAGGATTCAGGAAAAAAAGATATCGAAAAGCTTGACGATTATCTCAAAGGCATGCCTGCCCTACTTTTCACAAAAGAAAACCCATTCAAACTTTTCAAGACACTGAAAAAAAACCAGAGCCCAGCACCAATAAAGGCCGGACAGGAGTCACCAAGAGATATTGTTATTCCTGCAGGCCCCACACAATTCCCACCAGGACCAATTATTGGCGAACTCGGCCAGATGGGAATCAAGGCAGGAATCGAGAATGGAAAGGTAGCAATCAAGGTTGACGCAACCGTGGCAAAAGAAGGCGAGGTTGTTAACGAAGCCAAAGCAGGTCTTATCACAAGGTTCGGAATCGAACCTATGAGAATCGGCCTAAGCCTAACTGCCGTTTACGAGGATGGAGATATCCTCACATCCAAAGTCCTTGACATCGATGAGGACCAATACATCAAGGACCTACAGATGGCTGTCGGAATGGCCAGCAACCTGGCATTCAGCTTAGTATGGCCGACATCAGATAACATAAACACACTCATTCAGAAAGCACACTATGACGCTGCAGGACTCGCTCTCGAAGCAGAACTGCTGACTGATAGCAACGCACGCGACCTTCTGTCAAAAGCATACTGGCAGGCGGTCGGAGTAGCAAAGTATCTACCCGAGGATATTCGAGGAGAACTTCCTGAACCACCTGCACCCATTGCAGAACCTACGGCGCAAGAAAAGCCGAGTGACGACAAAAAGGAAGCACCCGAGGATGAAAAGAAATCAGAGGAAGATGCGGCTGCAGGTCTCGGTGCGCTATTCGGATGAAATAATATTCAAGGAGGCATAACCATGGAATACATTTACGCAGCACTGCTCCTGCATAAGGCAGGTCAGGAGGTCTCAGAGGCTTCTGTTAAGAAGGTTCTAGAAGCAGCCGGCGTAACCGTCGATGACGGACGCGTAAAGGCTCTGATAGCAGCGCTTGACGGTGTCAACATCGAGGAGGCAATCGCAAGCGCCGCACCTGTGGCGGCAGCAGCTCCAGTAGCTGGAGCACCTGACGCAACTGCAGGCAGTGACGAAAAGAAAGAAGAGAAGAAGGAAGAAGACGAAAAGAAGAGTGAAGAAGAGGCCGCAGCAGGTCTTGGCGCACTATTCGGTTAATTTTCCTTCTGTTATTTTTTTATCCTATATTTTATGATGCAATATGACTGGTGACAACGACAAGAAAAAAACGGAACCTGTTCCGGAAGAAGCCCCTGTTGAGGCAAAAGAAGAAGTAAAAGCAGTTTCCGAAGATTCTGAAAATTCTTCTGAAAAAAAGGACTCGTCTAAAAAGAAGACTCCTAAAAAATCTGTTAAGAAAAAGACAGCAAAGAAGAAAGAGACTAAAGAAGATTCCAAAGATAAAGAACCCGTTGAGAAGAAAACACCCGCGCTTGAGCTCCCCAAAAAAGAGGATTACACCCCTGAAGAACTCAAGGCAAAAGTAATAGAACTGAACGAAAACAAAGAGAAAGCGTTCCAGAAAAAACAGGAAGTAGGCCAGAAAATCGCAGACAAGATTCGCACCATCACAGATTACAAGAAACAGAGAAACCAGTTGACAAGACAGGTCCGAGAGATGAAAAAGGACCGCGACAAACTGAACACACAGATTACAGACAAGATTACAGAAATCAAAGCGATGAAGCCGAAGAAAGAGAAAGAAGCTTCAATGCCGACAGATGAAAAAGGTCGCCCATTAAGGCCCCAGTTCTTACAGAAAAAAATGAAAGAGCTTGAACAAAAGATTGAAACTATTCCTATGAGTTTTGAAGCCGAACAAAAAACAATGAAGCTGATAAAACTTCATAAGAAACAACTAGATCAGATTCAGGCGGCAACAGGAATGTCAAGCGAGATGACAGCAAAGTCAAAAGAGATTGACAATCTGAAAAAAGAGGCAAACTTACTTCACGCACAGGTAACTGAGATTGCAAAAAAATCACAGGACTACCATGAGAAGATGCTCCAACTTGGAAAAGAGATTGACGACCTAAAGAAGGAAGAGGACAATCTCTACCATCAATTCCTCAATTACAAACAACAGTACATCGCGCTTTCAGGAGATGTAAGAGAGCAGGACACCGAGGAGAGAAAAGCCAGACAGGCCAAAAAAGATGCTGCAAGAAAAGCTGCAAGAAAAAAAGAAGCAGAAGACAAGAAAACCCTACAGCAACGCGCCAGAGAAGCAGAAGAAAAGATGACAACCGGCAAGAAGCTCACAACCGAAGACCTTCTAGCACTCCAAGGCCTTAAGGATTAGTTTTTTATTCTTGATACAAAATAATTCTATTATGAAAAAAATTTACGTTCTATCAGGAACAAATGGTTCCGGAAAATCAACAGTTCTCAAAATCCTTAGAAAAAGAGGTTACCCCGTTATTGAAGAACAGGCAAGAAAAGTAATAGCGGAACAACACCAAAAACCTGCCGGAATTCACAGAACACACCCTGATTTCCAAACTTTTCTTGCCCAAAAACAACGCGAACTAGAAAATCAACTACCTAACAAAATATGTTTTTTAGATAGAAGTGTTGTTGACGGAATTGTTTACTCTGAACTTTCGGGTTTGGACGTAACATCAAAACTTTTGAGGATTATTAAAAAGTCAGATTATGAGAAAGAGGTATTTTTCTTTGAAGTTCCTCCAAAAGAGAAGTATGGCAAAGAAGGAGTCACATTTTGTACTTACGAAGAAGCATTAAAAATACACGAAATGCTTTTGGACAGTTACAAAAAATTTGGTTATAGTATCATCACCGTGAAGTTCGACATTTTTCAAGAACAGGCAGATTTTATTGAAAATAAAGTAAACGAACTTCATTGGGTAGAGTAAACAAAACAAGAAGTAATTCCAAAGATAGATTTTTAACCCAAAACAAGGTAATTCATAGAGATATTTCTAGAATTAGATAAACGTCGATACATTTAAAACACTTAAACACTGTATTACACCTGATGGCAAAGAAAAAACAAAGTACGTTGGGAAACATCATCGGAACAGTTTCGGATGTTCTCTTCCAAACGGCGTTCTCCAAAGTAGAGGAGGAGGCAGATGTTATTCTTGACAAAGCGAAGAATAAGGCAGACCAAGTAATCATTCAAGTTGAACAAAGAGCCAGGATTTTACTTGATAAGATGGTTAAAGAGGCCACAACCGGATTAATAGTTGCCGCAGGAGTTGTGTTTTTGTTGATATCCCTGTTTTTCATAATGGTTGAAGCAGGCTATTCAG
>CAZPUM010000029.1:10073-13839 GCA_964589765.1 uncultured Methanosarcinales archaeon
GCTTTACATCGGAGGAGGTCTGGTTATTGTTGGATTTTTTTTAAAATACAGAAATCTGAAAGAACAAGGTCGATAACATGGTAGCAAAGAAAAAAACCAAGAAAAGCACCAGAAAGAAGGCTGTTAAGAAGACAGCAAAAAAGAAATCTCAGCCCAAAAAGGCTGTAGTTCTAACCAAAAAAGAGCAAAAGAAGCTTCACGCAAAGATGAAGAAAGAGGCCAAGACTCAGCTAAAGAAAGCCAAAAAAGAGATGAAAACTGCTGAGAAAACGGTCAAGAGTTACCTGAAGAAACACCCTGCTCAGGCAGCAGCAATCGCAGCAGGAGTTGGCGCAGCCATTGGTTCCGCAATCACGGCTGTGATGCGAAAGAAAAAGAAATAAACCATGGTTAGACTGGTTGTCATTCAGGGTAGCCTTAGCTCTGATAGTAGAACCTCTATTGTTATTCAAGAAGCAGTAAAAACTCTCGAAGAGAAAGGGATTGAACACTCTGTTATCGACCTTAGAAATCTAGAACTCGAATTCTGCGACGGCCGAACCATTGAAAACTACAACCAACAGATTCAGGATGCGTACCATATGGTAGAACAAGCTGATGGATACATCATAGGAATGCCTGTTTACCAGTACACTATTGCGGGACCATTAAAGAATTTTCTAGACCTTGTTAACAACGCTATGAAGTACAAAGCTGTTGGTCTAATAGTTAATTCGGGAGGAATAAGAAGTTATTTGGCAGGCGCAGACATGCTGAAGATTTTCGCATACGAACTTTGGACAGTTGTAGTACAGCCAACAATTCACACTTTCACGAAAGATTTCCAGGAAGGTAAACTAATCAATGAAAAAGCGATTGAAAAGATGCCTCTAATGATTGAAAACCTGCTCAGGTATTCCAAAGTTGATGTTGCACGCTAACCTAAACACTGCTTTTTTTGATTCCATATTCTCTCAAAGCTTTGTGGTATGTCCTCTCCTTTGGCCACACCTCTTTTTTGTAAGCTTTGGCTAAGGCTTCGGCGTGCTCATCATCCGTCATGAATGATAAATCCCTGTTCTCGAACCTAAAATGTTCAAGTGCTTCAGAAAGTTCCTTTGCAAGTCGTTCAAGTTCTTTTTCTCCAACCATATGCCCCTTCGAGGAATCGAACCCCGGACTCCTGGACCGCAACCAGGTATTTTATCCACTAGACTAAAGGGGCAACTGGTTTGTGAGACTTCCGAGTTCTTTATAAGGATTGCGAGTTCGCCCGTCAGAATGGGCAGGAAAAAAGTGTACGGCGAATCAAGAGTTAGCCAGTGTCCGTACTGTGGAAAGGATGCTTACAGCAAGAATCCTCAAGGGATTCCTGTTTGTAATGACCACAAAAATCAGGCCACCCCCGACTTGAGATGTATGTGTAAAGGCTACTTGGATATAAGAGAAAGCAAGTTCGGGGTGTTCTTTACGTGTATGGATTGTGGCGCCGTAAGTTGGAGCAAAATGATGGAGATTAACAGTGAGAAATTCACTAACGCAAAATTTACGAGAACCGAAAGAGAACCTAGCAAACCAAGAAGTAAATCACCATTTATACTAGATACTATACGAATGAAAATCAAGAACGGCGAACCATTAACACAGGAAGAGTTAGAGTTTCTTTAATAGTGATGTTTGAAACTGTGAAGTAAACTTCCCAAGAAAACTACAACTATACCCATAGCGATGTATGGAAGCCAATTAACGGGAACAGCAGTCACAATCATCTGTGTGCTTACAGTAGCATCAGTTGCGTACTGCGCACCTGTGTCGTCTCCAAACTGTAGGCCAAACCAACCTATCAATCCAAGAATGAACAGAATTACAAAGGACTTAAAGAAAGTGTTGACGAGCAGGTTGAGTATCATTTTAGGAGTAAATAAAAAAAATTATTGTTCTAGCATCGCTAGGTGAATGTCATCGTACAGTTCTCTGATGTTTGTGTACAGAACATTTCTCTCAGGTGTCGGAATATCAACCTTCTGAAAATCCTTTCTGAGTTCATTGTACATCTTCTTCGCCAGAGCAAGATCGTTCTGTTCCAAAGCGACGCGTGCCTCCTCAACCTTCTTGAAAATCTCAAGGTTTTTGACGTCCAAAACATCGTCAGCTGAGCTTGGCGCATCAGGTTGGCCTACAGGAGTTGTATCCTCTTTACTCTTTATGTATGACTTAAAGGAATCCGCCTCAAGATGCTCTCGCTCATCAGCCACCTCTTTTTTGGTCTGTTTGATGGCATCCTCAAGGTGCTTTCTCAACTCTGCAGCATACATGGCTTTTTTCTTGTTCTTGATAACTTGTGAGAGCTTGGCCTCAATTTTCTTTCTCATATCATCAAGTTTCTTAGTCTCATCTTTAACTTTAGCCGTAGCCTTCTTTTCAGCATCAAGGGCCTCTTTCATCCTTCTCTCAGCTTCCTTGTAGAGACCATCCGCTTTTTTCTCTTTATCAACAACAGAAGCCTCCCTTCTTTCATGTTCATCTTTGGCTGTGGCGTAAGTCTCCTGTTCTTTCTTTAGGTGTTCAAGGTCAAGTTTAACCTTCTCTTCCTTCTTTTTCAAAGACTCTTCACGCATTGAGAGTTTTGACTGCTCTTGTGCAAGTTTTTTCAAACTTTCCTGAGCATCCTCACGATATTTCTTGGCTTTTTCAAGCTCCTTGTTAACATCCTTGGCCTGTTTAATGACCTCTTTAGCAGCTTTGACCTCTTCTCTGTGCTCTGCGCGTTGAACCTTAATCTTTTCAGCATCTTCGCGAAGCTTCTCTTCGCGCTTGTCCAAAACATCAGAACGTTTGTCAAGTTTTACAGAAAGAACCTCGCACTCTTTAGCACGTGCAGAGTAAATTTTCTTACCCTCTTCAAGCTCCTTAATTGCCTGTTGCATCTCCTCGCGCTCTTCTGTAATCCTCTTGTCAAGCTCTCTGTCAAGAGCCTCTTTAACATCCTTTGTTGTCTTTTTCTTCAGCTCTGAAAGGTCCGCCTTCTTCTGTTCAAGCTCATCTCTTAGTCTATCAAACCCTTCGTTAACATTCTCAAGTTTTTTGTGTTGAGATTTTCTTTTTTTGATATGGTTGCTAACTTTTAGTGCTGAAGTCTTTCTGTGCCCTTTTAGGACAGAGATAACATCATCTCGTGTCTCAGCAGACTCTACAGCATCTGCAAGCTTGTCGTTTTTGATAACGCCTCGAACCCAGTTTGCAAAATCATTTCTGTGCTCGTTCATATGATGGCTGAATGTATCATCAGTGATGTATTCCAGCGCGTCAGTTAATTCTCTAAGGGAACGGATAGGATGCCCGTTCTTCAGGATAAAGTACTCGTGAGGTGCAACCTCTTTGTCTTGAAAGTGCCAGTCAGGAAGGTTTCTGTGTTCTGCCTCTTCTTCTAGTAGATTTTCAGCTTTTTCCTCGTGCTTTTCAGTAACAGATTCAACATGATTTTGAGCTGTTTCGTGATGCTCAGGCTGTTCTGTTTCTTCAACAGGTGGTAGTTCACCGTCCCAGTCAGACTCGGCGGTTTCTGAATCTTCATGCGCCTCCCAGTCTGATTCAGGCAAATCATCGGGCGAATCTTTTGGTTCCTCAACGGAACCCCAGTCTGATTCAACTTCAGATTTTTCTACCTCATCATGAGTCTCCCAATCAGACTCCTCTTGGGGAGCAGAATCCTCTTTTTGATCCCAACTGGATATCTCATGAGTGCTTTCAGGTGGTTTGAAATCAGAGTTAGAAAGTTCTTCTGGCT
>CAZPUM010000030.1:0-5565 GCA_964589765.1 uncultured Methanosarcinales archaeon
CTTGTAGTGCCGGAAGCGGTAGAAAAGATATGGCAGGTCGATGACCATATAATGGCCACAGCAGCAGGGATTCTTTCAGATGCAAGAATACTTGTCGAGCGTGCCCAGGAAAAAGCGGCAGGATACAAAATCACTTATGACAGTCCAATTGATATTATTAGCATAATCAAGGATTTAGGCAACCTTGCACAGTACTGTACGCAGTCGGGCGGACTAAGGCCGTTTGGAGTCAGTCTGCTTGTGGCAGGGGTTGATGCAGAAGGACGCGTTCTTTACCAGACAGACCCTACAGGTATTTACAACAGGTATCTTGCAGCTGTGATTGGTGAAGGTGAGGATGAGATTCAACCTCTTCTCCACAAGGAGTACAAAGAGGATATGACCACAGAAGATGGTTTGAAACTTGCAACCAAAGCGCTTAAGCATTTCCTAAAGGACCAGTTTGATATTGGAAGAGTTGACGCAGCAGTAATCAAAGATGGAAACGGTCACACTATGGTAAGAACGCCAAGAGACAGGCTGGCGAAGCTCGTGAAGTAAAATGGTAGAACACGGTAGCAAAAACATTTTTGAGCGTGAGAGGATTCAGTGGAACACCGCTTGGATGAAAACCCACGGAAAGAATTTCGAAGTGGTTGTCAATCCCGACGAAGCTCTGGAATTCAAGAAAACAAAAGGCTTTTCTCCTGATATAAGGGAGTGTCTGCGCTCAGAGGATATTTTCGCAGATGCGAAGAGGGGTCAGATGATCAGTGACTCAGAACTGGAAGAGGTCTTCGCAACAACTGACAAATTAGAAGTTGCGAAGCGATTGATTCTTGAAGGAGAATTACAACTCTCAGCTGAGCACAGACAGCAGATTAGAGATGAGAAGATGAATAAGCTTCTCAACCAGATTTGCGCGTATGCCATTGACCCAAAGACAGGAAACCCTCATCCAAGAAAGAGAATTGAACTGGCAATGGATGAGGCCAAAGTAAAGTTGGACTTTAACAGAGATGTTGAAAGCCAAGTAGATGGAGTTGTGAAATCGCTTCAACCGGTTCTTCCAATCAAACTACAGACTGTAACTCTTAAGGTTCATATGCCTGCGCCATATGGTCAGAAGCTTTACGGCGATTTAGAGAAGTTTGGAAAAATTAAGAAGACAGATTGGCTTGGGGACGGTTCACTGATGGCGCTTGTGGAAATACCTGCAGGACTTCAGAACGACTTCATCGATGAATTAAACAGGAACTCTCATGGTTCTATTGAAATAAAAAAGACAGAATAGGTGAATATATGAGCGAAAGCAAACTACTTGTAAGTGACCGCGACATCGTGACCCCAGGTCAGGTTATAGCGGAGGGAATGGAATATTTCCCAGGCCTAGGAACTTACAGACTAGGCGACAAAATTCTTGCGAACCAGGTCGGTCTGCTACATGCAGATGGAAAGGTTCTCAAGACCACACCGCTAGCCAGTCCATACCTCCCAATTAAGGACGACGTCATAATTGGAAAGGTAATTGACATATTGATGAGTGGCTGGCGCGTTGACATCGGCGGAGGATACTCCGCAGTGCTTCCTTTGAAGGATGCAACATTCGACTTTATCAGGAAAGGAGATGACCTGACTGAGTACTTTGACCTAGGGGACTATGTTGTGTGTAAGATTACACAAGTTACAACACAGAACCTGATTGATATCAGTATGAAAGGTCCTGGCCTTAGAAAGCTAAGGGGCGGGCAGTTCATCAGAATCAACTCGGCCAAAGTGCCAAGGGTTATCGGCAGAAAGGGTAGCATGGTCAGTATGATCAAGCAGGCAACAGACTGTCAGGTAAGTGTCGGCCAGAACGGAATAGTCTGGATAAGTGGTGAGCCTCAGGGTGAGGTTCTTGCTGTCAGATGTATAGAGATGATTGGAAACATGGCACATGTTTCAGGTCTAACTGAGAAAGTAAAGCAGTATCTGGAGAAAGCCACTGGCAAAAAGGTTGAACCAAAGGAGGATACTCCAGAGGAGCACCAGAAAGAAGAGAAGCGACCTCCAAGACAAGGCGGTTTCAAACCAAGACCCGGAGGTCCAAAAGGACCTAGTAAGGGCAGGTGAACAAAATGGTTTACGAAAAAAGATACGACGGAAGGGACTGGAAGGAGACCCGCCCAATAACCACGAAGGCAGGTGTTATCAAGAACGCCGACGGAAGTGGTTATTTCAAGATTGGAAAAACAGAGGCCTACGCAGCTGTTTACGGTCCAAGAGAACTACACCCAAAGTTCATGCAGAATCCGAATAAAGGAATCCTTAGAATTTTCTACAGCATGATGCCTTTTTCTGGTGCAGGAGACAGGGTACGTCCGGGACCTAGCAGAAGAAGCAAGGAGCTGAACCTGGTTATTGAAAAGGCACTGATGCCTGTTTTGAACCTTGATGAGTTCCCAAATGCGGTTGTAGATGTGTTCATCGAGTTTCCGCAGACAGACGCGGGAAGCAGATGCGCAGCGATATGTGCAGCAAGCATTGCGCTTGCTGACGCAGGCCTTCAGATGAAGGACATGGTCGCTGCTGTCAGCATTGGAAAGGTTGATGACAAGGTAGTTATTGACCTGGACTACGCTGAGGAGGCACACCCAGAAGGAGAGGTTGCTGACGTACCTGTTGCGGTTATTCCATCAACAGGTGAGATGACCCTTTTGCAGATGGACGGTAAGATCTCCAGGGATGAGTTAATTAAAGGACTCAAGGAGGCCATTCCTGTTTACAACGAGATTGCCGACAAACAAAGACAAGCTATTGTCGACAGATACAAGCAATGGGAGGATGAATAAAATGGCCACTTTTGCAGCAAAAGAACACATCATCTCGGCACTGAAGAAAGGAGTAAGACTTGATGGCAGAAAGCCTGATGAGTACAGACCTCTCTCAATCGAGACCAACGTCTCAGCAACCGCTGAGGGAAGTGCAAAGGTCACGTGTGGAGACACAGTGATTATTGCTGGCGTGAAGATGAATACGGGCACACCGTACCCTGACACGCCAGAAGAAGGAGTCCTGATTGTTAATGGAGAACTGTCTCCTATTAGCAACCCGCGTTTTGAACCGGGACCTCCATCTATTGAGAGTATTGAGCTTTCTCGTGTCATAGACAGGGGAATTAGAGAGAGTAAGACCATAGATGTCAAGAATCTCTGCGTCAGACCGCGTGAACTGGTATGGCTTGTAAATGTGGATTTGAATCCGCTTAACGCAGATGGGAATCTTATTGATATGGGTGCTCTCGCAGCAATAGCAGCTTTGAAATCAACATTCGTTCCAAAACTTGTTAATGACAAGCCTGACTACAAAGGAGAAAAGTCGAAGGACAAACTCCCTATCAGTGTTGTTCCGATTCCGGTAACCGTTGTCAAGGTAGGTGAAACATTGCTTGTTGACCCTACTGATGAAGAGATGGATGTTGCCGACTGTCGCTTGACTGTCACAACTGAGGAAGACGGCACCATCTGCGCCATGCAGAAAGGTGGCGAAGGAACTCTGAAAATTGAAGATGTTGAAAAGATGCTTGACCTGGCAACTGTCAAGGCAAAAGAGCTTCGTTCAATTCTAGACAAAGCTGTCAATTAATTTTTTTTTATTTTTTTTAGGGGTGAGATTTAATGCCTGAGATTTTCTTGGAAGAAGCGGACAAAGGCCTGACTTATGTAGTTACTAACATATATGATTGTCTTAAAAATCGCACCGCTTTGAATAATATGGGTATCTCTTGTGGTCGCAAAATTGAGATTTTTTTCAAAAGCAAGATATCTCCATACGTTGTGGACATCGATGGTATGCATTATGCTCTTAGCAGAGAGTATGGAAAAGTTATCCGTGTTAGGCCTGTTGAAGAGATAGATAAAGATTTCAAATTTCCTGGAAACTGTAAAGTTTGTGGTGAACACAGGCATAGAGGCTTTAAAAAAGAAAGATTTGACTAATTTTTCAACCAGTTTATGGCCTCTTCACGGGTTGGAAAAAACTTTGCTTGGTACCCGTGGTCAGCACAAACTTTTGTGTAGAATTCCATTATCTTTTGGTTATCCCCTGTTTTGGGTTCGAGAAGAGCAATCTTGGTGTTTTCTGGAGCACCCTCATCATTGTACCTGTCCGGCAAGTAATACACAAATGATTCGGGTATATTGATTTGAACAGTTGACAAATCAACCAAGAAAAGGTTTGTTCCTTTTTCGTTTGCGAGTTCAAAAACCTCAGTACCTTGTAAACTGATGTCTTCGGGCGTAAAAGGTTCTGTGAACACAGTTTCTACTACTTCTAGCTCTTCGTTATAACTAAGTTTCCAGGGCATAGTATCCTTGTTGATATTTACTTTATAAAAGTATTTTTTTATCCATGGTTTGAGCAATCTACCATACAAGCCACTCTTCAACAAAGCGATTGCCTTTTCGTCTAAGCCATTTTCTTATTTCATCGCCTACGAATATCCATATGGCAAAGGGGATTGGAATAATCCAGACTATTGCGGGGATAGGAGCTGTGTTAAAAATTAGGTTTCCAATATTTGTGTTAACAACAATCCAGCCTAACAATAACTCTGAAGCTATGCCCAATAGTACTAATTTGTTTGTGAACAGTCCCTTTGAGAAAACACTCTCTTTTCTTGTTCTACATATTAAGACATCTGCAATCTGTGCGATAATTATGCTTACAAAGAAAGCGCCTATTGCCGTCTGATAAAGCGGGTCTGTGAATGCGAGTTCCTGACCCCAGGTCCATCCTCCGTTGAACAATACGTAAAAAAATGCTGTGAAACCTGCTGCGGCCTGAATCATTCCTATGATTCCATAACTCATAATTAACATGTTTCTTGAAAGTAGCCTTTCTTTTCTTGACCGGGGCTTCTGCTTCATCACGTCATACTCTGCTGTCTCGGTTGCTAGGCCCAGAGCAGGAATTAAATCAGTACCTAAATCTATAGCCAATATCAAAACAATAGTTAGGGGTAAAGGAATTCCCAGCAATACAAACGCGATAAATGGAAGTATCTCTGGTATGTTACTTGTTAGAATGTAAGCTATGAATTTCCTAATGTTGCTGTAAATCACTCTGCCTTCTTCAATTGCATGAACGATTGTGCTGAAATTGTCGTCCATCAAAACCATATCTGCTGCCTCTTTGGCAACATCTGTTCCGGCAATTCCCATTGCGACGCCTATATCCGCTTTCTTTAAGGCGGGTGCATCGTTGACTCCATCGCCAGTTACCGCTACAACTTCGTCCATCTCTTGTAATGCAGAAACAATCCTCAACTTATCCTGTGGACTTGTTCTTGCGAGTACAATCTCTTGATGTTCTGATAAGGTTTCCTTTAATTCTGTGTGACTAAGTCTCTCAAGCTGTTCTCCTGTCATCAACAAAGGTTTTTCCTGAGTGATTAGTCCAACTTCTCTAGAGATAGCTTCAACAGTTAATGGGTGGTCTCCGCTTACAACTATGATTTTTATGCCTGCTTCCCTGCATTTTTTCACAGCTTCTTTTACTTCAGCACGTGGGGGGTCATACATGGCGGTTAGCCCAATGAAAATG
>CAZPUM010000030.1:5575-12617 GCA_964589765.1 uncultured Methanosarcinales archaeon
TTTGTCTCTGCCTCTGTGTCTTTTACGCGAGGAATAGTTTTGTATGCTAAAGCAAGAACTCTCTTTCCTTGGCGTGCATAGGTTTGGTTCTGTTTTTCTAATTTTTTTAGTTCTTTGGCTGTGAGTTGAACAACCTTTCCTCTAACAAGTATCTTTTTACACTGTTTCAGAACGACTTCTGGAGCGCCTTTAAGGAAAGCAGTCTCTTCTTCATCTTTTCTATGAACTGTAATCATCTCTTTTGTTTTGCTGTCAAAAGGAATCTCCAAAGTTCTTGGGTAGTACTGTTTAAGCCAGTCAGTATTAGGTCCTGGTTTGTACTGGTCAGCAAAAAGAAGTAGCGCAGTCTCTGTTGGGTCGCCTATCAGTTCAACCTCGCCATCTCTATGAAGGACTGCATTGTTACAGAGTGTTGCACAATGAACCGCCTTCTCGATATCTATATTGTGTGGTTGTTTATCATTTTGGTCAAGCCAGAACCTGTGAATTTTGCCGATATCCTGTACATTTTTAGTTGAGTAATTTGTGCCTGCCAGAAACAGGTTTGTCACCTGCATATTATTGATGGTTAGTGTGCCTGTCTTGTCTGTACAGATAATTGTGGTACTTCCAAGCGTTTCAACGCTTTCCAATCTTTTTATCAGCGCGTTCTTTTTCGCCATTCTCCTACTTGCGATACTCAAAGCCAAAGTCACTGTTGGAAGCAACCCTTCAGGCACGTTAGCGACTATTATTCCTATTGCGAAAATGAGATTACCCCAGAAAGGATTGCCTATTAACCAGCCGATAATGAAGAATATGAGGCCGAGTGAAATGGCTATTTTTGATATTATATCAATAAAGTGTTTAATCTCCTTTTGCATGGGGCTGTCGACAGTTTTTGTTTTAATGGTGACCTGTGCTATGTGGCCAATCTCTGTATTATCGCCTGTAGCGTATATCACTGCCTTTCCACTACCTGCCGATACAAGGGTTCCTGAAAAAGTCAGATTTCTACTATCTAGGTAGTGGTCTGAACTTGGTTCAAGACATCTCAGCTGGGGTTCGCTCTCTCCTGTTAAGGAGGCGTTATTAACTTTTAATGCGCTTAAATCGAACAGTCTTGCATCTGCGGGTATTTTTTCGCCTTCACTAAGAATCAGGATGTCACCTGGAACAAGATTTATGGCGTCAATCTCTTGTTCTCTTCCGTCACGCATCACTCTGGCCTTTCTGCTGAGCATTTTTTTGAATGAGGTCATGGCTTGTTCAACACGGCCTTCCTGCCAGAAGGTGAAAATTCCATTAATGAGGACCACTGCCACAAGGGCGATTCCTATGTAGAGCATTCCTTCGCCGGGGTGAAATTTTTCTGCCAGAAAACTTAGAATTGACCCGATCCACAGTAAACTTGCGAATGGGTTAGTAAGATGTTTGCCGAATCTTATGATTGCAGGAGTCTTCTTTTTCTCTGTGATAACGTTTTTCCCGTATCTTGTGATTCTGTCATTAACTTGTTGTTGTGTAAGCCCGTTATGGCTGGTGTCCAGTATGCCAAATAGCTCTTCAAGAGGCATATTGTGTACTTTTTCCTTTTTAATTTCTTCATAGAAGCCTTCAGCCAACCACTCACCTCATTATTAATGGACTTATCCTGTTTTTATATGTTATCTCTGCTAAAAGGGTTAACTGTTATTCACAGACGCCAAGGAAAAAAGCGCCTTTTGGTAGTTCTTGTTGATAACCATTATTTGTCATCATTCTTGATATTCTTATCGAGTGGAGGAGTTCCGGATTTGGTGGGCTGCTTGGAACACCAATCTGTACGAGTTCTGTAACATAATCATTATGTTTGTTCTCAGCTTTACAGAGCAATTCTTTGAATCGTTCGTCGTCCAGAATCTCATGAAATGAGCTTCTTGTGCAATAAATATCCTCTGGTTGGCAATCTGAATTGTTGGCGTGGTTAACATATTCGGTTAGCAAGGGCGTGATTTCAGGCAATGTTCCTGTCAGGAGTGTGAATGCTGTTGCTTCTTTCATCCCGTCTTCTGTAAGGTGCTCAAGGCCGTTATTGCCCCGACAAATATTGATGCGTGTGATGTTGCCATTCTCAATTGCTTGCTCATCAATCCAAAGGAAAGCTGATAGGTATGGTTTGATTTCTTGAATAGATGTTTTATAGACATTTGGTGCGGGAGGTCTATCAGGGCATGCTAGTAGACCCGCGAAAGCTAGTGCGCCTACAACTATTGAGTTCTTCATGAATAAGGGAAATGTGTATCAGTTAAAATAATTATTGGGAATAGGGGGGAATTAAACTTTTCAGTATCATTTATTGGAATATTAAGTTGTTTCATATGGTAAGGGGTTGCTTGCTCATCAAGAACAAATAATCTTTTTTTTATAATTCAATTTCTTTTAACACCGTATGCTTGTTATGTGCCCAGAAGGGCTGTGGGGATTAATATCATTAAAGCCAAAAGGCTCAAAAAGTGTCTAATTATAATATTACACTAGTCTTATATACACAGTATATTTGTTATTACATCATGAAAATAGGTTATCCCTGTATTAATAGAAGTATTGGTTGTACTGCCAATTCTACATTTAGATTAAAAAATTATTCAGATGATAACTTAATCACAAAAGTTACTAATAATCTTGAATGCCTGCAAAAGATTCTTGAATACAATGTCGAAAATGGATTTCTTTTTTTCAGGATAAGTTCAGATTTAATTCCTTTTGCTTCTCATCCAATATGTAAATTTAACTGGAAAAAGTATTTCAATAAAAAATTTCTAGAAATTGGAAGTTACATAAAAAAGCATGATATGAGAATTTCAATGCACCCCGACCAGTTTGTCCTTATTAATTCTCCAAATAAAGAAATAGTGAAGAAAAGTATTGCGGATCTTAAATGGCATTGTGAAGTTCTTGACGCCATGGGGTTAGATGCTTCAGCAAAAGTACAAATTCATGTCGGCGGGGTTTATGGAGATAAAGAATCCGCAATCAATAGGTTTATAGAGAATTATAAGCAGTTACCAGATTTAATAAAAAAGAGACTTGCTATTGAGAATGATGAAAGATTATTCTCGCTTAGAGACTGCTTAACCGTATCAAAAAAGGTAAACATCCCAGTAATCTTTGATAGTTTTCACCATAGTATTCTCAACAATGGAGAAAGCTTTTTCGAAGCTGTCAAATTGGCCCAATCAACTTGGACAAAGAAAGATGGCAAATTAATGACTGATTACAGCTCTCAAGAACCGAAATCAAAAATCGGCAAACATATTGAACATATTGATATTGATGATTTTAAAAATTATATTGACTTAACTAAAGGTACTGATTTTGATATAATGCTTGAAATAAAAGATAAAGAAAAAAGCGCTAAGGAAGCTTTAATGATAATAAAAAAATAATTCTTATTGCTAGGGTGTGTCTAAAATTTGATATAATTAGATGTGATTGTCTACTAAGTCCTTTTAAGTTAGTTGCGTTCTGTTAAAAGAGCGAATGCAATTAATTAGAAACAAGAATGAAGAGGTTTAATTTCGTTTTTTTAGATTGAGTGTGTCTAGAAACGGAAAGTGAAGCGGATGTTCGCGATTAAAAAACCCGAAGAACTCTAGGATCGTAAGTTTTTTTCTTCTATGAAAATTTAAATATCCTATCTTGGGTGGGTGTGCGCGTTTTTTTTTGATTAACCTCTAATTATCAAATTGATTATATAACTTGCATAAATCAAAAGAAAAACTATTCCCTCCCATCTATCTAATCTATGCTTCCAACTAGTAAACATAAACAAGAATAACAAGAAAGTTGCAAATAATAATATGATTAAATCTATTGCTATGAATTCTGGAAATTTCAATGGTTGAATAATAGCAGTTAGACCCAACACCCAAAATATGTTGAAGATATTGCTTCCAATAATATTTCCTAATGCCAAATCAACATTTTTTTTTAATGCAGCAACAATAGAGGTTATTAATTCTGGTAATGAAGTTCCTATAGCAATTATCGTTGCTGAAATAAGAAATTCACTTAACCCGAATGCGCTTGCAATAGCAACGGCTCCATCAACAGTCCATTTACCTCCTAAAAAAAGACCTATTAATCCTCCAACAATCATTAATAAAAGTGTGGTGTTGGACAGTTTTTTAAAGTCATTTTCTTGAGTTTCTACTATTATTTCCTTATTTTTTTTAGCAATCTCAAAAACATAATATAAAAAGATTGAAAAGAATAATATGAGTATTATCCCATCTGTTCTTGAAAGATATTCTCCGCCAGATTTGTTTAAGAATGAACCCATGGCAAATATAAATAAAACTAAAACCGCTAAAAAAGAAAAAGGTATTTCTTTCCAAGTTGTAGAATTTTTAACTTTTAGGCTGGTAAATAAAGCCATAGCTCCTAAAATAAGAAGTGTATTTGTCATGTTGCTTCCGATTATATTTCCAAAAACAATATCTCCACTTCCTTTTAATGTGGCAATAATACTAACTATTAACTCAGGTAAAGATGTTCCAAAAGCAACAATTGTTAATCCTATGACTAGTGCTGAAACTCCTAGTTTTTTTGCTAAAATTGAAGAACCTTCAACAATATAATCTGCAGATTTGATCAGTAAGGCTATTCCTACAACAAATAAAATATACTCTATCATGTTTTAAATCATTAAAAGTATGAGTTTAAAAATTTATTTTTTAGCGCGATTCTTTGAGGGAATTATAGAGATTTAAATTTTCAGCAGGAAAAAATTTGGGAGAGCGCCGAGCCAAGGATCGAACCTCTAAATCCTTGTTAAGCGAGGGTGAAGAAAATCTTTGATTTTCTGAAAGCGCAGCGACCCCGAAGCGTTTTTAATTTGGGCGTTAGAATTTTATGTTATTATTTTATTTTCTATATTCTTCTCTTAATTCCATCCAAAGCTTTCCTAAGAGATTCTGTCCATCTTTATTCTTTCCCCAACCCCAAGTTGAATCTCTCCAAGAATCTTCGATAATTTCTCGGTCTCCTGATTGGATTAATTTCTTAAGAACATAAGGATGTTGTTCAACTTTATTCCTTAAAATATCTTTCATTACAGATATTTTATAATTATCCCATTCCGGATCCGCTTTATCTCTATTTTCGTTAGCGATTCTTTGTGCATCATGAGCAGACCTAGCATTCATAACTAATTCATAAGTTTCAGAACTTGTTTTTTTGAACTTAGTTGCCTGATATGCGTGTTCAGAAGTTGGAAAAAGAATTCCGTCGTATTCTACTTGGAAAGCAGTAAAATTATCAAAAACATAAAATTCCTTTGGATAAAAAAATATTTTATCTTCTAACCCTGGTTGATTAACTTGATCGTGTGTTAATTTTTCTTCAATCATATAATTTAGAAATATTTGTTGGTTAATAAAAGTTTGTTCACCTGGCCCAAATTAAAAATGTCGCTTAACACCGCGGGTAGAAGAAGTGCCGAAGGCATTTCCCCGAAGGGCGTAACGACTGCAAGGAGTGAAGTTCTAGTCGCTGTTATACGAGTGCGAAGCACCTTTCGAAGAAAGAGTTGAGAAAAAGTTCGTTTTTAAGGAGCGAATGCGACACATCAATGGCATGTTTTAAGACCGGAAGAAAAATCATTTAGTAAATATTTTTGTGATTTCTTTTTCAGTCTCTTTTATTTTAGGTTCTTTTATTGAACCTATTTTATATAGAATAATTGATTTATCCGCAGTGAATATTCTATTTGGTCTTATCATACTTGTAAGATTCAAAGTTCCAGTTTTAAAATCACTATTTGAAAGAACAATGGAGTAATCATCAATTCTTTTTTCAGAAGTTATTTGACAAAGAATAATATCGTCTCCTTGTAAACTAGCAACAACTAAAGCAGGTCTCTTTTTAGATTTACTTAAGTCTGAGAAAGGAAAAGGTAAAACAACAACATCTCCTTTTACAAATTCTTCCATGCTTCTTCATCCTCTTTGCTATTCCAATCTTTTGCAAGAGATTTTTCGCTTGCTATTGCAGTCGAAATTTTTTCACTTATTTGATTAATGGATCTTAATTCAACGTGGTCCTTGAATGAGAGTATAGCAATTTTAGATCCGACACTAAATCCTTTTGTGTTTCTAATGTGTCTGGGAATAACAATCTGTCCTTTTTCAGTTATTGTTGCGGTTTTGATTTCCATTAGTGGCATTTAAATCACCTTTCTTATTTGTAAGAAAAGTAAGATTTGCTATTTAAATGTTTTGTTTTTCTTCCTGTCTTTTCTAGTTTTTAGGACTTTTTCTCAATTTCGTTTAACACCGGACTTTAACGCACTCCGCGCAGCGCGAGGAGTGGGGGATTTTCCGCAGAAAATCCCGTTTAAAGTCCTGTTAAAAGCGCCGACCGATAGGGAGGCCCTGAGCGTAGCGAAGGAGTAAATTTGGAGTACAGGCGAGCGCAGCGAGCTAACGAGAAGTACTTCGAGGGGCTTTGGCTATGTTCTTCCATAAATATTCGTGATATTTCTTGTAGTTCTCAGCGATCTCTTTGTTCTCTATCATGAATCCGAACCATTCCTCCCCCCATGAGAGATTGACGACCTTGTTGTCGTAGATGATGATGACTGCGGGGTTGCCGCTGAACTCTCTCGGCAAGATTTTGATGTTGACGAGCGCGGTCTTCGTGATGCGCTTCTCTTTGAGCTCGTTTCTCACAAGGTTGTGCCATCGGCTTTTCGCCTTGATTCTTCTTTTGTTGTATTGTGGCCAGTAATGGGGTAGTTCTTTGACGATGAAGAAGCCGCCGCCGATGGCGTAGATGTCCTTGTGTTTGAGCATGTCTTCGAATATCGCTTTTATGCCGTCTTTGCCTCTGAAAATCTCCGAGCTGATTTGCGGTTTGCTGGAAGCATATTTCTCTTCTATCTGAGGGATGGAGCTTTCTAGCGCGGCCAGTTCTTGTTTGTTCTTCTGAATCAGTTCTTGAAGCCTGCTCGGGGGGGCGCATTGATAGGTGCGCTTGCCACGCTCAATGGTGTAGGAGATGAGCCCTTTCTGAATAAGCT
>CAZPUM010000031.1:0-12042 GCA_964589765.1 uncultured Methanosarcinales archaeon
CTTAAGCTTGCCAATAATATTATACCAGATAAACTACTGGCTTCCTACTACAGGAACATATGATGTAGGGATTTACCTGTTTAGATGGTTTACATTAGTCGGACCCGTTTATGTGATCTATATGATTCCAGTATGGGGTCTAAACTATATGAATATCTTTGGGGTTCTCTCAGGGTTAATGACTGCGGGAATGATAATTGGAGCATTTGTTTTTTTCAAAGACAAAACGCTTTGGAGAAACGCATTAGGCTTATTTTTGTTTTTTCCATACACAATATTGTTAAATCTGATAGTTGCAACAAGTGTATTCCAAGCATTTACAGGCAAAAATGGACATTTCGTGAAGTGAAAACGTGGGATTACAAGATATACTGATTTGGTACGCCGATATGGCCAGAGACGGAATGTCCTGGTACGTTAGCAACACTAACGCTATTCTTGACGGTTTACACATAGTTTTTGATTCAATTTTCAAGGTTTTTCTTGTGTTAACATCCGCTCTTGCTATCGTATTTTTCTTGGTGGCCATATTCTCATTTTTCTACAGGTACAAACAGAAAAAGTTCCTGTTTGTCAGGAGTAAAGCCCCGACAGTAACCATACAGATTCCTACCAGAAATGAGCTCGCTGCCCTGAACTGTGCTGAAAGATGTCTTAATTTCGATTATCCAAAAGAAAAGATTCAGATTCTTATTGGTGATGATAGTAATAACAAGGAGATTAGCAGGAAGCTCAGAGCTTTTGCGTCAAAACACGCTCGAGTACAGGTGATAGGCCGAAAAGTGAATTCGGGCTTTAAACCAGGAAACCTGAACAACATGCTGAAATATACCAAGGGCGAAATTATCGTAATTTTTGACAGTGATTTCCTTCCTGAAAAAGATTTCTTGAAAAGGCTTGTTTCTCCGTTCATTCATGACAAAACTCTTGCTGCCTCTCAAGCCAGATGGCTACCTGTCAACAAGAAGAAAAATTTCACAACCGCCATGGGTTTCGCAATAACTGCCAGTTTCCACCACATATTTCTTCCATTCATGAATAAGTTCAGCAACTCAGTATGTTTCTGCGGTAGCGCAGAAGCCGTCAGAACATCCGTTCTGAAAAAACATGGTGAATGGAAACATGGCTGTCTTACAGAGGATATTGAGTACTCAATGAGACTATACAAGAATGGTCTTAGAGTTGAGTACCTTCACGATTTAACATGTGGGATGGAGGTTCCATCAAGACCTGTTGACCTATACAAA
This sequence comes from uncultured Methanosarcinales archaeon, assembly GCA_964589765.1. Lineage (GTDB taxonomy): Archaea > Nanobdellota > Nanobdellia > Woesearchaeales > UBA525 > UBA525. The sequence goes on from CAZPUM010000031.1 coordinate 1,248, forward strand.
CAACAGATGAGATGGGCGTATGGTGTTATCGGAAGTATCCAAGAGCACTTCTGGGATATCACTAAGGCAAAGGTCAGTAACCGACTGAAAACTAACGTATTCTGGATTGCTGCAGGGTATATGCTAACAACTCTGTTGTTGTTATTATTCTCTACAGGAATACTAAGTTTCTTTACACACCCTCCAGGACCATTCGATTTTGGTCTGTTTTTCTTTGAAACAATAAGGAATATCGCGTTTACTTCAGGTCTTTTGGTTACTTTTGCTCTAGGTATGGTGCTTGATAAGAGGTGGGGCGATTTACCCAGACTTCTAGTAAGCACATTTACTATAGGATTAATCGTAACATATTATGTTAACAAAGGGGTTTACAAAGTTCTTTCAGGAGGAGAAATGCAGTGGTTCCTGGTGAAAAAGGAGGGAAATGATGTCTAAACTAAACAATTCGTACGCAAATGCATCAATAATCTGCGGAGCTCTTGTTTGGGTTCCTCTGTTAAACTTTTTACTCGCGCCCTTAAGCATAGTATTTGGGGTTATAGCGTTGATTAAAGCGCACAAAAAGCCTAAGGAGTACGGAGGCAATATCCGCGCTATTATAGGTATGTCTGCGGGAGTTCTTGTTGTTATGGCAACAATATATGCCCTTTTGGTATTCGGTCCAGGTATTTTTGTCAGGACATAGGCCGAAATGGATATAAGCAATGCCTTGGTTCTCATTTTATGCGGTTGGTGGGTATCAAGGTAGAGAACATTCGTTCTTATCACGAGGCGGAAATATCCTTTTCTAGAGGAATTACTCTGTTATCAGGAGACACAGGTAGTGGAAAGAGTACAATACTTTTATCGATTGAATTCGCACTTTTCGGTCTATCAAGAGGAGAACTCACAGGGCCTGCACTTCTGAGGCATGGCGCTGATTCAGGAAGTGTAGTTCTTCACTTTGTTGTAGAAGGGGTACAGTATTCAATTTGTCGGACTCTGAAAAGAACCAAAGATACAATTCAACAAGATGTAGGATGGTTGGAAGAGAATGGTTCTCGTTCTACTCTGACCGCCAGCGAACTCAGGGCAAAAGTTTTCGAGATCATGGGTTATCCTCTACAGTTCTTAACTAAACAGAAAAACCTCCTTTACAGATTTACTGTATACACTCCTCAAGAGGAGATGAAAGCTATTCTAACACAACCCGTCGATGAAAGAATAGAGACTATTCGACGGATATTTGGCGTGGATATGTACAAAACAGTTAGAGAAAACGCTCAATATACTGCCAGAAGTCTAAAATCAAAAGAACAAGCTCATCAGGAAGTTGTTGTTATTTTGTCTAAAAAACTTGATGAGTTGGGTGAAAAGATTTCAGATACAGAATCTCTGGAAAACAGATTAAAAGAGCTCAAAGAGAGAAAAATTACTTCTGAAAAACAGGTTGTCGAAGCTGAAAAGAACCTGATAGTTTCTGAAAAAAGGCTTGCAGAACTACAACAAGAACTTCAAATAAGTGCCATCCGAAAAAGGGACAGCAAGATGCTATCTGAAGAGATTTCTCGACTGAATCAAATGAGGGAGCAAAGAGAGAAACGAGTTAATGCCTCTAAAGAAACCATTGATAGTCTAATAAAGAAAAAAGCTGAGCTTGAGCAGTTAATATCTATCCCTGCAGAAGATATAACCGAGAGACTACAAGAATACAGAAAAACAATAGAAATGTCACAAACTGAGAGGGGAAAACTTTTATCGATTAAGGAACAGTGCGGGCATAAACCCGCTGTAGGTGCAGGCGCAACCTGTCCAACCTGCTTTCAGCAAGTGACCGGAGAACACCTGGATAAAATCTCGGTGGAAAATGATGCCAAGTACAAGGCAGCTGAAAGAAAACTTGCGAAGCTTGATTCTACAATAGCAATTTCCAAAGAAACTGCAGAAAAATTAAGCGGTGCCATGGAACATGTTCAGCAGTTGAAATCGATAAATGATAGATTGGAGTTCCAGACAAAAACTCTCGAAGGTCATCTTTCAGATTTCAAAGAGATACTGGATGTTATAAAAGAAAAAGAGGCTGTTCTTGAAAAAATGCCTCCTGAAAAAGATGATTCAAAAGTTCAGGAGGAGTACGAGCTGGTTCAACACAGAATTAGAGAGCAGAAAACAGTGATTTCTGATAGACAGAGAGAGACTGTTTCGATAGAGAAAGAGTTGTCAGTACTTGAAGAAAAAATAAAACAGATGGAATCATTAAAGGAGGAACATGAAAAAACCATTCTTGAGCTAAAATCACGAAAAGACCAACAGGCAACAGCATCAAATATGCGTGACTGGTTGCTTGACAGGTTTACTCCATTGGCGACAACAATAGAACAGCATGTTCTTAGAAGTATACATGGCTCCTTCGATGCTGCATTCAGAGACTGGTTCTCAAAACTGATCGAGGATGATTCTTTGATGGCTAGACTTGACTCGAATTTTACGCCCGTACTTGAACAAAACGGGTTTGATACAGATGTTTCTTACCTTTCAGGAGGGGAGAGAACCAGTGTCTCTCTTGCTTACAGGCTTGCTTTGGTCCACACAATCCATACTTTGTTACCTCACCTTGGCACTACAGGAATAGTAATGCTTGATGAACCAACTGATGGGTTTAGTAGTGAACAACTAAGCAGGATGCGTGATGTTCTTCAGGAGCTTGCGATGGAACAAGTCATACTAGTAAGTCACGAACAACAGTTAGAAGGGTTTGTTGACAGGATAATCAGGATAGTTAAAACAAACTCTGGTTCTGTTATCGAAGTTTGAAAGTGGCATTATAACACGGAACCCTTATAAATAAAATCAAGATTCTCGAGAATTATTGGGGCTGTGGTCTAGCTTGGTATGATACACCCTTGGGGTGGGTGTGATCGGGGGTTCGAATCCTCCCAGTCCCGTATGTGAGATGTCACAGTAATATTGAAAATAGCTATAAAAACCTGCGGGGATATTCTTAAATATTTGGAAATGGATTTGGTAACATGAGGTTATACAATAGTAGTGTCCCAGTAGCAGACATTCTGAGCTATAAGTAGTGCTTGATCTCCTCCCTTTTTTTTGATTAATAAAGGATAGGTTTTTATCTGTATATTGAACCCTAACAGGATGTCAGTTATCTTGGATGTGCCCTATGTGCGTCAATGCAGTAGCTATCACTGTGGGCCTGCGAGTGCGGAGATGTTTTTCAAATTCTATGGCATAGATGTTGGTCAAGAACAGATTGGCAAAGATGTACATGAGCGTTTTGGTTATGATCTGACAGATAAGACTCGAGAAGATCCAGGTCTAAAATTCTTTCATCTGAAAGAAGTGATGTCCCTTTATATGGAACACATCTCAGGAACCACAAACATGAGCGCACAAGATATCTTAGAGTTACTTGATAATAATAACCCTATTATGGCGCGGGTAAGTACTGATGATGGATCGCATCCTAACTATGCACATTTTATTGTTATTAGGGGGTATGAAGATAACATTTTACATATTCATGACCCTTGGTACATGTTCAGGAGAGTTGAGACCTGGGAAAACTTCCTCAAGGACTGGGATGTCAGCCAACATATGAACCCAACCTGCAACTACGGTATCCATATCTAAATGGTGTAACTTTTTTCCCGACCACAATGTTTAAATAGCCTATTTGCTCGGTTATTACCGTGGCATGGGTGCAGAATAGGTGGATGCTCATTCTAATCCTATTGGCATTTTTTGCGCAACCGGCATTTGCGAGCTACAGTTTAAACATTCAGGCAGTGGACGACAGTATATACAGAAACGAGTCTGCTGTTTACGAAGTTACGATTAAAAACTTCGGTCAGGAAGACAGCAAATATCAGATTTACACATTAGACCCTTCGTGGATTGTGAAAACTGTACCACTAAGACTTTTTGTTCCTGCGATGGGTGAAGACAAGGTTCTTGTCACTATCCGACCAACATCTGATGCCGGATATGGCACGCAGGGAGTTCCAATAACTGTGAAAGAGTTTGGTTCTGATGACTTGCCGATGGTTAGGAACTTTGTCGTTAATCTCAGAAACGAGAATATTCCCTCAAGGGAGTACGCTGCCACTGTATCATTGGATATATCTATGAAGTATGAAGTGGACCCTCGAGATTCAATACCCATCAGAATCGAACTGAGAAATAGAAACCAGAGAGATATTGAGAATCTTACCGTTGAGGTCAGCAGTGATCACTTTATGGCAAGTGCCAACATTGACCTCTCTCCTATGTCTGATAAAACCCGTGATTTGGATAGGGTTATAGTTGATCCTCTTACAGCACCTGGTGAATCAGAGGTAGTTGCAAAACTGTTTTTTGAAGGGGAATTGATTAACCAGCTCACCAAAAATTACAAAATAATTGAGTATTCTGAAATTGTGGAGGACGTCTCAGAGAGCTCTTTCTTCTTTAAAACTGAAAAACTTGTTATAGTAAAAAATGAAGGTAATGTTGAGAACACTGCTGTTGTTTCTGTTCCTACAAGCTTCATAAAAAGTTTTTTTGTAAACTCCGACCAACCATATGAGCGAACAAAGATTGGTGGCGAAACAGTTATTGTCTGGAGGATTCCTCTCGAGCCGAACGCAACAGAGGAGTTCAAATATGTTGAGAACTATAGAATTATAGTTCTACTTTTGCTAGTTATCCTTGCAGGACTTATAGCATACTTTGTTCTTAGAAGTCCTGTTGCGGTCATGAAAGAAGCTGTAGGTATTGTTAAGAAAGGAGATGGTGTTAGCACTATCAAAGTTAGGATTTTCTTAAAAAACAGGAGTAGCAGGCTAATTCGTGATTTACAGGTTACTGACAGATTGCCAAGCCTTGCCGATGTTGTTAAGGCAGAAGCACCTGGAAGTATCACGCCGAGCAAAATTGCTGTTTCTGAGAAATCAGGAACACTGTTGAAATGGCACTTGGACGTTCTAGAGCCTTATGAAGAGAGAGTGCTAACCTACAAAGCCAAAAGCAAGCTTAAGATTATAGGTAGAATGTCTCTGCCAAACTGTAAGGTCAGGTTCTCGGCGGGCGGTAAAGATAAGGTGGTCTATTCCAACAACATAGAGATTGTTGAGAAATTCCGCAACAATTAAGACCTGTTTTTATTTCCCCTGTGATATGGGCTTAGTGGAGTACGATACGTTCAAAAGGTTTCAGAGAAAACGTGATCTCGAGCAAAAACTTGCTGATGAAGGAAAATCACCTGAGTTTTGTGATTATGCAGGAGAACTTGTTTTGGATTATGACCCTCGAGAGATGCAGTTTGAGGTCATTGAACACCTATCTCGAATGTACGCTGACAAATGGGCTGAAATAGTTGCTAAACTTTCACAAACACAATTCTACCTCGATGGACGCATTCCCAGGTTTCGAGACCTCGCAAGAATACACGAAGAGATTCTCTTGCCAATGACCTCTGAAGACCCTCTATTTGAACCTGTACTTCGTTTAATGGCTGAAAGCCTGGTTAATGTACAGATTGAGGATGAGCTTAACGGCTTTGATACTGAGAGGCATAATACAATACTTGACCTTTATGGAAAACTTCTCGAGGAGTATTGAGTAACCTTTATATACAGTCTAGAGTCCCTTTGGTCTAGCCCTCGGTAGCTCAACGGCAGAGCGCATGGCTGTAGCCCGTGAGGTTGCTGGTTCAAATCCGGCCCGAGGGATATCAGAACCTTTGAATCAGAAACAGGTTTATTAACTATTTAGTAGTTACTTACAATAAATTTATAATTTCCTGTTCACTACCATTATTTACCTTGAAGAGTTCATCCGACAATGGCAAGAGCTTGTTTCTGACTAAGAAATTGTTTGTCATACCCGAAGATCAAGGAACATATATTCTCTTTGCTCCTCCCAAGGGTTCGGTTATGCGCGTGAACGGCGGTGTTGTTGCTTTATTACAAGAAATAAAAAGAACTGGAAAGATTTCTCAAAAAAATGATTCTAAGTCGATATTATCAGCACTTCAAGAAAAAGAATTGGTGATGTTTGGCGAAGAAACATTGCCTAAAGCACGAAATTTAACACTGCCTTTCAAATCAACTTCAGTTACAATATTTCAATCAACAGATTGTAATCTTAGATGTACTTACTGTTATTCAAAAGGAGGTTGGTCTCCAACAGACATAAAACCAGAGGTTGCTCTCGGTGCTGTTGATTTTATTGTTCATAGCGCACTTCAAACCCCGATACCTGAAAAAGGAAAAAGAAGAATTAGAGTTGGGTTTCATGGAGGTGGCGAACCGCTCTTGCCTAGAACCCTGCCCCTTGTAAAGGAGGTTCTATCTTATGCGCGTTCACTAGCTTCAGAACACGATCTTGAACTGCGTACAAGTGTCTCTACGAATGGTTTACTCTCAAAGAAAAACCTTTCATGGGCCATGAATAATTTTGACAGGATACAAGTTTCATTAGATGGACCTGAAGATATTCAGAATTCCCAAAGGCCTGCGAAAAATAATAGTCCTTCATTTCCTTCAGTTTTACGAACTGTTGAGGAATTGGAGCGTTCTGGTAAAGAGTACAACATCAGAGCAACAATTTCAGAGTATGGTGTGATGAGGATGACTGAGATATTCGAATTCTTTTCAAAAATCTCATCCACATCTTCGTTTCATTTCGAGCCACTTTATGAGTGTGGCAGATGCCAAACCGTTACTGGTCCAAATGATGTACTTGCTAAATCCGCCCCCGCGCCACATGTGTTTCTTGCTGAATTTATTAAGACGCAAGAGGTGGCGCGTAGTCAAGGAAAGAACATTTATTGTTCAGGCGGGCGTGTTGATTCATTATTAGATACATATTGCGGAGCTTTAGGTCGAAACTTTGTTGTGACGCCTGAAGGTGATGTGACAACCTGCTTTGAAGTTTGCAGGCAGAGTGATCCACGTTCAAAAGATTTCTTTATCGGAAAGTTCGAAAAAGATGGGTTTGTATTCTTCGACGAGAAAATAGAGCGATTGGCATATCGCAATGTTGATAATCTTGAATACTGTAAGGATTGTTTTTTACAGTATTCTTGTGCGGGCGATTGCCCGGCGAAGTCAGCACTTGAATTCGGAGATTTTATGAAAGCCGGGGGTCCGCGCTGTGAAGTCAATCATACGATAGGTATAAATAATCTTCAAGAATTATTAGAGGGAGGGGTAAAAAATGGATAGACCAGATTATAGTTTGGATAGTGTTGTGACACAAGCAGTTGTTGGAAATGCATTATTGTTAGCATCAACAAGGTATGGCCCAAAAGGCAATGTTGATAGGTCTCCTTGCACATGTGATGAAAAAATTTGTATTTTTGTAAGCGATGAAAGATGCGATCCTTACTGTGCGGGTGTTTGTGAAGCCTTTGGACAAGATGATTGCCCTCCTTGGTTATGATTACTGTATCTGTTCCTTTTTTTGCTTTCTATTAAAGAGTCGGCCGTTTCTGTAAATAGCACTATTTATACTATATAGCACATCAATTTAGATTATATAGCCAGAGTACCTTAGAGAGGTGAGTATATTAGACGTTATTCAAAGTCTATAGGTGCTATAGCGCTGTCTGGAACCATATTTTTTGGTGCTAATACAGTAATGGCTGACCAACCTACGCCAGAGGTTAACGAAGAAATTCTTCAGAAAGACCCTTCGCAAATGACTCCTGAAGAGCTGGATGAATACCTTAAAGCAATCTCAGGAGACAACACTTTTTCTGGAGAAGTAACAGTTAAAGGAAAGATTGATTCTCCAGAAGAGGCTCTATTGATGCAAAGAAAACAGGCATCCGAGATTTCAGACTTGATTTCCAATGAAGAGATGGGAAAAAATGCGGGGGGTAATGCTGCTGAAGCCGCAAAAAGAATAACAGGAATATCAGTTCTTGGTGACAAATATGTTTTTGTAAGGGGTCTTGGTGACAGATTTTCAAATACTAGTCTAAATGGTTCAAAAATTCCCACAACCGAGTTTGACAAAAAAGTTGTTCCATTTGACCTATTTCCATCCGGTTTATTACAAAAAATATCTGTTTCAAAAACATATTCTCCAGACAAATCAGGGGATTTTGTTGCAGGACTTGTCGAGCTTGAAACATTGGATTTTCCTGAAACCCAGACCTTTTCTGTGGGTATAAAAACCAAGTACAACAGTAACATTACGGGGGATGATTTTGGGTATTATATGGGTGGCCTTGGGTTCTGGGGAAGTGGGGGTCAGGCTCTTCCACCAGGATTCCCTGATGATAAGCTTGTAAGAATCAGTCCAATAACAGGCATAGGTTACACCCCTTCAGAACTTGAGGAGATTGGAGAGATGCTAATCGGTTCCTGGAGAGCCACAACCGGCCGTACGGCCGGGCCTTTTGTTACAGGTAACAAATCAGCCCCTCCAGGACATGGTTTCAATATATCTTATGGCAACAGTTTTGGGAATTTTGGTCTTGTGCTGTCAGGAGTGTACGACCATAACTTTTCTGAAGTTGATGAAGAAAGAAACTTTTTCAGGTATTCTGAGCTGGTGCCTAACAACATACTTCAAAGAGACTCTTACGAATTAATATACAACACAGAACAATTGAAAAAATCACTTGTTGCAAACTTTTCATATAAATTCAACCAGAACCACGAATTAAAATTTAACACATTACAAACAAATCTTGCGAAATCTGAAACAAGACTACAAGAAGGATATTTTGATGATTATGGACACAACATGAGGGATTTCAGGGCTGATTACAAAGTTCAGGATATTGTATCCCTTCAACTTAAGGGTGAACACTTTTTTCCTTCATTAGGACCTTTAGGAAGTCTTATTGAATGGAGAGCTGCTAACTCTGAAGCGGTTACATATCAAGATATCCGTATGACTAATTACGAAGAAGGTTCGGATGGTCAGTATTACTACACAGATAATGGTCAGAGTGGATTTGTTTTTACAAATGATTTAAACGACAAAACGGATGATTACGCTTTAGACTGGACAACATTTTTTACTGTTAAAAACACATTTGGAAACGTTAAGTTTGGAGTTGCCAACACGCAGACTGAGAGAGATTTTTTAGGTAGAAGAGTAAGGTTTAAGCCAAGAGGAACTGTAGGAATAGATACAACATTGCCTCCTGAACTATTATTTACTGCTGAAAACATAAGGTCTAACGGATTTGAAATAGAAGAGATAACTCGTGCTACAGACACGTACTTTGCAACTCAGGATGTTAATGCTTTTTACGGCCTGGTGGACTGGACTTTCAATAAATTCAGAGTTATTACTGGTGCCAGGTTTGAGGAATCATCAATATATCTTAGAACACTAGACCGACAGAATCCTGATAGAGATCCTGTTGAAAGAATGTTGGAAGGCTCAGATATTCTACCTTCATTAAGTTTTATTTATTATCTTAGGGACAACCAAAACCTAAGGTTAAGTGCAAGCCAAACAGTAAGTAGACCTGAGTTTAGAGAACTTGCACCTTTCAGATTTACTGCTGTTACTGGAGGATATGAAATATCTGGCAACCCCGACCTTGAAGATACAGATATTCGCAGTTACGATTTAAGATGGGAGTGGTTCCCAAGACCTAACGAGGTAATTTCAGCCAGTTTATTCTACAAGAATTTTGAGAGGCCAATAGAGCCTGTTTTTCTTTCATCAATTTCAACAGTAATAACACCTCAGAATGCGAACTCTGCTTATAATAGAGGGATTGAGTTAGAAGCAAGAAAGTACTTTTCAAATTTTGGAATCATAGCTAACTACTCTTACATCAATTCTGAAATAGAACTTCCTAAAGACAACCCACAAACCAATGATAAAAGACCACTTGTAGGCCAGCCCGATAGTATAGGAAATCTTATTCTTGAATGGGAAAACCCTAAAACAAGTTCAAACATTAGGTTGCTCTATAACTATGTCGGAGAACAGATAGCATATGCGGGTACATATGGTCTGCCTGATGTAATAAAGATTCCAAGAAGTACTCTTGGAGTGTCTTACTCCCAGGGTTTAAGATTCTTGAATCGTGACTGGAATCTGAAATTTTCAGGTCAAAACTTGACTGATGAGCCTTGGGTTTTCACTCAAGGTGGAGAGATATACCATAGATGGAAACCTGGAAGAGAATGGTCTCTGTCTGTCGGTATAAATTTTTAAAAAATCAATAGTGACGCTCTCTGTCCCATCTTGTATAGGCAAAGATAACCAAACCTAGTACCACAAGAGCAACCAGAGATACAAACCAGCCCTTGAATCTGTACCCTTCGTCAACAACAACAGGTTCTTTTGGTCTGGTTGGTGTGTCTTGAACATCTTCTGCTTCAGGTGTTTCTCCAGGTTCTCCAGGTTCAATATCAGGCAAAACTTCAGGAACCACCTCTATGTCTACAGTTTTGATTCCTATCGCGAAAAAGCTGAAACCGGGCGTGTAACTTCTAAACTTGAAAGTGGAAGGACCCTCTCCTATAACTTCAGTCTCAAGGTCAACCCATTTGTCCTGGTACCATCTCTTAAGAACTAGATTGTATGGGTCTATATCATGTTCCTCAAGCCAACTCTTCAAAACTTCCCATTCGATGGTAGCTTCAAGTTTACCACTATCTAAACTTGCATCATTAATCTCAAAATACGCGAATGCTAATGGGAGTTTCTTGAACATCTTTCCATCAACATCGCTGATTGCAAGTGTCTTCAGGCTGATTTTCGGATTCTTAACAGTTTCATCCGAGTAGTACTCGATAGTCTTAATTGGTCCTGTGAAATATCTGTTAACTGTACCGGT
>CAZPUM010000032.1:0-11782 GCA_964589765.1 uncultured Methanosarcinales archaeon
ACCTTCGACCTGTGTTCGATTTTGTGGATTAAGAACACCATCTGCAACATTTTCATGTACTCCTGACTCAACTTTGCACCAATACTTTCCGAGTACCCTTTGAATATTGCATCCCATTGTTCTTGAGATTTGCACCACTCTGATGTCGCCACCAATCCAAACCCTGGAAGTCTTCCTGTGACCGCCTCTTCATCTACGCACAGAACACGGTTCCCATCAGTCATAAAGTTCCCCGTACTTGAGTCGCTAAAGTCCTTTATCGAAGATATATCGTACATAGACCTTAGTCGGGAAAACTCATGGTTTATCTGTTTGAAATCCTCTTCGCTTATTACCTCTCGTTCTACACACCGTCCTAGTTTTGTATAGAAAAATCTGTCTGGGCAGTGTTCCACTCTAACATTCAGAGCGTTAAGGTGGCCTATCAAGTATCCAACCTTTTCAAGATCACCAAGAGAAGCGTCTCCGTCTATCTCCTTCCAACCTTCCAAGAACTCGAACAATAGATAAAAATCATCGCGTCCTATCAGGGCAGGGAACATCTCACTCGCCATCCCAACAAGAGATTCAATACCGATAGCCTCATCCAAGTTTTTACACTGCCTTAATTTGTATCTAATACCTCCAAAGTCTCTTACAACATATGATCTGGCACTGAATGCTCGTTCAGATGCCAGGGTCTCGACAGTATCATAGTCAATAATACCATCAAAGGGTCTGTCAGTCAACAATATTGCCATATTCCTATCTATTGCAGTCTGTCTCATATGGGCCAAGCGCACACCTCCGGTTTGTCCAATATAATTAAGACATCAGAGTATAAAAATGTTACTAAGAAGTAGTGACAATCAATAAATGTAAAGAAAGGCCACATTTAACCTTTTCGGCCTCTCGACGACAAAAAAATCAGTCCCAAGCACCAGTGTCGCCAGATTCAAACCCATCCACGAATATTGTTGAACAAACAGCAGGGTAGTTTTCACCCGAACCTGTGTAGGGAAGACCGTTAACAAACACCGCGTCACAATATGTTCTGTCCATTATGTGACCTGCACCCACTAGGTACATCTCAGCCATGTGAGTAAATGAAGGGTCGTCATGTTCTGCGAAGTCAGGCCAATCCTCGACACCCATCCAGTCTTCAAGATGCGTCCATCCAGGAATGTGCGGAAAATCTCCTCCGTCGGTATCCTGTGCTGCTGGAAGGTTGTACAGGTTTCTGAATCTCTCCAGCGAGTCCTGACCAAGCATGTTACCATAAGTCCCTGTCACAGGGTCGAAGTAATCGTAAGCTGTTACAACAATCATAGCATCCAGGGTGTTAGTAGGAACTACAGTGAAACCTGCGCTATCTCCATTTGTACCCATCGTGCCCAGGGGATATCCTGTTATACCATCATAGAATGTTAAAAAAGTCCATGCTGCAGGCTCTTCCTTACAATCAAGATGAACTCTGAAATGCTGTCCTGCCCCAGTTATTCCCTCATCCACAATCCTTGCCTGTCTGTAAAAACCAAGCTGACCATTACAGGAAGACGGCTCAGGCACTGAGTAGGGTTCGCTCTTTCTGGCATCTTCCTCACAGATTACGGGTGAATTATCACCCAAAGGCTTAACCCCTGGAGGCAGAACACTGCTTGTACACACCTGTGTCTCATCCCCCGCAAATACTGGTGCCGAAACCAAAGCTGCCAAACCGACAGCCAGGACTGTATTACGTAGTTTTACCATACTAGAAATCGGGATGCGGGTTTAGCCTAAAAAGATTATGATTCAGATTTAACCCTTAAATACTCCTCAACGTACTTTTCGGCTAACAAATAATCATCAATAATCAACATGTTTTCGTCGTTTCTTGTTGTGGCCGACCATGTCGGGTTGTAGCTTCCTGTGATTACTGTTCTGTTATCAATTATGAAAACTTTGTGGTGCATGGTTTTCGGATTCCCATCTTTCACTGAGAATCGTTCAAGTTTTCCAAACTCTGAGTGTTCAGGGTTCATTCTAGACTCGAAAACACCTTCGACATGAATTCCAGATTCCGATAATTCAAGTAGAGTAGTTCCAATCTCATCCGAAGTGAAACTGAATGTCATGAAGTATACTGATTGCTTCGCCTTTTCCAGCTCACCGAGAACAGTTTGTTCGCATCTCTCCTGAGGACAGAATAGTAACTGTACTAAACTTCCAGAAATATTGATGTATCTAGGTGCGACTCTTCTTTTGCTGTACTCTTCTGTCTTCCTTTCATTTATTTGTTTAAACTCTGAAAGATATCTGTAAGCAACGGTCTCAGATTCGATCACTAACAGATTGTTGTCGTTGAATTTTGCCCCATTTACAGTAGGGTTCATACTTCCCGTGATTACTTTTTCAGAATCCAAAACACAGAATTTATGGTGCATAAGCCCTTTAGAAGGAATCTCTCTGAAATCTTTGTGTTCTTCATATACAAAAACATCTGCTTGCTTCTGAATCAGCAGTTCTGAAACTGTTTCAAGCCCCAAATCATAAAATGCACAAGAAATATCAGTTGATTTCCCAATCTCGTCAAGCAAAACTCTTTCACAATCCTCTACAGGACAAAAATACACATCTATCGAGCCCTCTTCAACAACAAGATTTCCTCCTAAATCTTGACCAACAAACCCCTCTAAAAAAGCAAAAACCATTGCGAAGAATAACAAAACTCCAATCAGCAACAAAATCGCTCTTCCGGGTCCCATATCTTTGAGAACACGTTTTCTTTTAAGTCACTTTTTGTTAGAATCACGAATTAACTCGTTAAGTCTCTCGGCAGATTTTCTTAAAGCGAAGTATGTTTGTGGTTGAACTGTTTTGATTTTGTCGACCAGTTCAGCCATTTCAGGAAGAGGTTCGTCCACAACGGGCAACCCGCATCTTAGAGCATAACCTTTTATGGCTTCTTCAGGGATGGTTGTTAGAAGAAAGAATCCTGGTCTGTATTTGTCAGACATCACCCCTTCAAGAAACTCAAGACCATACCTCTCCATACTTAACAGTCTTACAGGCTCGCCATTATCCACCATTTCAAGATAGTCTGCATGCCTTGTAAGAAGACGTTTAGCCACAGCTACAACCATCTCATTGCCGATAAGTGTTATTCTTTTAGGGAGTTGTAGTCTGTGTAACTCTTTCCTGAATCTCTGATGAATGTCTATCTCCACGCCCTTTGGGGTTAGTTCCATGAGGTCAGAGACACAGTCTCATTTAAAGGGTTTTTCAAGACGGACAATATTCGTCCGACACAGTGACAAAAATGACACCATTCTAGAATAGTAACATCTAAATATGACAAACTTTCCCTAAGTCATAACGGTGTTTGGAAAAACACCTGGAAAACTCACCTCTTTTTTTTCCCGGAAGGAAACCGCTCCGCTTCGGCGGGCGGGCCTTCAGGGCCTATTTCTGATTAGAATAAACCCAGCAAGGCCTAAACCAAAAAGTGCTCCAAAAGCAAAGAAAGTCATAGCCTCCCAAAAACCGGGAGGAATTCGTAAACCGTTCTTCTCAGGAAAATACATATCAACGTTAGAAAGCTCAATGGAGTACTCTGCAAAGTTCAAGGCACTGTATTTGTAATTCTCACCAAGGTCCTGCGCGTATTGATAGTAACTGTATCCAAGAATAGGAAAGAAATCGTTACTCTGTTTTTGAGAAATCACCTGAGCAGCAACATCAAGCTTCACATCAACAAGGTCAAACGCACCCTCATCAGTTACTGCAAGTGCACTCGCAACAACATCCGCTTCAGCCCTCGCTTTACTGGCAATAAACAGACAGATTGCAGGCTCATCATCTTTATACCTGTACGCCTCACTAAGCGTGGTCTTTGCATTTACGGCAAGACTATCTGAATAAAGTCTCAAATAACCTATCCTCTCTTCTGCTTCAGAAATTTTCTCCAAACAAGCATTGGTCAAATACACATCATCAATAATTATCTGCTTACTTGGCATACCAAAGAATTTAGACCACGTTGTTGCACTAACAAGTCTCTCCTCAATAAACCCAACAGCGCCAGGATCGGGATCAGACATATTAACATCCCTTAGAGTCATCTCCGCTTCGATAACCCTCTCTTTAACTATTGAGTAAACCTCCAAATCGGAAACCGTTGTGATGTTAATCTTGGAAAGTTTCTCGTTAAGACGCACCGTCGCCCTTTCCAGTCGCTCAGTTCGCGACTGCAATTCAGAAACAGATTCCTGCTCGCGCAACTGTGTAGCCAACACTATGTTGGTGCTGAAGCAAAGACTTGCGCGAGAGTAATCTCTTCCTTCCGGAAGAGCTGAGAGTCTCTGTGAAAAGTTTCCAGTGTCGTTGAACTCCTCGCCTATTTCGTCCATCTCATCATACAGGGATTCCATTCTTTCACAGATCAAGTCCGCCACCTCCCTCATTCTGCTAGTGTACTCTTCAGGAGGAACTGGTGGCGAGAAATCAGTTGAGTATCTCTTTCCTGTGTACACCTCAAGAGCTTGAGAAAGCGATGAAACTTCTATAACCTCAACCTCAGTGGTCAGATTAGATTTGTTTGTTGTCAATGAAGGAATAAGTACTGTGCTCAACCCTTCGCGTTTAGCACCTTCAAGTTTTTCAGGAACACCTGCAACAGGACCTATTATTCCCCCACTGTTTATTGTTCCAGTCATACCCACATCAGAACGCATCTCTTGACCGTCAAGAACAGCGACTGTCAATACCGCAATAGCTCCTCCAGCACTAGGCCCCCCGACTATCGCGCTGTCCGCCCGAATAGTATAGAAAAAGTCGTAACGAGAACAATCCTCGTCTATAAACTCACAAGCGATTCTGTTCGCATATCGCGTACTACTCTGAGTATCCAATCTAGTGAGCGGAAAACTGTCAATGAAAACCCTCCCATTTCCAGATGTTACCTCTAAATGTACAGAAGCGGTTCCTCCCTGACCTGTCTCCTCAATATATGTTAACAGAGTCGTCTTACCTTCCATACCACCCGTATGAAGACTCAGAGCTACCGCGAAAACTGCCACCAACACGAGCAATGGTATCAAAAGACCACTAACTCGCGTTTTTGTTTTTACCCCTCGCTTCAACCTTCTTCAACCTCTCAAGCACTTTTTCTGAACCTTTCCATGAACGGTAACCTTTGAGAAACTTTCTAACAGCAGACCCATAAACCTTGTGGTGTTTGCTCAGCAAGGCCTGTTTAAACAGATGAACATCAACCGCCTTGTCCTCATCTCTCTCACTGTAATAACTCAACCCAAAATCAATCAACACAAGTTCCTCACCTGTGAACATCATGTTGCTAGTAGTCAAATCAGCATGTATAAGATTGGCAGAGTGAAGCTTGGCAACCATAGTTCCTATTTGCTCTGCCAACTCAACCCTGGAATCAAGAACATCCTTCACAGGCACACCTGGAATATCTTCCAGGACAAGAGTAAACTCATCCCTCTGTGAAACCAAGGGCACCCTGACTCCTGCCCGTGCGGCTTTACCGATAATCCTCGCCTCCGCACGGGTCCTTCTCGTGCGCATTCGCAGGTCTAAATCAGGGTGTCTGTACCGCTTCTCAGGTCTGGATTTAACAACCCCGTCAGGGGTTCTGGTTAGAACCGCCTCTGCTCCCTGAGCTATCTTCATAGTGTTGCAGACAACTGTCAGCTCTGTTAGGGTAGGTATGCGCTTAATACTGCCACAGACCATACAGGTCATCACAACACAACCTTGTCGCGTTCTGACGCGAACCTTTCCTGGATGCCAGAATGTGAAACAGTTCCTACAGTGCTTTCTGTTATATTCACGGAGACTTATCCTGTGTGTTTCAGCCAGTTTTCTCGCTTTTTTCACATAAGAACATGCTAAATCCTCATCAGCACTCCTAGCAAGCTCAAACAGTCTTAATATCTCATTATGAGCTCTTTTTTTGTCATTCTTGGCCACAAAAGACCAGAGCCGACGTACGTTTAAATAGGTGTTTGCCAAAACAATATAAATCGGAGCGGAGAACATCGGAATATGGGAATATTTGACAAAATCCTCGGCAGGAAAGCCCATCCTGAAGAAGAAACGGTGGTGGAAGCGCCCAAAATCACTCTCGACACAAACGAGATGGACGAATGGGCATCAAAACTGATAGCACACTTTGAACTCAAGAAAAAGTTCAAACAGTTCCTTGAAGAGTCACAAAAGACCAAAGACAAACTTCACGATTCTCTCAGTCCATTTAAAGACGAAGATGTTCTCTCAAAGATTCCTGAACGCGCAAGAACTGTCAGCACTTTACATGGTAATGAATTTGTTCAGCAGACAGAGAAACTTCTCGAGAAAGCTCACTTCACAGACCTCTATTCTTTCGAAGAAGAGCATGCAGAGTTTCTAGAAGCTATCAACGAGTTTAGAGAACGCACAAAGAAAAACGCCAGCGCTCTTGAGGAGTTTTTAGGAAAGCAACTAAAGGAATCTCACAAGCTTATCATTGAATTGGAGGACAGGATTCTTAATTTCATGAAGGTCCTAGAAGAGACCAAATTCCATTATATCCAACAGGTTCACGATGCACATCAAAGACTTTTGGACCTGGAGATTCAGCGCGAAAAATACCAAGAGCTCCTGGAAAGTCTCCAAATCGACATGAAGAGAACAGAAAAAAAGCGTGCAAAAATTGAGGAAGAGATTAAAAAACAAAGAACTCTTATCAGAAACGAACAAGCTCAGGATGCTCTCGAACAGTTACAGGAACTTGAGGTTGAGTTCGATAAAACAATCAACAAGTTTGAGGTCGCAGCCAAAGACACCCTTAGATATTATCAGAGATACTCTGAGGAACTCGAACTGGATTCTGAAGTGAAGAATAGCCTGGAGGGAATCTCAAGTGATGCCACAGGTTGGCTTGAAAGTAGTCCTGACAAGGTCACTCACGCAATGAGACACGCAGCAGACCAGATAGATTCAGAAGGAAGAGGAAATGTCCAGAACCTGGTGTCACGTCTTGTAGACTTAGCCAACACTGCCGAGCAAGAAGGAAAAAAGGCAAAAGATATTCTACCAAAACAGCGCTCTCTGAAAAAAGAGATTATCAGGGATGTTGCGGCACTAAGTATATACGACCAGCAACAGTTTTTAATCAGAGCTAACCGTGAAACAGAAGCTATCAAAATAAAGATAGAATACCTTGAAGAAGAACTCAGTCCAAAAAAAAGAATTGTTATTGAGCGTGAGATTAAGGATGCAGCCATCAACATAGGCGCCAAGATTACAGGTTCTGAACCTGAAGAACAAGAAATTCAGGATGCTGAAGAGTTAGAGCAGGAGCTTGAGGAGAAAGAGCTGGAAGAGGCCCAAGAACCCAAAGTTAGGGAAGAAACTCCTGAAGAAGAGAAACAAGAAGCGGTTTCCACCCCAGAATCTTCTGATGAATCTGAAGAGCCTGTGCTTGAAGACTCCAAAGCGGAAATTGAGACTTCTGAAGAACCCCTTGAGGAAACTCCAAAAGATTCTGAAGAGGACATGGAAGAGGATATCGAGGAGGCCGAGGAAGAGCTGAAACGCAATCCTCCTGGAGTAAAGTGAATTTCGAACAGTTCTGTTTACAGTTTGGTGTAGAACCCCCTGAATACAAAAAGATTGGAAAGAGGTATTTTTCAGACCCTAACAATCTTGAAGATTTTGCTAAAAAACTTGACGCCTACAGTTATGGAATATTTCTGGGCGAAGACAAGAACCACTTCAAACCGACACCTGCATTAATCAGAATTTTAGCTGAAAAAGCCAAAAAAAGCGTCACGGTTAATGACAAAGCGTCATGGATGTTTGTCTGTAAAAAAGATGTCCTTATGGAAGGAGTTGAAAAACACAACTGCGAAAAAAAAGATGTTGTTATAGTAGAGGATTTGAAAGGTAACGCCTTAGGTTATGGCATAGTGACTAACGATTACAATCCTAAGGCCAAAAACAAACAGTTTGTGAAAAACAAATTGGACCTTGGAGATTATTTAAGGAGAGAAAGATGAGACTTGGAGTTCTGTTCAGTAGTGGAAAGGACAGTACAAACACCCTATGGTATTATCTTGAACAAGGATGGGATGTCAAATGCTTGTTATCAATCTTGCCTGAGAACCAGGACAGTTGGATGTTTCAGAACCCTTCAAAGGAGTTACTCACCAAACAGTCAGAATCTCTTGAACTCGCAATAATTTTTCAGGAATCACCAGGAGAAAAAGAAGAGGAACTTAAAGAACTGAAAAAAATTATCCAAACAGCAAAAGAAAAATTTGGTTTACAAGGCATTGCTGTTGGTGCCGTCGCTTCAGACTACCAACACGAAAGGGTTTCTAGAATCTGTGAGGAGCTTGAGATTCAGGTTTTTGCACCTCTCTGGCATAAAGACCAGGAAAAATTACTTCGCGAAATGGTTGAGGCGGGATTCGACATCAGAATGACAAGAATCGCGGCAGACGGACTGAGCGAAGAATGGCTCGGCAAGAGAATCACAACGGAAGATGTCAACACACTTGCCGAGATGAACAAAAACACAGGTTTTCATACAGCTGGTGAAGGAGGAGAGTTCGAAACCATCGTCCTCGATGGCCCCATTTTCACCAAACCTATCCATATTGAATACCGCACACGTATGGAATCCAAGTACCGCGGAGACCTTATTATTACATCTATCGACGGTAAAACCTTATAAACCACAGATGTTTTTGTATACTATGTTTAAGGTTGAGACAACAAAAGGAAGAGGTTTTGAGAAGATAACTCTGTTAAATGACAGAACAGGCGAATATGCAATTGTTATTCCTGATTTTGGAGGCAATCTTCAGGAGCTTAAACTACAGAAAGATGAAGAAATCTTCGATGTGATCGTAGGGAATAAGACGGCGAAAGCTATGCGCGAAAATGAGTTGGCTAGAAGCGCCAAACTATGCCCTTTTCCAAACAGGGTTAACAAAGGCGCATACACATGGAAGGATGAGACTCATCAATTAGCAATTAACCACCCTAGCGATGGACACGCAATCCACGGTCTTGTCTATGACAAGCAGATGAACATAAAAAAAATGCGTGGAGGAAGGTTTGGTTGCCAGGCAATACTTGAGTATATTCATGAGGGTTCTGAAGGATACCCTTGGAAGTTTTCTCTGGTTGTTATTTACAAACTTGACAAAAGAGGACTTCAAATCCTAACCAGTATAAAAAATCTTGATAGCCAGGCCATACCTTTAGGAGATGGTTGGCACCCTTACTTTACGCTCGGTTGTAATGCTGACGATATAAAACTTGAACTTCCTGAAGTTGAAAAAATCGTGGTTGACAAAAACATGATTCCAACAGGCAAGTTCTCAAGTTACAAATCTTACTCCACACCAAAAAAGATCGGCAAGACAAAGTTTGACACAGGGTTTGTTGTTAAGCAGAAGAGCCGTTATGCTGAAACAAAACTTCACGGCACAGACAGGACTGTTGTTCTTTGGCAGAACCTACCTGCTTACAGATACCTTCAGGTTTACATACCAGAAAAAAGAGATTCTGTTGCTGTGGAACCCATGAGCTGTATGGCTGATGCATTCAACAACAAGCAGGGAGTGTTCGCACTCCAGCCAAAACAGAGCTTCAGAGGAAGGTATGGCGTTAGGCTCGAGTAAAATTTTCTGTCCGAAATGTGAATCAGAAGATGTAGAACACATTTTCTCTGAAAAAAACCAATTTGGTTATGGAAATGTGGACATGAAGAGATGTCGTAAATGTGGCTATGAAGGCACATTCTTCCCAACTAAGGGTTAGACCACTGGCCACCCCCTCATGAAGTATTTAATTGAATTATCCAAACCTTTTTTGTGCCCCGACAGACCCGCCTATTTGAGTTCTTTACATTACTACCTCTCCTGTTCTTTCCATATAGAGGAGACTACCCTGACAAGAGAGGGCTGTCTGAAAAGCTTTTGAGAAGAAGACTTGAGAACAATGGCTGGACAATCTGGCGAGGCGGACTTATAGGGGCGCAGGATGAATATGATATTTATCCAAACGTCCGCAGAAAGTACCAGTTACTGGAAGAACTCCTTGAAGGCTTCAGACCAGGAACTTACGAGGAACTAAAATTTCTCGCAAAGGTGCATCATGGTATGCCTGACTTCATCTGTTTCAGGAAAGGTGTTTTTCTGTTCGTGGAGTGTAAGTATGGTCACGAACAGCTTTCAATTAGACAGAAGCACTGTATAAGAAAACTGAAACAGTTGGGTTTTGTTGTCGAGGTTCACAAGCTGGTTGAGAACTGCACTAAAACAAGAAAGGCAATGATAATTCTAGAAACAGGAGAAAAAAAGATTCTTAACAAACAACTTAGAATCAAACAGAAGTATTAGTTAAGACAGGAGTGTTCATCATCTCCTGCATCACCTCGATGGGACAATCCCCAACAAAGGTTCCATCTTCAAGCATCTCGCACTCGTACTCTTGCTCTTCAACAACACAGCCTGTTAACAACAAGCCTATAACCAGGAACAAAATAAGAATTCTCATATTTCCAGGCTCGTAATTTTACTGATGCCGTGCTCATTCATAGATATCCCATAGAGGTTGTCTGCTTCAGATATAACAGCATCGTTGTGACTGATAACAAGGTACTGCGCATTCTTACAATATGCTCTAACAAGACCGGCGAGTTTCTCTGAATTGTGCTTATCAAGCGCCGCGTCGACTTCATCAAGAATATAGAAATGTGCAGGTTCGTGTTCCTGTACTGCAAACAAGAACGCCAAAGCGGTCATTGTCTTTTCACCTCCTGAAAGTGAGCGAATATCCATAAACTTCTTGCCCGTAAGTCTGACCTTAATCAAAACACCACCCGCAAAGATATCTTTATCGTTTTCAACTTCCAGATACGCATCTCCCTTAGAGCTAAGTGTGTTGAAAATTCTCTTGAAGTTCTCATTTAAAACCTCGAAGGTTCTAAGGAATATCTCAGTTTTCTTGCTGTCAATCTCATTAATCATAACGAGAACATCCTCTCTTTCCAGTCCAAGTTTGTTCTTCTTCTCAACCAGCTGATTGTATTCAAACTCAACAGTCTCATAAATCTCAAGAGCCTTCATGTTGACAGCTCCAATCTCTTGAATCATCCTGTCGAACTGTTTAATCTCAACAAGACAGTCCTCTATGGATTTGTCATCAAATGGTTCTGCATCAGGATACTGAGAATCCTCTTCTTCTAGACCTGCTAGCTCAGCTTTGATTCGGGCAAGTTCCATACCAGCATTTGTGTTTTTCATCTCAAGCTCTCTCTGCTTGAGTTCAAGCTTGTCAGTCTCTTTTTCAAACTTGTTGATATTCTCTGCAGCCTCATCTCTCTTCTTGAACAAATCTTTGAACTGGCTGAGGAACTTTTGTTCAAGCTTCTCTTTCTCCTTGAGAGAAACATCAAGTTCCTGCATGTCTTTTCTTATCTGTCTCTGCTCTAAGGCAAAATCATCCTGTTCTTTTTCGTGTTGTTTTAGAATTTCTTTAATCCTCTTGGCCTCAGGACCAAGAACAGATTTTAGTTGGGCGTCATTAGTATTATTTTTGGATTCGAGATCACGCAGAGTGTCCTTAATTGACTCTTCTTTTTCCTCAAAAGTATTGAGTTGAGCAAGAACTTCCGGAGAACGCATCTTGCTAATTTGGTCTCTGAGTTTCTGTTTCTCCATCTTCAAAGAAGCAAGCTCTCTATTGGATACGCTAACCTTGGAAATAACGTCATCAAGTTTTTTATCAAGGCTCTTGGACT
>CAZPUM010000033.1:0-11768 GCA_964589765.1 uncultured Methanosarcinales archaeon
CTCTTCGTCCTCATCGCTAAGCTGTTCTTCAGCGGTTCTCTTGGCATCCTCCAGGGCCTTGCGCATAGCCCCCTCAAGCAACTTAATTCTTTTGACTCGTTGGGCAGGAACAAGCTTTCGGGCATCTTTTATCAACTCCCTTATTCTCTTTATCCTGTCAAGAGGCTCAAGATTCTCCAACGACTCAATAATGTCATCTTCTTCAGACATAAGAGTAGCATAGAATACAAGAATATATCATTATCTGTTTGGCATGTTACTCTCTACAACTGTTCTGAGAGCATGAACAAGCCTTAATGTTTCGGCCCAGTACCCCTCGTACTGCTCGCCTGTTATCTCCTTGATATCCCTGTGACTTATACCTTTCTGTAAGTGGTACAGTTCTCGCATTATGACAGGGTATTGCTTTCCGAGCATTCCTTTCTTCACAAGCCTTTTATCCAAAAGGTCAGCGATATGTTCAGGACTGGGCGGGGTTTCACCCACAGACATCAGAGCTGCATGCGCAGCATCTATTGCCGCCCAGTAAAGATCAACGCAGGCACTCAGCATGTGCTTCTGAGCACTGCGAAGCGTGTTAGTGGTTCGTCCGTAATAAGACCAGACAGACTCCCTGGTCGGACGAATCCTTCCCTGCTGAAGAAGAAGTTGTGCAGGACCGAAAAACCCATCGTCAAACAGAATGTGTCCATCTCTGAGCATGTTTATTATCACAGGGTCTCCTGCCCTGCAATATTCCCAGAAGTTTGACAACCTCAAAGTATTAACGTGAAGAAGTTCTGAGTGTTTTCCTGCGGCACTGGATATCACATCCCTGTAATGCCGCGTTATCTCAGGGGTTATCGTATATTTGACATCATCAATAATGAACAGAATATCGATATCAGACTTTTCACTGTCACCCCCTACAGCACAAGAACCAAATAGTGCAGATGCCTTTACAAAATCATCAAGCTCGTCTTTTACGGCTTTTGAAAACTTTTCAGAGAGTTTGAGAGTATCATCAGTAGGACTGCTATGTTTAATGTGACGCCTCACTTTTGGCTCAAACTGCCTTTTCCTCAATCTCTCACCTCTGCTTATTCTCGATAGACTAGCTATTTAAAGATTGCTTATTCATCTTCCACCACAATCTTGTTTTCCCCTAAATAGTGTAGGGCCATAACAAACATAGCTTCCGACCAACCTAAAGGAGTGTTCTCGTTGTACTCATCAGCGTTACTGAAGTACAGTTCAGGAACCTTTCCGTTCTCTGTTAGTGTACCTATCATCATCTCTATGTATTTGTGTGCTTTCTCTCGAATACCTATTTTTTCATATATTATTGCTAGCCAGGATATTCCAAAGCACCATTCTGCCTCTTCTGAATAACCGTCTTTATTTTTGTTGTAGTAGTAATCATTCTTGTATCTGATGACCCCCTTGCGCCTTAGCAAGTGGTACTCAACATTTTTCAGAATCTGGTCCCTCTCGTTCTCATTAACCACTTCATAGGGCCATATCAAACTGAGTAACGCAAGGTCAACAAATTTTCCTGGACTTTCTCTTGGCAACAGGTTCCGGAGTGCGTTCTCACCATTATGAATCATGTTGTCAGGCACCTCGATACCAGGAATAGTTCTTACAAGTGTAAGACCCGCAACGCAAGCACCTATACTGCTTGCGTGAACCTCCTCGTTCTCTTCCCACATTCCGCTGTCAGGGTCCTGCCAGTATTCAAGACTGTTAAGATACCATATCAGTTTCTGAACAAGTTCACGGTCTTTGTCTGTTCTCAGAACTTTCCTGTTATGGAGTTCAAGGCTCCCAAACAAGAAAAGCAAAGCACCTATCGCATCATTCTGTTTGTTACCCCAGTCTTCCCAGAACTCATCAAATGTTTCAGGGTGTACCCTGGCATGAATATAATGCTGTCTGTCATCAGGTTTTTTCTGAATAGCATGGTCTAGTTTGTACTCGTGTTTCTCGAATATCCTCAAAAGGGCGTTTGCTGTCTTTTCAACAACATCCCATCTTTCAAGCAAAAGAAAAGGCAGACACTCGTAGAAATTGTCGCGTAACCATGACTTATCATACCCTGTTCCTACAGATTTATCACTTGCCGCAAACAGACCTGATTTGTACTGAAGCCCTTCGAGCACATTCAAGTGCTGGTCTATTAGGTCCTGTGTATTGATGGTCTTGCCTTTTGTGAAAAACACAACCTCACCTCATTCAAATGGAGTCTCACTCCACAGTTGCCATTCCGGACTTGGAGCGTACCCTCCTACAACATAGTTGGTAGGACTGTTGTGACCGAAATAACTAGCTTGGATTCCTCCCCAGGTGTTTAATCCTGTTGGCCGTCCAGAGTCACTAATAGGACTGCCAAATGTTCTCCATGTCTCGCTGAGGATTCTGTTCCTTCCGAACTGCATACTGTCTTCTTCGTGACCTTCCGAAACCATGGGTCCTTTGAAGCCAGCATTTCTCATCTCATGAATTATCCCTTTTGTATCAAACATACCCTGTCCTGGAGGTAAGTGCGCGTGGTCACCTGTGATACTATCTACTATCTGAACTCCTCCAACAACCCCTTCATCAACCATTTTCTTGGACCAATTCTTAGCCCATTTGTTGAATCTCTTTAAGTGGTCATCTTCAGACTCTCCTTTCTTCTTAGCAAAGTGTTTGTACCACATGGTTAAATGGCTAGTGTCCACCATACCTTTGATGTGCTGTTTTGCTCGTTCTTTAGCCGCAGATTCTGATAATCCTTTCTTCTTCAGTTCATCTTCCATAACCTTTCTTCCGTTCTTTATTATGTCAATGAACTCCTGAGGATGCCCCCCATACCCTTCTCCTGCCCACCCTAGTTCAGGACCAACATAGACAGGCTTGTCAAGTTTTCTCTGTTTTGTGACTTCATAAGCGTAAAGACCTGCTTCACCATAACTCTTGAAGGTTTTTTCTCTCGCAAATTGGGTGGGTGTTTTGATGCTCCCCCAAACCTCTTCAACCTCAGCAAGATTTTGCGCGTAAGACAAAGCCTGTTCCTGATGACCTCGCATAACATTTTGTTGCCTTGTGATTCTCTCACCAATAACTTCACTAGGGTTCATCTTTTCCAAACGGGAACGAATTGCTTCAGGTATTCTCCCTCCAGACTCCTGCTCCAACTGAGGAAGTAGCTGTGTGGCAACCCATTCTCTTTTTTCACTATCATTCATGTTTTTCTCAATCTGTTCAGCAGTTCTCTTGACATCAACAAGCTCCTTAAGACGTTCTTGCATTTCGTCCACGCCACGCCCCCAGTACAGAGCCTGACCACTAACCTGTGCTCTTTGACTTGCCAATCTCTGACGATAAAGATACTCTTCCGGACTGATTTCTTTCCATTTTGGGTTCTCTTTTTTGTAACGTTCGGTTTCCTCAACCAGTTGATCCCAACCCATATTTTCGGTGATAAACTCTTTTGTTTTAGAGTCTATTTTAGGCATCAACCTAGGGACCGCTTCAGGGTCAAGCGGGTTGACATAATTCCCTTCGTAATCAACATAATCCTTCTCTTTCAGAACTCTTCCAGTCTTTGGGTCTTTTTTACCGACGACCCCTTCATCTTTTGCGGTACGAAACTTGATTCTTGTTATTGTTCTGTCTGTTCTGATGGCCGAATCTCTAATTATCTGGCCTGTTCTTGTATCAACCAGATATTTTACTACATTTGCGGCACTCGGTCCTTCGTCAATTTCGTCCTGGGTATAGTTGTAAAACTGTTTGTCCTTGTTCCATTCAGCATCAAGAATATCGCGTTCAAACTCTCTGCTCCAAACGTCGACACCTCCGCCCCCCGCAACATCTGCTGCGAACTTTATCGCTTCTCGAACGTGCTGGACATCTTCGAGTCTTTTCTTCTCATCAATCGAACCTTGTTGCGAGTTCCAACCTGAAAGTCCTGCGATCCTGCCAGGACTGAGCTCAACACCTGTGATTTCAACACCCGCCGCTTTGGCACGTTCTTTCAGTTCTGTTCTGATATCCTTACCATAACTTCCTGCAAGAGTACTCATTCCCTGCGGGTTTCCTCCAATCACAAGCTGTATCTTTTTTGTTCCGAATCTGACTGCGTTCTCCATGGAAGTGAGTATGTTCTGTCCAGGGACAGCATCTGCAACCGTGGTTCCAAGTTCGCTTATCGGAATCACAGGCGCCTCGATATCATCCTGCGATTCCATCGCATCAATTGGCTGTTCATCAAACTGCCTGTCCATGGGCGCCTGATAACCGTTCATGAATTTTACCATGCTGGCATACCGTGTGACTTTTTGTAGTTCTTGTATACGTTGAAACTTATCCCTGCTGCAGCCTTGGCTACGCCAGAATCACCACGAATCCCCTCTTTTTTCTCTTGCTTTCTGTTAACTCTAAAAGAATCAACCAGAGGTCCTGCAGGCATCATAACCATATCTTTGAACCCCCCAAACAAAGCTGTAAAAGGTTCGAAAACCGATGGACCCTTTGGCATCTCCGGTTTTTCTTCTTGTGGGGAGTACTTTTTTCCTATAGGCTCTACGTTCTCTCCTGACTCTTTAAGATACTGAAGGAGTTCATCACCTAGCTCTTCCATAGCTGCTCCAAGAGTATCATCCATCAGACCCAGAAGGTCCAAAGTCTCTTGCTCTCTGTATTGTATGTAAGCTTTTACATCCTCATCTGACCAACCATAGCTTCTGATTGAGAACTCTATTCTTCCAACATGAACAGGGCCTTTGTGTTGGTATGATTCATCTCTGAATTGCATTTCCGGTTTTACTCGGTAGTTAAAGGTTACAAGAACTGTAGGGGAAGGTTTTCCAGGTTGGCCTGCTTTTCTGGCGATAAACTCAATCTCCATTAGGGCTCCTTCAAAGCTACTGATTAAGTCGGGATTTTTGTCATATTTATCTGGAGACTGTAATTTCTGAACGTTTCTTAAGTAAGGTTTCAACCAACTGATATACATCTGGATTGATTTCCAGTATTGACGCAAATGCTTAATCATAAATCTGTGTCTGGTTTTCAATTCGTTTTCAGTCTCTTTTCTCCAGGCCTCGTACTTGGCAAGTTTCTGTTTTAATACAGACTTAACCTTGTCGTTAAATTCACTCGCTTTTTTATCTACAACACTTGACACATCCTCACCAGGAGGCACAAATATTCCGAAGAACAGGTCAGGCAGACTCCCAAATCCTACCTGCTGTGCCATCTGGTAAATGTTCATCTGGTTTCTGCTTCCACCTTCAGCAAGGTCTGTCCAGTATGTTTTTAGTGCAACATCATCTGCCTGTTTCCCTACTTTTACACCATCATAAAGAATGGTTCTTTCCTTAATCAGACGAATCTCTCTGACTATCTGGAAGAGCTCTTTTATCATTTTGTTCACTGTTGCCAGATATTGGCTTGCGCGGTCTTGCTGAATCCCTTTCCTGGATTCTGTAACCCCCCAGAAACTGCTGTTTTCACTCGCAGCAAAAGTATCCAGAGTTTTTGTCACATCTGAGAAACCGAAGTCTTGTCTACACGCATTTAAGACCCAGAAGTATGATTCTTCCATACTCGCACGCTCGCTTTCGTAAACAAGCCTGTATCTTCTTAGTGGTTTTGGAAACCCAGTTTTTACATAGGCTCCAAAGTTCTGTAACAGATACTCCTCAGCCACCTCTTCCTCAAACCCGAACTTAGTTATCATGGGTTCTTCAGAATCCACCATGTTCTGATTACCGTCGAGGTACTTTATAAAGGTTTAGTTGCCACCGAACCTTCTGTTTCGGTTTTCAAACTCCTTAACGGCCACTTCTAAATCTTCTGGTACAAAGTCAGGAAAATGTTTATCGATGAAGAGAAGCTCTGCATAAACCGCTTGCCAAGGCATGAATCCTGAAAGCCTTTGTTCTCCTGATGTTCTAAGGACCATATCCACGGCGGGGACATCTCCTGTATCAAGTAGCTCTGAAAACATTTTTTCATCAACCTTTTTTCCTTTGGCGATTGCTTTGTTAACTGCGCGCAGAATCTCATCACGCCCGCCGTAGTCTAAACACATGAAAAAAGTCATTGCGTTACATTTAGAAGTAACTTTTTCAACATCTCTAAGTTGATTTTTTACTTTTTCAGGGACACGGTCCCTTCTTCCAACCCATAAAACTTTAACATTCTCTTCAAGAGCATCATCTTTTAGGTCTTTAACTCTCTCAAGCAGAAGCCTGAACAGAGAGTCAACCTCTGTTTTTGACCTCTTCCAATTTTCTGTACTAAACACCCATAGTGATAGGTAATTAATCCCTAACTCTTTGGCTTTGTGAAATAGCGATTTGAGGTTGTCTCTCCGCCCTGCGTGTTCATGCCCTTTCGGACCTTCCATACCGCGGGACTTGGCCCACCTCCTGTTTCCATCGGGGATTATTGCGAGGTGGTTCATTTTTGTGACCTCGCAAGGTTTTTCATACTGTTGAACTGGTCAGCAATGAAACCTCCCTCTCTAACGACATCAAAACTGTTGTGAAATGCTTCAGGGACTTTCCATTTGAAACTCACATCTTTCACTGAAGCCCATCCAGGACTGGACTGAACCCAATTAAGAAACTCCTCAAGAACCTCTTTCTGACCCTGGGCCAGAATTCTTACAGAACCGTCCTTGTGGTTCTTGACCCAGCCACGAAGTCCAAGACCTAGCGCGTATTTCTGTACTGAGTTACGGAAATTAATCCCCTGGACTCGACCATTAATGTTCAGTTCAAGCTGATGCATTTTTTGTTGTAGTTCCGGTTCTATTTTTAGTGTTTGTGTATTAAGTTAGGTGAATCTCCAGAATATCATCATTTTTTAGTTTGTGGCGCATCATAACTTTCTGCCCATCAAATTTTGCAGATTTACCCCATACTCTTGCAAACTTAAACTTGCTTTTGAAATCCTTGTGAAGTTTTTCGCAGATACTTCCTACTGTGCTGTTCTTAAACATTACAAGTGGCACATCTAAGTCAGGGTCTTTCCCCGGCTCTTTCAACCATATGTTTACCAGGTCAAGACTGATGTAAATCATCTCTTTCAGTTCTTCAGCATTCTCTTTTTCAGTTGCGCTTACAAAAAGGTCAACATCATATTTTTTCTTTAGTTTGGAAATCTCTCTCTTGTTAACAAGGTCCATTTTGTTGAATACAGTTATAGAGGGCATATACTTTTTATTGTCCTCAATACAATCAATAAACTGGTCTACATCGATATTCTCCCTTATAATCACGTCAGCATTGTTGATTTTGAATTCTCTAAGTACGTTACTTATAGTCTCCTCGTCAATCTTGGTCAGATTACATGTTGAAAGAACATTTATCCCTTTAGAGGCCGTTTTCTTTATCTGAACATCAGGGCGTCTCTGATTCAAACGGATGCCTACATTCCAGGCCTCACGTTTAATCACCTCAAGTTCGTCAGGTCTTAAGCAGTCAGCAACCAGCATACACAGGTCTGACGAACGAATACACGCAAGAACTTCTTTACCCCTTCCTCTTCCTGTGCTTGCCCCTGCAACTATTCCAGGAACGTCAAGAATCTGAATTCTTGCGTGCTTGTACTGAAGGGTTCCTGGAACAACAGTCAGAGTAGTAAACGCATAAGAAGCGACTTCGCTCTCTGTACCGCACAAAGTGTTTAGCAGGGTGGATTTTCCAGTGCTTGGAAACCCTAGGAGAATTACTGTGCCATCACCGGTTTTTCTAACGTGATAACCCTCTTGTTTTGAACCTCCGGATGAACGGGCCTGGGCCTTTTCACGAAGCTTTGCAATCTTTGCCTTTACCAGTCCAATATGGTGCTGAGTAGCTTTGTTGTACTGGGTTTTCTTTATCTCAGCTTCAAGCCTCACTATCTCTTCATGATAATCGACCATTGATGCATGGCATTTTATTCTCTTTTTAAGCTTACTCCGTAGTAGGCCTTAAATAGCACCAAGTACCTGACCCAGTATGAGGTGGGCGCGTAAAGGATCTTACTTCTATGTCATAGATGCTTTTGTAGCAGGAATCATCATATTGGCAGGAGTGGCTGTTCTTTTCCAGTCATACATAGACGACCCTCTTACAACAAGCGCCTTTTTCACCGCAGAGGACTTTTTTTCTGTTCTTGAAGACACAGAAGTCAGAAATATGGACAGTGACCTAATCAAGAACTGGACTAGAAATGGAACCATTAATGATTCTACAAGAACACTTCTAGAACAGTTAACCTTTTTTAACGCGACTGACAGAGACTTTGTTCTAGGCCAGTTCTGTCAGGAAGTTGTTGAAGACCTACCTCCTAATGTTGCAGGTTCAATACTGATTGACAGCAATGTTTTGGCAACAACTCCCAATCCACTTGTTGAAAAAAACGATTCTTACGTGTTTTTCTCCAGTAAAAGAATAGTTATGATTAGAAACAGTCCGTGGGAAGTTTACGACCCTGTTTTAGTTGAGGTGCAAACTTGGCAATAGGCAAGAAAGGAGTACTGTTCACAATAATGTCAATACTCATTGTTGCCATGCTACTTACAACAAACGCCGTAATACAGGATACCACTACAGAAACACTTGCGCAGACACAGACCGCAACAACCAGAGTCACAACAATGAACTCTTATGCTGACACTTTTGAGGCTCAAGTTCGTTCTGCAGTCAGAACTGCGGGTTATTTTGCTATGAAAAACATCAGCAAAAAAATCTATGAGGAAGGCGAGTTCCTGAATGGAGAACAACTTAACAGAACATTTTTTGAGTGCGTGAGCAACGATACCAACTTTATCAATATCAGTAATGTGGAAAGAGGGCCCTGTATACAGAACAGATACAGTATCCAAAAACAGCTTTTATCATTAAAGAGTTTAGCCAGAGATAATCTTGCAATAGACACATCTTGGATTATACATGACGCATGGATTACTGAGGAAGAACCCTTTGAATTGGTCTTTTGGATAAACTTGTCTTACAACCTTACAGACCCCATATTTGCGAAGTGGAATATTGAAAACACCGTTCTAAAAACCTCAGTATCTCTGGAAGGTGTGCCTGACCCAACGTATGAGTATTTGAGAAGCCCCTTGATGGGCACCACTGGCCCCCCCGCATCAGTGGAACAGAGAAACTTCACAAAGTCAAGTAACAAGCGCCACGAAATGAACTACACCCTTTTCAACGATTGGT
Source organism: uncultured Methanosarcinales archaeon (assembly GCA_964589765.1). Classification (GTDB taxonomy): domain Archaea; phylum Nanobdellota; class Nanobdellia; order Woesearchaeales; family UBA525; genus UBA525. The sequence goes on from CAZPUM010000033.1 coordinate 9,189, forward strand.
ATGATAACAAGACCTACCTCACTTTGGAAAACCTTGCCCCAAGCATTCTCGACAGATATACAGGTAACTTCATGTCAAGAAGTGAGTGTTGCGGAATTGAAAGTGTGGTTAACAGGACCGCACTGACAACTGATTCCTCTGAATACAAAAACTACAGCATGGCCGACCACCACTTTGTAGCACACCTTATTGGAGACTTGGGAGAATGGAACTGTGAAAACAGTTCTATAAGGTATTATACAGAACCTGTGGTTGGGGGCGAAACGATAGTCCTGTACTGGAACAATTATGTTAATATCTACAATTTAACTGGCGCCACAGACACTTCTTGCAACAATTGGCCTTAATCGACGATAGTTATCCTTAACCACTACAGAATAATGAACAAGCTTTAAATACGCTCCTCGACGATTTTCAGTCGGGATGGTTGACGATTTAATAAGGACTGGGGTGGATGACCTTCTTGACTACCTTAAGGACAAGGATAAGGTGGCCATGCAGGATGTTGTGACAGTTCTAGGCGTCCCTGTCGACACGGTCCAGGCATGGGTTGACTTTCTCGTCGAAGAAAAGATACTCGGAATAGAGTACAAATTCACCAAACCCTACATTTACATCAACAAAAAACAAGAGGAGACTAAAAGACACGGAAGAATAATTGAGAATACTACTGTGGATATCAGCTCAATCAAAGAAGAGTACTTTCAAAGAGCCAAACAAAAACAGATTCCTGAAAAGAAAATTGAGGAACTTTGGAAACAGCATGTTAAGGATGCTCTTGAAGACAAATATGAGTACTTCATTGAGCAAGCCAGTAGAAGGCGTGCTGCCAACATAACACAACTTTGGCAGGAGTACAAGACCAGACTATTAACCAGGTGTTAAATGGATATTGAGGAGTTTATTGAACAGGACATTCTTGTTTTCCTAGACCAGAGACTCGACCAAAAAATTGAGGATGAAAAACTTCAATCCATGCGTGTTGAATCAGTCTACCTAACAAGGGACTATGAAGATGAGCTCTACCAAGCATTGGAAAAAGACAATGTTACACTTGCAAAGCATGTTCTTCACGATTTAAAAGAAAAGTTCGACCAAATTCCAAGCACCTCACCTGACAAGAAACACGTTAAGGCTCTCCTTGCACACCTTTACGAGCTATTCAAGAAACATCTCATTGGAGAGAAGGTCGAAAGACCAAAAGATATTGCGAAAAAAGAAAAACAGGAGGAAGACAAAAAAATAGAGGTTGTTGCCCCTGTTGAACCCAAAAACCCATTCCAAGATGATAGTTCTGAAACCATCAAAGTTCTGGACATGGCAGAACTCCACGCAGGAAGCGGAGATTTCAAACAAGCGATTAAGGATTACAGAAAAGCCAAAGCTCTAGCTCTAAACATGCAAAATGTTCCCTCTGACTTGGCCAAGAGATTCAAAGAGACATTCGCAAGAATTAAAGAACTTATGGAGACCAAGCCTGACCCCATAGAAGAACCCATAACTAAAGTTGAAACAAATCAAAATAAAGTTGAAACAAAGCAAAAGCCTGTACACGAAACCCTGGATGAAAATATCATTCTTGAACTAGAAAAAGAAAAGCACAAAATGGACTCACAGCTCAAAGAACATCAGGTAGCTTCTGCAATGAAAACATACCAAAAAATGAAAACTTTGGTACAACAAATTAAGGACCCTAAAAAAGCCGAGGCATCCGCAAGAAAACTAATCAGAATATACAGCATCATTCAATCAATCAGGGCAAAAACATGACTGACAAAGAGACATTCAAAACAGGCGCCACGGAACTTCTGAAAACTCCTTCGGGCAAGGAGCAGGAGCTACTTGACAAGTACGCTCTTGAAACAAACAACATTGTCATAGACGTTAGAATTGTTTCAATTGAAGAACAACCGGTTCCAACTTACGAAGTCAGCATTGCCAACATCAGCCCTACCACAAGAGTGATTCTTGAGAAAATCAGACAAGAGTTCGTAAGCAAGATGAACCTCGAAGACCTCCAGAGTTTTGAGCGCGCAGATAACATTTCATTAATCAAAGACGAATTCAGAAAAGAGATTCGAGGACTTATTGGAAAGTACTTTCCAAAGACAGATGAAAAAACAGTAAACATGCTCATTAACTACCTTCTCGAAGAGAATCTTGGGCTTGGCAAGATTGACATTCTACTTTCAGACCCAAGACTGGAAGAAGTAATCATAAACAATCACAAAGAACCTGTTTGGGTTTACCACCGAAGGTTCGGCTGGCTACAAACAAACATCGTTATTCCTACTGAATCAAGAATCAGACACTTCGCAACATTGATTGGAAGGGATGTTGGTAAAGAGATTACTAACCTGAACCCACTGATGGACGCACACCTGGCATCAGGCGACCGTGTCAACGCAACACTAAACCCTATCAGCTCAAGGGGCAACACTATCACCATCAGAAAATTCGCTGAGGACCCCTGGACAATCACCAAGTTCATCATGGGAGGAACAATCGATTACGAAGCAGCAGCATTGATTTGGCTAGCGATACAAAATGAACTCAGTGTCCTCATAGCAGGAGGAACTG
>CAZPUM010000034.1:0-11257 GCA_964589765.1 uncultured Methanosarcinales archaeon
CGTGGGTTCGAATCCCACCCTCTGCATTAAAGAACCCTGTTGGCCCTTCGATACCCTGTGTTCATCACTTCCAATAGTTTGGATTTTCTTATCTCACTAGGAAACATTCTTTTGTTAAGTTTAATCTCAGTGATGTCTAAACCGTGGTTCTTTGCGTTATTTATGTGTAAATCAACGCTTTTGTTCATCATAATCATGAAACTGTTGAAAAGGAATTTGTACCTCCACTCATTCTCAGAAAGTTCCATCAACGGGAATGAAAGATTGGATAGTATTATTTTGTCTGTGTCCACAAGGTTAACAGGAATGTTATCATAGACTCCTCCGTCAACAAGAAGTCTTCCATTTAATTTTACTGGAGGAAATACTCCCGGGACAGCTGCACTGGCCAGCAAAGCAGGAATAAGCGGTCCAGAACTGAAAACCACCTGTTGTCCTGTATTGATATCAGTGGCGTTGACCCTTAAAGGTATTTTCAAATCCTCAAACCTTTCAACTTTAACCATATCTCTAATGAAAGATTCAAGTTTTTTTGTGCTTAGTAATGCCGATTTTTTTAGAGTTGGTTGGAGAAGTTCCCACAGGTTGTGGTCAATAAACTTATCAAAATTCCCTTGAGGATTGGCTGCAAAAGCAGCGGCCATTATTGACCCAACAGAACATCCTGAAATCTGGTCAATTTTGATTTTTTTCTCCTGTATAACTTTGATGACCCCCAGGTGAAAAACACCTCGTGTTGCACCCCCGCTTAAAACAAGACCTGTTGTCATTTAGGGCTATTACTCCGGAAATATATATAAACTTCTCGTCAGTCGCAACAGTATGACTGAAAAGATACTTGTCACAAGTGCACTTCCATACGTCAATAACCTGCCCCATATGGGTACAATAATTGGTTGCGTATTATCAGCAGATGTTTTTGCCAGGTTCAAGAGGAGCCAGGGCCACGATGTTCTTTATATTTGTGGTACTGACGAGCACGGAACCACTACTGAAACAAAAGCTATAGAAGAAGGCGTAACTCCAAGAGAGATATGTGACAAGTACTTTGCTCTCCATAAGGAGGTCTATGAGTGGTTTGGAATTAGTTTTGATATGTTTGGAAGAACCAGTGCAGAAAACCACCACAAAATCACACAAGACATATTCAAATCTCTCGACGAAAAAGGGTTTGTGATTGAGAGAGAGGTTGAACAGTTATACGACCCTGAAAAAGAAAAGTTTTTGGCGGACAGATTTGTTGAAGGAACCTGTCCTCATTGTGAATTTGAGGATGCCCGTGGAGACCAGTGCGATAACTGTGGCAAGCTTTTAACGCCAAACGAATTAAAGAATCCTAAAAGCAAACTATCAGGCGCAACTCCTGAGCTAAGGAAGAGCCAACACCTGTATCTCGATCTTGAAAAACTTCAGCCACAACTAGAAGATTGGTTTAAGACACAATCTGTTGAGGGCAGATGGACTCAGAACGCACTAACAACAACAAAAGCATGGTTTGACCGTGGTTTAGAACCCCGGGCAATCACAAGGGACTTGAAATGGGGCGTTCCAGTGCCCAAAGAAGGGTATGAGGGAAAGGTTTTCTATGTCTGGTTTGATGCGCCTATTGGGTATATCAGTATAACAGACCAGATTCAGGATGAGAACTGGAAAGATTGGTGGCAAAACAAAGATGTTAAGCTGTTCCAGTTCATGGCCAAAGACAACATCCCTTTCCACACAATACTTTTCCCAGCATCTCTCCTGGGCACTGGAGAGAATTGGACAATGCTCCACCATATCAGTGCCACAGAATACCTTCAGACAGAAGAGGGAAAATTCAGTAAATCACGCGGAACAGGATTGTTTGGTGACCAAGCGATGAAAACAGGAATCCCTGCGGATGTTTTCAGGTACTACCTTCTTGTTAACAGGCCTGAAACATCAGATACAATTTTCGCTTGGCATGATTTACAGGACAAACTGAACAATGAATTATTGGCTAACCTTGGTAATCTGATTAACAGGACATTACAGTTTGTTAAGAGATACCACGAGGGTACTGTTACTGAGAGCGTTCTTGATGAAAAAGCCATCAATTTTTTGAGATGGGTTCAGGAACAGGAGCAGATGATAACTTCTGATTTGGAATGGGCAAAAGAGAAGGATGCTCTCAGAAGAATAATGACTATTTGTCAGAAATCCAACCAGTACTTCCAGGAACAACAGCCCTGGAAAACAAGAACTGAGGATGAGGAAAACTGTAAGATGAGCATGTTTGTTCTTTCTAATATTATTAAGGATATTGCGATTCTTACAGAACCTTTTATGCCTTCAACAAGCTCTGCTATATTCAAACAGCTAGGTGTTGAAAATCAGGACTGGAACGATTTGGGCGAACTGTTAATTAAAGGTAGTATAGGAGAACCAGAACCCCTGTTCAGTAAACTTGAAAGCGATGATCTTCAAAGAATTTCAGGCTCAAACAATAAAGAACCCGATTTAATTCCACTACAAATCCGCTCAGGAAAGATTGTTGATGTGAAAAAGCATCCAGAAGCGGACAAACTTTTTTGTGAAACTGTTGATTTTGGCGATGAAAAAAGAAGCATCGTTTCAGGTCTTGTCGGTCATTATACTGAGGAAGAACTTAATGGTGTTACAGCATTGTTTATCACTAACCTGAAACCTGCAAAACTACGAGGCGTTGAGAGTCAGGGAATGATATTAGCGGCAGAAAACAAAGAAGGGTTAGAAATCGTTACTGTTGATGGAGAACCAGGGATGTTAATACTTGGCCGAGAAACAGAACCCGAAATTAACATAGACCAGTTTGCAAAACACAAGCTCTTTGTTAAGAATGGCGAGGTTTTTGTCGACGATATTACTCTGAAAATTAATAATAAACCTATTAAGATGAAAAAAGTCTTGGACGGTAAAGTTCGATAGCCCCGACGCAACCTTTATAAAAGACACACTTCAGAGTCTACAAGGGTGTAATGGTGGGGAAAAAGGGACTTACTATCTTCGTTGCATTTTTTCTTGTATTCTGTATGCCTTCTGTTTTAGCTTATTCACTAGCTAATTTTAACGTCGAGTGGAACGGGCATACTGTCCGGACCATAGGAACTGATAGGGCACTATCAGACAGTGTTGTAAGTTTTCAAGCAAGCACAGATATGGGTGTTTGTTTAACAGGCGGGGGTGATGTTTGTGAAATACTCATTGAAGCACCTGACATGGGCCTAACCAGGCAAAGAGTAGACATAAGGTCTGATTGCGCCCTACAAAATGAAAAAATAGTCTGTCGAACTGAACCATTCACGTTTAAAATATCAAATACCCCAGTAGAACTGGTCTATGTCGGAAGTATTGAGGAAGGGCTTGACTTGGTCCGTTCCGAGATTTCAATGCCTTTCATTATAGATGATACCCGCCCGGAAGTTGTTGAGATTTCCACAGGCTACTGTGACGAAACCACCTGTTACATCGCAGCAGGGGTTCCTTCTCCTGTAACTATTAAGTTTATAGATGAGGTCACAGCTTTTGATTACCAACTAGTGTTTATTCAGGGAGGCACAACAAGCACTGCACAGGTTGACCTGTGTACGGGCATGACCTGTGAGGGCCTGATTACTGTTCCTTGTTCAGAAGGTCAGGAGGTACTGGTTAAAGTCAGTCCAATGACATCAGAAGATGCACTTAACCCACCTGTCCCTCATGATGGGACCAATGTTGTTTGTAAGGCACAAGCCCCTGAGATAATTGAGTGGGACTATGAAGCTGATGGGATAGCAGGACTGGCAGTTGAAGCAGGAACTATAACCTATACTGCTAAAGTCCGTTCCTTTATTGGAGAGATAAGAGGGTTTGTCAACGTTTCAGGTTTGATTGGTGAGAACCTGGATATACCCCTCGCAGAAGCATCCTGTGGTGAAGAAGAGATTGATGTGTATGAGTGTATCTGGCAACTTTCAGACCTGAATTCAGGCACGCACTATCTAGAGTTTGAATTCTATGACTCTGTAGGAAACACCCGCGTTAAGGAACAGACACTCAATGTTCTCGATGTCGAGATAAACAGGACAGAAGACTTCTTGACATCACAACTAATAGAAACAAAACCTTCTGCGCTTAATAGAATGGCAGTTGAACTCGCAGCACAGAACAGCCTGCCATACCCATTCTATGTATGGTACAAAACAATTGAGAAATCCCCAGTTGACCAAATGGGGCATGAGCTCCAAGAGTGCTGGTACAAGATACCTGGCAACGATACCTGGGATGATTCCTACAACATAATTGCTCTTGGAGTGACATCAGGAGGTTCTCCTGATTCCGTTATTTATGTTGGTGAGGAAGATACTGATGCCAACAGAATGGACTTGAACATCCGCGCTGACATGACTGACCTAGCACTCGCTGACGAGTGGCAGACAAAATGTCAGGTTGCAGTAACTATCGTTGAAGATAACGTTGTTTACTCGGAACCCGAACTCGAGAATATCTCGTTTACAATGACTTTTAGAGAGAGTCCACTTGGAACCCCTGGTGAGGAGGTTGTAAATAAAATTCAGGATGCTGAAGATGAAATAAACGGAGGCGTTTGGAAAACTATTCGCAAGTTGGAAGAATGGCGCCAGAAAGCAGACCAGGTCTGCGGTGGCTTCGAGACGGTTATAGAAATAAGAAGCTTGGCCGGGGCCATTGGTGGGGTGGCAAATGGTTTGTGTATCAATGGCATAACTTCACCTATTGGCGTAGCAATTAATCAATTCAGTAGCACAATTGAAAGCACTGCTGGTGGATTATTGAATATTCTTTGGGATGGTAACATATTTACTCAGAAGCCCGGTGGTGTACCGGGGGTCACTGCGGATACGGCACTTGCCACGGGTACAGAGGTAGCAACGGGGGGTGCTGTAAAGAAGGACGGTATAATCAAACAGATATGTAGACAGGTAAACTGTAGAGATTACGCCGACTCTGCAGGCGATGCAGGCATGACTGCTGCAGGTCTTAGTTCGGTTACAGGTATAAGTAGTGCTGGTTTTGGAGGGTATGTTCTAGGAGAACTCGGTGAAGGTGTTGGTCTTCACGACCCTGAGGCCAGTCTTACTGGCGCAATATTCTCTAAATGTATTGGAGGCGTTGTATACAACCTTCAGAAGTACGGTGCTATTGAATGCGGATATTTATCCTGTTTGAAACAGCAATCATCATATGGACACAGCATGCACGTTTGTGAACTGGGAAGGAGTTATCAGCTTTGTACTCAAGTGATAGGAGAGATAGGTGAATTACCTTGGATTAATGTTTTCAAGAATCTAATGGCAAACCTGAATCACATTCTACAGAATCTTCCAACCTTCATTTGGAAGTGGATTCATTTGAATAGATGTGCTACTTATCAGGGTCTTGCAGGAATTCCCTATAATAAGAATTGTTTTGATACATATTCGGTCACTTGTATCATAGAGGGTGCACTGATAGGTCAGGTTGATGGACAAAAGAATACTAAACAGATAGAGATGGGTTTAAGGAACCCAGAAAAGGCAGAACGCGCACTTGAGATATGTGACGAAGCACTAGAGACAGGCAGATCTAGAGGGGGAGGATTCTTTGGTAGCGCATCACAATACGGAATGCAGTATGGAGCTGCGCGAGAGAACGCAAGAGCGCAAGATTATGAAACAGGAGCAATGAATATTGTTAATCAACTTGACCATGTGGTAACTAGACATACAGATAACGACCCACCGGGAACTTATTCTATCACACCCACAGATCCTAATGTTTTTGAAGAAGGAGGAATACAAAGTCTTGGCAGTACTGGTCTTGTTTACACATATGTAGCACCGATTGAAGGCAGGCTTGGTATAACTGAGCCGGGAAATCTAGTTATCTATAATGACGAAAACAAAGTTATTGATAGAATTACAGTACCCGGATCTATAGTTGATGCTGATGGAAATATCGTTGGTATGGACAATCCTGGTTACACAGATATGCTCAGACAGGGTCATGCTTTTGGTTATGACCAATACAACACGTATGTTGCCAACAGGGATAATCTTTTGATTAATCAGCAAGCAAGCATTGTGGCAGACATTAATGCTGCGCAAAGTGATTTGAATGAATGCAACGATGATGCTTGTAGGGATAGGGTACAAAATAGGATTGATTCTCTAAACAACCAACTTGAAACTAATCTTAATACGCAAGGATATAGTGATATAATCGATCAGTATAACTCCTGTATTGAGGATATTGAGTGTGCGAGTTCTGAAGAGCTAGATGTTTTGAACCAAGCTCTTGATGATTTAGAAACTACAAATACGGATGAGATTTCAGTTAGAATCGATGCACAAATTGATGAGGTCATGGAAACACTACCTGAGGGAGAGTATAGAGATAATTATATTGCGGGTTTAGAAGATATGAGGGATGATGCCCTTGATGGAAAGGATGTTGTTGCAGCCTGGGAAAGACAGCAAGCTTTCTATGACGGCGTTGGTACCATTACAGCTTACGCAGGCAAGTGGCTGATGGATAATGGTTACATGGACTTCTTGAAAACATCAGAGTGGGCGGAAGACGTTCCAATCCTTGGAGACTTAATCGATTTCAGTGATAACTACTTCAACCCAGACCGTATGGCACAGAACCTTTGTAATGACATGGTTTATGACATCGAGAACAACGAAGAAGGAGCAATCTACTCTTTAGCAGACGTCGGAATTCCGACAGTAACTGGCTACTTCGGTACAGAGTTCAGAGAAGTTATCAACAACGAATCAGAAATAGAGTACTTCTATGTTACAGTTGCTCATTTCAGCAACCCTGCAATGCAAGTAGGAGGAGTTGACTACATGTTTGAAATCAAGTTTGAGGAACTCCAAGAGTGCGCATCAAGTTGTCCGCCAGAGTACTCATTAACGAATAGCCAGCAGTACAATCTGACCCAGGGTCAGACATTCTCATCAGGAGATGTTTCGAGGACTAGGCTGGACCTGTTACCAGGAAAGTATGGGAAGGTCTGCGTGGATTTCAACAAGCCTTATCCACCTACAGGATTTGGAAATGAAAGGTACTGTAGAACAATATCTGAGGACACTTTCAACACTGGAAGCCCTTCACCGGATGACGCCCCAATAGCGGGAAGTTCAGGTTCGGCTGACGGAGGATGGCAATGAGAAAAGCACAACTAACAATCGCTGTAATCATAGGCCTAGTCCTGCTCTTAATCGTAGGTCTTTTCTTCATTCTAAGAACATCTGAAGAACCTGTCAGAGAGGTTTCATCAGAAAACCAGGTAAGGCTTACACAGTACGTTCAAAGTTGTCTGAAAAGCACAGGAACCCAGGCACTGAAAACAGTTGGTGCTAACGGAGGCTACACCCCAAATCAAGTTGCCAATCTAATGCCAAACACAGGCAAAGACGCATTAATCGTAGTTCACCCCCCTCAGAGGGTACCATTATGGCATGAAATCAGTGAGTGTTCTGAAAACAGCGCTGGCTGTGTTAACGACCAAAGGCCATACTTATGTAGAGACCAATCAAGATGTCCTATTATTGCGGCAGGCATCCAGACAGACATAGCTATTGATGAGAATATAGCAGAAGTTACTGAGGATTATATTGATGACTGCCTTGGGCAGTTCAATAACCTTCCATTTGAAGTAACAAGAAACGGCGAACCAGAAATTAAAGCACTAATCAGGGATGAGGATATTATCCTTGACATGGTTTATCCATTAAAACTTACAGCATCTGACGGTGCCTCAGAAGATGTTACAACTTACAGCACAAGACTGATAGTCAATCTTGCTCAGGTGTACGAATTAGCAACAAAAATTCATAAAGAAGAGGCAGAAAGAAGCTTTATAGAACAAGCATGGCTACATTTACTCAGCGTTTACAGCGGGGTCGATTCAGATATTCCACCAATAAAATCACTACAGCTGATGGGCAGTCCTAACTATTGGGTTACTCACGAAGTTGAAGATAAGATAGAATCAGGAATTATGCCTTACATGAACTTTTTACAGATTGTGAACGCTCAAGAGAGCTATGTTCCGATGTACTTCCCTAATGTCGAACCTGAATACGCTGCGTACGCAGCAGGAACAATGGATTATTTAGCAATCCTGTTGAATGATTCAAGGGTTTACCCATTAGGTGTAAGGTTTGATTATCTTTACAGCCCTATAAACCTGGACATTAACGGCGACCAGTTCCTAAAACCAAGAAAGATGCCAGGTACAGGATGGCTAAGCATTTTCGGAATTAAAGTCCTTGAGTACAGGTTCAAATACTCCAGTAGCTTCCCAATGCTCGTATCTGTATACGACCCATACGCCCTTGAGGGTGATGGTTTCGAACTGCAGTTCGGACTTGAGGCTAACATATACAAGAACAATCCATTATCCTACAGGTCCATGATTGATATTATCGAGATTAACCGTTACGGTCTGGACATGGCCGCACCAAACATGTTGGTTGACCATACTTACAGAGTTCTTGTAACTGACAAAAGAGATGGGCAACCAGTAGGTGATATCGGAGTTACTTATGCTTGTGGTGCGGGTTATCAGATGGGAATAACAAACGGCAACGGCTTATGGGAAGGCAAACTCCCATACTGTATGTCAGGAGGAGTTCTGCTTATTGAAGACCCTGTATATGTCGGGCAGGGTATCGAACTCTTAAACATCAATGATGATGGACAAATAACAGAGCTTGCTGTTGAAGCATGGCCTAGGGTTGAAAAAACGGTCTACATGTATAAAAGAACAGTTAACGACCAAGAACAACTTCAGATCATGGGTCTGAACGACGCGACTAGCGCATCTGAAAAGACCGAATTTACCCCTGTCGATCAGGTTCTTGTAACTATATCAAAACAGAAAGATAACCAGTACGAACCAGAAGTTCCGTTGTTAGGAATTCTTCAGTTTGGCCAGGCAGAGGTTTCCTACGATGTTGAGTCAAGAAAAGAGGCATTACTGGCAGCTTACGATGCAGGAGATATTGATGAAGCAACATATAACGAAGCACTTGAAATGTTAGAAGACGAAGAGAACAATGAGGGGGGAGGTACAGTTGTAACCACTCAAACCACAGACCTAATACCCGGCAAATATGACATTACAGCATTCTTATCCTACCTGGAGAAGATTGAGATTCCTGCTGATGAAAGATGCTCTGGTGGTATTTTCGGTGAATGCGTTACGCTGAACGCTACAAACCTGTCAACATGGGTTTCAGGAGGCGCTGTTCTTGTTGAAGACAATGGCGTACAACTCAGTGAAGAGTTCATTTACTCTAATGAACCACTTACAATGTTTGTTCTTGAACAGCCCATACCGACTAACTGGACGGCGCTTGAACAACACGAAAACTTAGAGGAGTACCAGACATACGGCAGAAGAGAGATGGTCGTTCCTCTTTGCGGTTCAACTATCTGCAGTTAAGCACTTGACCTCAAAGAGGTCAGACTTTGACAAGTTGATTGTGTCTTTGCAAGCTTAACAGATGAACAGACCATTTCAAAATCAGAGTTCAAAAAATTAAACAGACAAGAATCATGAATCTCAAAATCTTCAATTCTCATACAGATATTAGGGTCTGAAATCTCTTTGATTACAGCAACAGACTGAAGACACTGATCCCTATTCTGCCCCCTCAAGCGGGATTCACATTGGGAGACGCCTTCATCTTTACCCTCTCTCCTGGCTACATCAATAATATCTTGAATAATCTCTGATGGAGAAAATGAGATAACGCCACCTCCAGGAGGAACATAAGGGTCAGTTCCTGAGCCATTAGATAAGCCTGCTACAACAAAATACATGCTACCCGCACCGATAAGCAAAGCTAGAATGCTGAACAAAAAAATATGCGTGTGAGGAACGTCTGAAGAGGCAAGAGAGCCCTTACCATACACTTCTGAAATTGCCTTTCTGACTTCAGAAGCAGAATGCCCCTGTTCTTTGAGCATAACAAAGACCTGGCTGGCTGAATAGCCAGAACGGGCATACTGCTCTACATACTGATGAACATCAGGGTCATGAGTTCCAGATTTAAGGCTGGAAAAAGCCTCTTTGATATCATTCTCAGAATACCCTGCCCGGACCAGCGCCTGCTGTATCTGAGTCTCTGAGAACCCTGCCTGTTCCTGCTGAACAATGTAGTTCAGTAACTGTTGATTCACCATCTTTAGTCCCGGACAGGGATTTCAGGTGCATAAGCATTTAAAAATGCTTCTTAACTTACTGAGAGTATGGTAACGGTTTTAGTAACAGGAGTGGCAGGTTTCATCGGGTATCATGTGGCGCAAGCCCTACTCGCTAGAGGAGATAGAGTTGTTGGTGTTGACAACATGAACAACTATTACAGCGTAAAACTAAAGCAGGATAGGCTTGCCCAGATACAAAGCGAGAACTTTGAATTTATTCAAGCAGATATTTCTGACAAAGCGGTCATGAATACCCTGTTCAGAGAGCATCAGATAGACAAAGTCTGTCATATGGCCGCACAAGCGGGGGTCAGATACAGTTTAACAGACCCATACTCTTACGAACAAAGCAACAATCTAGGCTTTTTAACACTCCTTGAGATGTGTAAAGAGTTTAAAGTACATGATATTGTTTTTGCTTCAAGCAGTAGTGTTTATGGTGGACGCGAAGAGGTTCCGTTTAAAGAGACTGACCCAAATCAACTGCCAATAAGTGTGTACGCAGCAACTAAAAGGTACAACGAATTGTTAGCACATGTCTACAATAAACTATACGGACTTCGATGTACAGGATTAAGGTTCTTTACTGTTTATGGCCCTTGGGGCAGACCTGACATGGCACTTTACAGTTTTGTTACAGACATTCTTGCAAACAACCAGATAAGAGTGTTTAACAATGGGCAACAAGAAAGAGATTTTACATACATAGATGATATTGTACAGGGAGTTCTGACCGCTATCGACAAACCCTTTGATTATGAGATAATCAACCTCGGACGCGGAGATCCAGTTGGATTAATGGAGTTTGTAAGACAAATAGAAAAGGCTCTTGGAAAAGAGGCTAATATCAGACTGGAAACTGCACAACCAGGAGATGTGGCAAGGACCTTTGCTGATATTTCCAAAGCACGAGAACTACTGGGTTATGACCCTAAAGTTTCACTTGAAGAGGCAGTTAAGAAGTTTGTTGAATGGTACATAGAGTACCACAAATCTTTATAAATAAAATGGGTCTCACCGAGAACTAGTGGAGACG
>CAZPUM010000035.1:0-2926 GCA_964589765.1 uncultured Methanosarcinales archaeon
GTTAGTTTTGTTTAAAGTGACATAACATATCCTTGAGTCCACACCCACTATTAGTTTGATGATATGGTCTAAACTCTCTTGATAGGAGATTGCCGGCACGGCGAACAGGTAGGTGAAGTGTGTCATGACTTTTTATATCTCAGTGACGGGCTTTTTAGCTTTTCCTAATCGAGTAATGCCTGCATTTCTGCGATTTCTGTTGTCTGAACATCAATAACAGCCTGCGCGAAATTTGCCACTTCCAGTCTAGGATTTAGTTGTAAAACATCTTCAGCCATCTGAACCGCCATCTTGTGATGCATTATCATGCCTTTAAGGAATGCGTTATCTCTTTGAATACCTTCAATAGTTTTCAAATCAGGCATCATCTCCATGTAAACAGCAGGTTCAGCTTCTGAGTACAATTCAGTAACCCATCCATTCATCATCTCAATCTCAGATTCTTGGGCATCGATGATTCTTTTTGCCAAGTCTTTTAGGAGCTCGTTATCAGTTGTTTCGTAAATTATCTTTGAAGTATCCACTGCCTCTTGGTGGTGTGGAATCATGTTAACAACGAACTCAGCTTCGGAATTAACAGGCATCTCGTGCATCATTATGTTGTGTTGTTCCATTCCCTCTGCGGGTAGGGGTTCTTCTATAGTGCACGCTGCCAACAGGGGAATCAATAATAGTATGCACAATCTCATTTTCTACCTCTTAGTATCGTGTTTGATACCGAGTCTCCTCTTTAAGAATATTGTCCTGTTTAAGAATGCTTTATAAATGGAAGGTTTATTCCACAGGTATGCAAACACTATTCGACTCAGTCAGTAGACAGGGAAGGTAGTGGGTAGTTTCTTCAGGTGATAACATGCAGTATATTCAAGACTATATTTGGGAAAAAGGTGTAACAGTCAAAGAGCTCGTACAAAAGATGGGCGCACTGGGATTCCAGGGAGGAGAACTTCAAAGGGCCTCTAAAGTGATAGTTAAGATGAAGAAAAATTCAGCAAAAATCTTTCTAACATTCACAAGCAACATGGTCACATCAGGTCTTAGGGGTTTTTTCGCACAGGTAATAAACTTGAAAATGGCCAATGTAATCGTAACAACAGTTGGGGGAATCGAAGAAGATATTATGAAAGCCAAAGGAGAAAAGTTTGTCCTTGGCAGGTTCGAAGCGGACGATGTAGAACTCCATGAACAGGGAATTAATCGTGTTGGAAACATTTTGATAAAAAATGAGAGCTACATGCGCTTCGAAGAGTGCGTTCAACCAATACTTGACCAGCTCTACGAAAAGAAAAAACGCTGGTCTGTTTCAGAAATGCTTAGGGAGATTGGTCTGATGCTCGATGATAAAAACTCAATACTGTATCAGGCAGCAAAGAATGAAGTCCCTATTTTCTGCCCTGCAATAACAGATGGAAGCTTCGGGTTCCAGTTGTATCTGTTTCAACAGAAGCACGATGACTTCATCGTCGATGTGGTAAAGGACTTTGGAAACATAATCCTGTCAACATCGATGGACGAGAAAAAAGGAGTCATCGCACTTGGTGGGAGTATCTCAAAGCACCACGCTATCTTGAGTACTTTATTGAACGGCGGTGCTGAGTACGCGTTATACATGACAACCGCACAGAAAACATCTGGAAGCATGTCTGGTGCTACAACAAACGAAGCAAAATCTTGGGGGAAAATTAAGGATGACTCTGACGCAGCCACAGTCATTGGGGATGTCAGCATAACTTTTCCTTTGGCAATGATAGGTGCCCTAGAACAACTATCTGATGAGGGGTTGTTGTAATGGCACATTTTACTCTAAACAAAGATGTTGCGCTTGACCAGTACGCGCAAGTGGAAGAACAAGCGGACATAGTTTCGTTCAGTTCGAAAACAAACCCGCTTGTCACAAAAGTTCTCGAAGAGAACACAAACTCCTGGTTTAGTATACACACATTTAGCGAGCTGAACAATGTTCAGGACAAAACCAGAGTTCTGTTCTTTGCACAGGGGTGGACGCCTGACTCTGTCAGGTATTTACTCGAGCAGGGTATAACGCGTTTTGTTGTAGATAACGAGAACGATTTGGTTGTACTGCTCGAGAACCTTGATAGAAGAATAGTTCTATTTTTGAGAGTTAAACTTCAGGAGTTCACAATCAAAACAGAGAGGTACTATGTTTTTGGGATGAGTTCTGAAGTTGTATCAAAGAGAATTCTTACAATCAATAACCCGGATATTGAAATTGGTATCCATTTCCACAGAAAGACTCAAAACATGAGTGAGTGGAATTTACAGTATCAACTCAGGCAGATGTTCTCAGATGAAGTGATAAACAAAATCAAGTATGTGAATATCGGTGGAGGACTTCCAGTTCAGTACGCTAACACAAATATGGATGTTATCGATTCGATAAAAAAGCAGATTTCCCATTTGAAAGAATGGCTTAATCAAAGAAATATTTTACTTGTGATTGAACCTGGACGGTTTATTGCCGCTCCTTCCGGAAAACTTGTTACAAAAATAGTTGCAATTCATGAAGACACAATTATTGTTGACGCTTCTGTGTACAACACAGATATGGATGCCCTTATAGTTCCAGTGAAACTTCTTGTCGAAGGCGAAATGGAGAGGGGTGAAAGCAAACAGTATGTTGTAAAAGGCATAACTCCTTGTTCTCTGGACCTATTCAGGTACAGGGTGTATCTTCCAGAGAAAAAAGTCGGAGATGAACTGGTATTCTTAAACGCAGGCGCTTACAACTTCTCATCAGACTTTTGTGATTTACGCAAACTGGAGACTATAACAGAATGATTTTGAAAATACCTTTCGGCGCGGGAGGTCTTGGCAAAGGTAATGGTTCTGCAGAAGGTCCGCAACGGATTCTTGATCAACTTGGTTTAGAGGCAGAAGAGGTTCCTGTTGACAACTTTGAGATTGA
>CAZPUM010000035.1:3026-11187 GCA_964589765.1 uncultured Methanosarcinales archaeon
TTGATCAACTTGGTTTAGAGGCAGAAGAGGTTCCTGTTGACAACTTTGAGATTGACAGAAGCCATAAAACGATTGAAGAACGAGTTTCAAAACTAAAATCAGGAATCATTCTTGGTGGAGACCATTCAGTAACTTACTCTTGTGTGAAAGGGTTTGCGAAACAACACAAACAGTTTGTTTTAGTTGTGTTTGATGCTCATGCAGATGTGATGGAGCCTTTCATTCCACCAACGCATGAAGAGTATCTCAGAGCTTTGGCAGATAATGTGGTGAAACCGGAAAACATATTCGTTATTGGTTTGAGAAATGTTGATGAAAAAGAAGTCGGTTACCTAAAAACATCAGGAATAAATTACTTCATGGTTGAGAATTCAAAAGATATAGATTCAATTCTAAAAGAAGTGCCTGAGCTTCCAATATATCTTTCAATTGACATTGATGTTCTTGATGAAAAAGAAGCTCCGGGAACAGGGTATCCTGAACCAAACGGCTTTACTAAAGAACAACTTCTCTCGGCAATTGAAAAAATTGATTTCGTAGTGGCGGACCTGGTGGAGGTTAATCCTGGTAAAGATATTGATGGTCTGACTGTCAAGGTTGCAGCCGAGATTGTCAAAAAACTACTAATTAATCACTAAACAGTAACTACGATGGAAAACTTTTTATATTGTAATAAATTAGTTTAAACAACATGAGAATGACTATCGAGGACAAAAGCGTGAACGACGCTGGTCGCCTTCACAAGGCCTAGAGATAGTCAGTATTCTAACAATTTGGTTTCAAACATTCTAGTCAGCACAATATTCTCTGACGGTGGCAGTAGTTCAATGGTAGAACGCAGGATTGTGGCTCCTGTAACGGGGGTTCGATTCCCCTCTGCCGCCCTAAGCCGGCGGGCTGAAAACGCGGAGGAAAAGAAAATGAAACAAACAAAACTTGAGGACGAAAGCAGGGACTCTGCTGGTTGTCTTCACAATTCGTCCATTTAGAGAGTCTGACTTAGACCAATTGATTTCTGTCTACCAGTCAGCTTTCGCAGAACCACCTTGGAACGAAGAATGGACGGCTGAACAAGTAGAGGAAGATTTGCGTTACGCGCAAAAACAGGACGACTGTGTTGTGTTAGTCGCTTGTGATGACGACAGACTTGTCGGATTCACTTGGGGGTACCGCATGCCGATAGAGAAGTTCCCCTTTTTGGAAGGACTGGTGGAACAAGGCGCCAACTACATGGATGAGATGGCGGTTCTCAAACAAAACCGGACAAAAGGGGTTGGAACTTTGCTTGGCAAAGAGTACTTCAGAATTGTTTCTGAAAAGGGCGCGCCTGAATCGGTTCTAAGAACTGATAGAAGGAACACGGCATCTGTTGCACTGTTCGGCAAACTGGGCTACACTAGAGTTATGGATTCTGACTCTCCCGTCATGGATCCTGAGTTTGAAGATAGACTTTACTTCAGGAGGTGTTTGCCATGAGCGTTATTTCTTTATTGAGGGATCTCATAGAGATACCCTCCCCTTCGGGGGATGAAAAAGATATTGTTGAGTATCTTAAAAACAGGCTTGGCAAAAACTTTTGTGTTAACCTTCAGTTGGTTGAGAAAGACAGGTACAACATAATTGCAACAAGTGGCACACCTAAGTTGTTATTCAACATCCACACAGACACAGTTCCTGGCAGATACAAATTTGAGCAAAGAAAAGGTTATGTTTATGGCAGAGGTGCTGTGGATGCCAAGGGTCCTATGGCTGCCATGATAATTGCCTGTGAACGCGCAGTCAAAGATGGTTACACTAACTTTGGTATCTGTCTTGATGTGGGTGAAGAAGTGGATTTTTGTGGCTTGAAAAAATTTAGGCAGGCAAAGATAAATGCTGAAAAGGTAATTGTTTGTGAACCCACAAATCTCGGGGTGACAAACAGACAGAAGGGTTTGCTTGAGTTTAAGCTTGTTGCTAAAGGGAAATCAGCACACAGTGCCAGGCCTGAAGAGGGGGATTGTGCGATAACCAAACTGCTGTTGGCGATAGAGCGAGTTAGGTCTATTCCTTTATCAGAAGATGAACTGTTAGGAAAGACCATTGTTGCATTGACAAAAATAAGGGGAGGTAATTCAATCAATGTCGTTGCTGAAAAGGCATCTGCCGAGTTTTGTATTAGAACTGTTAGGGGGGACGAGAAACTCCTCAAAAAAATAAAGGGAGCTGTTGTTGGTTTAGCAGAAGTTGAAATACTAAACGAGTATGCTCCTATAATTTCAGATGTGGAACCGATTATACAGGCGCTTCTTGAAAACTATGAACCAACTCTTGCTTCTGGATTTACAGGAATGTACTTCTGGAAAAATTCAGGGTCTGTGATAATACTGGGTCCTGGGGACCCTTCAACAGCGCACACCGGAACTGAGCGTATATCGGTAGGAGATTTAGAACGTGGCGTAACAACATATTTTGAAATAATCAAAATATTAACCACTAAATAGTAGTTACAAAAAGAAATATTTATAAATGGAGAAATTAGTTAGCCTGCATGAATTGGAAAGATGTAAGGGAAGGATTGGAAAACGTGCTCCAAGGCACAGGAAGAGTAGTTAGAGGTATCGATAGATTAAAGCGATCTACTGAGCCCAAACTAGATACAATTCTAGCCCTAACTGCGGTCAACGCAGGGGCACTCTACGGAGCTGTAAACCTGGTTGAAAGCACGGATTTTTCAGACGCGACAAACGGAATGATAATGTTTGGAACAGGGGCATTAGTTGCCGGAGGTAACTACTTTGCCACAAGACCTGCTGTAAAGTCTCTTACTAGAAGGATTAACCAGGCAATTGACCGGGTAAGACCCTTGAGTTGGTTGAAGTCATCCCTGTTGGCAACAGGAATCACAATCAGTGTAATCAGTCTTGTACCGTATGCTAAGCAGATGTATGGAGACTTTGAAAACCTGAAAGGAAAGACTCAGATCGAGAAGACTGCCGATGAAGCGACAGCGCCTGAGCTTGATGTAGATGTTGAAAGAGTATCCAGCACAATGCCCCTCAGGCAGAGGCCGGGAGTATACGATTCTCTCGAACATGAAGAAAGGGTTGAGTTGGACTTTAGAGGAGTAAGACTGGCAGACAAGAATTCATACCTTGGGAGGGTCCAAAGAGCTCTTAGGTTTGAACCTATCTTCACAGCTATTGAGAAGAAGTATGGTATGCCAAGAGGAACCCTGGCAGGTATGGCTATGAAAGAGAGCTACGCTGACCCAACACAACCTAACGGTACAAACGATGGGGGGTTTGGAATAACCCATATTCAGGGTAATGTCGCGAAAGCTTACGGCCTACAGATATTCGGCGATTCCCATAGGGCTCACGACCCGAAACACGGGTCTCAAATCAGGGGTATGTTAGAAGACTGTGGGTGGAACCCTGCGTGTATCGAACAGTACGATGAAAGAGGACACATTATCAAAGTACTTGATACTGCCGCAAGAATAGTCACGGAAGGAAAACGGGCGCATGGTTCTTGGGAGTTCGGCGTTGAGTACTACCGAGGTCCAGGGCATGTGGGAAAGAATGTTGGCTGGAAGTATATGCATGATGCGAGAAAATTCCAGGAAGCTTATCTGTCAGGTGAACTGCGCGCCAAAGCTGAAGCCGATTTTAACAGAAGGAACGCCGGAAGATTCACTTGGGATATGTACCTAGAGTTGTTTCAGAAATCTTCGAGAGCCAACTGGGATCTGGAAGAGTACTTGAACTGGAAAAACTAGGATGCTACTAGTGACCTGGCATTAATACTGCCAGAGCAATCATGATTCCGATTCCTGCCAACATCATTAATAGGTGAACCGCAGTCTCTTTGGCTTTGCAGTGCTTGTGTAGTTCAGGAACTAGGTTGGCCGCTGCGATGTACAGGAATCCTCCTGCTGCGAATGGAATTACGAAGTGCTCGAATTCGTGCCATCCGCCAAGTAAAATACCTACTAAAGCACCAGCAACTGCTGTAAGTGCAGCAAGGAAGTTAAACAGAATCGCTTTCTTTCTCTTCATTCCTGCATACAATAGCACACCGTAGTCAGCTATCTCCTGTGGCAGTTCGTGAAGAATCACAGAGATTGTCACAGCAACTCCCAGCGGAACGCTGGCAAGGTAAGCGCCAGCGATAATAATGCCATCGATGAAATTGTGCACGGCATCTCCTGCCAAATTGATTGGTGCAAGATGGTATGCGTGACCATGCCCCAAGTGGTCTTTCTTGTTGCTGTGATGTGCGTGAATCCATTTCTCTAATAAGAAAAACAGCAGAAATCCGGTTATTATTGCTATGCTGACCTCTAGATGAAACCCTTCTTCTGCGAGTTCAGGCAGGAAGTGAACAAACACTGTTGCCAATAAGGTTCCTGCGGATAAACTCAAAAGAGCCATCAATGTTTTTTTTCCTGGCTGTTTTGTAATGGCAAGAATTGCTATAATAGATACTAGTGATACAACAATGACGCTACCGAGAATGTACAGTGTTTCCATCATTCTTGTTTTAGAAAGCTATTTATAATTCTTATTGATTTTGATTATCATTATGGCCAGGGTATCAAGAGCGACAAAACAGAAGAATCTACTCAAAAAGGTCATCAGTACAAAAAAAGGTTTTTTCTCAGTAGACGAACTCTTCGCAGAAACAAGAGACCAGGGTGTTGGCATAGCAACGGTTTATAGATTTCTTAGGGAGATGCGTGATACGGGAGATATTAACCAGTACACTTGTGAACGAAAAACAATATACTCTGTTGTGAGAAACAGTCACTGCCATTTTGTCTGTGAGTCTTGTGGCTCTACAAAACATTTTGAAGTCAGTTCTCTAGATTTTCTAAAAAACAAAGTTCCTGGTGTGATAAACTCTTTCCAGATAGAAACACACGGGTTGTGCCATAAGTGTTCAAATCCTGAATAGAGAGTTCACACTTGATTTCTGACTCCTATAAAAGACTCGCCCTTTTGAAAAACAGGGTTCAGAAAAAGTCTGTTAGGAACTTCTATTTTGTTGAGAAGGTCTGTCTGAGTATATTTGATATAGGAAGGAAGAACAAAAATTGTGCCTAGTTTAGTCAATTCTTGAAGCATGTTGTAAACAAATCTGGACTGAGTTGGCCAAGACCAGAAATATATGATATCCGCAGTCTCAATATTTATAGGGATTTTTTCATACGAGTCATGGACCACAGCGTCAACAGGCATATTAAAATTGTACTCTATGTGGGTCTTCCTGAACACATCATAATCTTTGCTGTAGTTTACAGGAATCATGTCTCCCAAAGTAAAAGTACAGCTAACAGAAGGGTCAATCAAACCGTCCTTAACTGCTCGCTGATAGTTTCTCTGGGCATGGTCCAAAAGACACGGGTTGATTTCAATTCCATGAGAAGAGAAACCCGCTACTGCCATCAGTAGAGTCCAGCTTCCGTTTCCACAACCAAGTTCAAGCGAGACTTTTTTAGGGTCCGCGATTTCGATTATTTTCATAACAGACTCCATAAGCAGTTTTGGCTGAGCTGCAACATAACCTGTTGAATCATCAATAGTCTGCGCAATCTCAACGATAGACTCTTCAAGAATCAGAACAACTCTTTCGAGACGTTCAAGTAAATCTTTCACTGTTTAGTGACTTGATTCCTGTTTAATTAGTTATCTAAATATACTTCAAGTGCTTGAAGATAGCATGGGCTTTTTAGCTTATCAGAAAAAACAACTGAAAAAGATGGACCTATGGGACATTGCTCTTGTCAAGTGGACGGTTCTGTTCTTTACACTTGGACTGGCACACTTTTTTCCAGTCCTCATCAGTTTCGACTGGTGGTGGTATCTGATTCTGTTGATAATAGTAGGTTACCGACCTATTAAAAAGTGGCTTTTCAGCTGAACCTAACAACAACGGCGGTCTCGTCGTCGGGTTTAAACGAGTCATAGACATGTCCTTTACCTGTCTTTCTCAACTTCCGCATTGTCTGTCTTAAACGCTTGACAACAGTACGGGCACGAGGCATACCTACACATAACGCAAACAAATCCTCCATAGATAAGTTGTCAGAAACACCGTCTGAACACAACAAAACAAACCCCTTTCGGGGTAGTTTCAATTCAGACACGTTGACCTCTATATCATCTGCTCCGACAACCTGAGTCACAACCGCAGGGTCATCGGGCCAAGAATCTAGCTCGTTTACCTGGGCGATAGAACAGCCGTTGTTGTCCACCAGATAAACGGGGCTGTCACCCACGCTGGCAACCTCAATCTTGCCCTTGGATAAGATTGCGACAGCAATAGTGGTTTGGGTTGTATCTCCTAGGTGTCTTGTAATCCAATCGTGAAATGCTTGAATAGATTCAACAACCTCTTCAATTGTTGTCGGTTTTCTTCTTTTTATCCACTTTGTTGCAAGTTGGCTGGCCACTGCGCCAGATGCGCAGGAAACGCCATCTAGAACGCCAAAGACCCGAACACCTTTCTTTTTGTAACGAAAAAACCGGTCATCACCATGCTCTCTGTTCCGAAAATACTTACTACTGGTAATCAGCATATTGACTGAACAATAGGTAGCATTTATATATTTTCGACTTCGAATTAGACGTGAGGTGAGGGTTTGGGCGACTTTGTGAGCTGGGTGTGGGGTTTTTTCGCATCACCTGTAAGGTTCTGGGTATTCATAATGCTCGTCTTGTTGTCCATTGTTGTAGCCATTGTAGTTAAAGGTTGGATGGACAGGCATTTCACTCATTTCAGACACATTCTTGATATAGATACGAAGAGATACAGGTTTTTGAAACACTTTCTGATGGGGTTGGTTTTTCTCATATGCTGTGGTTTAGCAATCTATCTCATACCCAGTCTAAGAGCTTTATCTGTGAGCATATTCGCTGGAGCAGGTGTCCTGGCTATCATATTAGGATTTGCCGCACAACACGCGCTTGCGAATGTTATCAGTGGTGTTTTCTTGGCGGTCTTCAAGCCATTCAGAGTTGGAGACTGGATTAAGATGGAAGAAGGCGTCGATGGAGAGTACGGTGTTGTAGAAGACATCACTTTGAGGCATACAATAATCAGAACGCCAAAAAACAAGAGAATCATAGTACCAAATAGTGTGATGGGAGACCGTGTAATCCAGAACTCAAGCATAGATGACCCCAAAGTTTGTGAATATATCGAGATGGATATAAGTTATGATTCTGACATTGATAAGGCGTTGAAAATTATGCAGGCAGAGTGTGCCAGCCACGCTGATTCTATGGATATTCGTACTGAGAGGGACAAAGACAACGGTGTTCCCAGGATAAGGGCGAAAGTCACAGGGTTTGGGGACTCTTCCGTTAAGCTTAGGGCGTGGGTTTGGGCTAAGGACCCATTCGTAGGTTTCCAGATGCGGTGGGACCTTTACAAAATGATTAAGCAAAGATTTGACAGGGAAGGAATCGAAATCCCCTTCCCATACAGGACTGTAGTTTACAAGAAGGATATGAAGAAGTCTCGTCGTAAGAAGTAATCGGAAAAAGCTTATAAATAGACGGATTGAGGGTTTTTACATGAAACTGGGGGGAAAAGCGCTTGGAATCGCGGTTATTCTTATTACTCTAGCTTTGATAGTTGTCGGATTTGATTATTCGAACACACTCGATCAGAGGAGAGCAGATGCGATAGAAAGGCTACAATCACTGCCCCCTGAGAGAGGGTGTGCTTATGAAGACCCGTCCCTGTGTCCTCAGGCTGAGGACCATCTGCCTGTGCCTAACGCAACAGGAATAGGCCTGGTCTTATTGGGTATTCTTCTGGGAATATACCTATTCCAATCGGATTCGACCCAGAAGAAAATTCTTGAAGAGCTCTCATCGAAACGCCAACAGTTGGCAAACGATGAGAGAAAGGAGCTGATTCTCAGCGTCCTGACAAATGACGAACGCAAGGTGGTTAGTGCTGTTGCAAAACAGCAAGGAATTTCCCAAGCGACCTTGCGCCTCAGGACGGGATTTAGCAAACCTAAGTTAAGCAATCTTCTCAAGGAACTGGAAAGTAGAGAGATTATTGCAAAAGAGAAAAAAGGTAAAAGTAATTCAGTTTACATCAAGAGGGGTTGGTGATGGCAAAGAACGCAACCAAGTATCATAGTAGAATTAAGAGGCGTCAG
>CAZPUM010000036.1:0-11053 GCA_964589765.1 uncultured Methanosarcinales archaeon
TTAGTGCCTGGTTCAGGCGTAATGCCAACCCCTTAAGTTTTGTTGAGTCTTCTATGATTTCCATTCCATCATATGTTGCGGGGCAGTTAAGCAGTCCTTCTAGTGGTCTCACATTCAGCAGGTAATTTTCGTGGCATCCTCTTGTTAATTGTGTCTCGCCATCCTGCCCCATATTGAAAACTCTAACCCTTCCTTTTCGTAAGTTCTCATCTATATACCACGAATCAAAGCTGTCTACGAAATCTCTTACGAAATGTAGGTTTGCCTCTTCAATTGCAAGAACCTCTCTTGCTGAAGATGCTTCTGCCGTTGCTATTTCAAGGTATGTTTGGTCTTTGTACATTTTTGAGCCGTTCGGAAGCCAAATAACTGGTGCTCGATTAATGCTCCCTGCCTCATTAAGGCCTATTTTTTCAAGAATTTGAGTTGCAATAGAATGGTCTGATAACAGTTTTCCGTGAGTTAAAACTGGTGTTTCTATTTCGTTCTCTATGCCATAAATTCGCTTTGTTAAAAGTGTTCGGTTCATTGTTATTCGCCTGTATAAATTTTACTGCTATTTCTGGGGTCGGGCAAAAAGATTTCAAAGGAGTTGGCAGGATAATTATCTGTACAGTCCGCTTTTCTTTCGCCAACCACAATTTTTTCCCAACTGGATAATGTGTTTCTATCTAGAGACCTGAAGTGGTATAGTAACCTTTTTCTTTCTCTTGCCCGAGTGTTTGGTGTGCTGGAAACCAACCCATAAAACTTTTGGACTTCGTCTGTGCTAACAACAAATCTGTGGTTTTTTCTCTTGGCCCATTTTACAAAGAGATTATTCTTGCCAAGTTGGTGGTATTTCATGTGGGCACCGATTGCAGCGTCAGATTCAAGCTTGAATCCTTTCTCAAAAACACTCTTTTGAAGAAGTGCGTATTTCAGGGCGTGGTCGCAAGTGTCTGTCAGTTCAATTGCGTCGTTGTGTATCAGTTTAGAAACCATATTTGTGAACTCATCAAGTACCTCCCAGTAGAGAGGGTTTGGGTGTTCTGCCATTAGTCTGTGCATCGCTCCGCAATATTGGTAAAGTATCTCTGGTGCTGTTAATGTGTTACCCTCTTTGGTTTTTAGTTTGTATTTTCTGCCTGTCAAATCTCTTGTGAGAAAATGAATGTCCCAAACAGGTTGTTCCAAAGTTATGTTGGGTGTGTATCCATTTTCAATAAGAGATAGAACCATGCTTGTTGTGCCTGTTTTAAGCCATCGGGCATACTGTGACATGTTTGCGTCTCCTGAAATGATATGAAACCTTAAGAAATCCTCTAATGCTGAAAGAGGTTCATCTCTTAAATTTACAATTGGTCTTAATCCATTTCCGGTGGATTGGTGATTGAAATCAGTTCGCATAAAACAAGCTCTTTGTGACAAGGTGTATGTTGCGGAATTAGGCCTGTCCCTTAGTAAGCCTCCATTTCCTGTAAAAAGTTGTCTTACTACAAGGAATGGTAATATTTTTGTTCCTATGTATCTCAAAATCTCCATGTTGTTTTCTGGAAAAAGTCTTTCTCTGTTCATCTGTTGAAGAACCTGTCTTTTGAAAATCTGGTAGTTTTCATGGGTTCCTCTTGTGTTGTATGTTAACCAATCTTGATTAACATTATAAGCCCTAATTTTACCCCATGGAAATAATGCGGGGGTGTCTGTTTCTTTTAGAGGTACAACATCTTCTTCGTCCCCCATGACTCCTGTGTAGATTAAGTTTGCTTCGCTAACTGCGATTAAATCTCTCAGTTCAACACACTCTGAAGTTGCAGCTTCTAAGAAATTACCCATGTCAACGTAAAACCTGGAGCCATTTGGCATCCAAACGCTCATTGAATTTCTTATTGTTGGAGCCACTCTTTTTAGTAAGGCACAGGCAAGATCTGTATCTGTTGGGGGGTTGTCTACATCAATATAACCGGGTTCAAACTGAAGCGCGAGTTCGTGCTCCAACCCCATTGCCCTGTTGTCCATGGATGGAAATCCTACTGTTATCCTTTATTAGTTATGACAGGTTCTTGTAAAAAATAGAAGATTGTTCCTGATAATATGAGTTGTTTTTTTATATGCTCTATCGACTACAAACTCGTATGAGTGGTGACAGTAGCGATTTTAATTTTGGTGGAGAGCAAGAGCTTTTCGGGTTGGAAACCAGTGAAGAACAGAGTCTCGAAAAGCGTTTATTACAATCCGAGGCGGAACTTGAGGCCAGTAAAGAGCACGTAAGACGGCTTGCTAATCAACTGGCCAAAAGAAAAGAGACTCAAAAGGAACTCAATGCTTTGCTTTCGAAGTTGAAGGAGGTTCCAATAGAGCCTGCGGTCTACGTGGGGTTCGGAATGAGTGTGGCAATTCCTTTTGAGGATGAGAACGGAGACAAGGATTACCAGTATCAGGATATGCACGAAGTTGTTATGCTGAACGGGCAAACATTACATGTTCCCCTGCGTGATGATATTGATATTGACCTCCTTGAGGGGCCTGTAAAACAGGTAGGTTTACAGCAGGGAACAGTTACAACAGTAGGAATCCCTTACTCCTTTGGGGAGGTCCACCCCGTTTCAAGAGTTCTTGAAGATGGAGGTCTGTTAATTAAACATAACGGGATGGATCAGACCTCTCTTGTCCAGAGAGTTGGACTTTTGTCAAACTCAAAAATCAAGGAAGGGGACCATGTTGCAGTTCTCCCAGGAGGAATGTTTGCATACTCTATAGCGGTAAGAGCTGACAACTCTGTTCACAGATACATAGAACCTTTGGACAAAACCTTTGATGACATAGGAGGACTTGAAAAGCAGAAAGCGGATATTATGGAAGCGATTGATGAGTACTTCCACAGTCTTGAGGACCTTCAGGCACACGACGCCAGGCTTGCTAGAGGAATGTTGTTACACGGTCCTCCTGGAACAGGAAAAACTGCGATGGCCAAGGCCACAACAGGATACTTCAGGAACAAGATGGATGAGCACTTCAACAGAACGCTGTACATTCTGGATGTTCTTGATGGTTTGCGTTCTAAAGATAAAGATGCTAAAAGAGCAGCGGAAGCTATTTTCAAAGAAGAATTCAAGAGAGATGTTCCTGATGATTTAGAGTCAGGGCTTGAGAATTGGTTAAATGTTTACGGTTTCAATCCGAAAAAAACAAAAAAAGAAAGAACCAGATTAAAGAGAATTTTGTCTGAACAAACGAGAGATATATTTCTTCACATTAATGGTTCAGACCTTCTTGACATGTGGTTGGGAAGTCAGGAAAAACGTTTGGAAAACCTATTTGATGATGCAAAACGTCAGGCTGATGAGTACGGGTTTGCAGTTGTTTTCATAGACGAGTGTGAAGGGGTTCTTGGGAAGAGAAGTGGAGGCGCAGGTCAATCTACTGGCCGGGACTATATGGACAACCTCGTTGCAAAATGGAACGGCATTATGGATGGAATGGAAGACAGGGGTAATATTTTCGTAATTTTAGGAACGAACCTGATTGAGAGTGTTGACCCTGCGGCCATCAGACCTGGTAGGGTGGACCTAAGGGTTCATGTTGAAACGCCTGACAAGAGTGCAGCAGAAAAAATTCTGAATATATACTTCAAAGAAAAGTTCAGTTATGAAGAAGGTATTATTTCAGAAGACTTTGTTGAAAGTGCGGTATCAAAGATATATGATACTCAGGAAGAGCTCAATAAAATGGGCACTGTAAGGTTGAGTGACAGAAGCGACCATACATTCTATTTCAAGGACATGATGAGTGGGGCAGTTCTCGAGAATATATCTGAGAGAACAAAAAAACTTGCCAGGAGAAGAAGAAGAAAACAAGGGGGGCCTCTGGAATTAAGAACTGCTGACTTGATTGAAGCAATTGAACTTGAGAGGGAAGAAAACAGACACAGTCAGAATGTTGGAACAATAAGAAAACTTGGAAGATTCAACGACCGAGAAGTTATTGCTTTTGAACCTTATCTTTCAACAAAGACTGCAACCCAAACAGGAACATACACGCAATCAAGCAGGTTCTTTGACCCTGAGGGAAGATAGTGTCAAGAATTTACGGGGCGGACATAGAGTACGGCGCACAAGTCTTATCAAAGGACCTCCCCGTTGGAGAACCTTCAAAAGATTTAGGGGGCACCATTGTGATGTGTTACCCTTTCAAAGCTGGTCCTGTTGGTTCAATACACGATTATGTTGAGGGAAATTTTAATTTTGATTGGCAGGGAACCAAAACTGAGTTCGACCAGGAGCTTGAGAATGTTAAGCCATTAGAACATGGCGGGGGCTGGTCAGATGTGCCTATTGTTGCTGATGTTGAAAATATTCCCTCTTACAATTTAGGTTCAACAATTGACAAGTTATTAAGAGAGATAAGGAAAGGTTTGGCAGCAAGAGGGAGAACAAATTCAAGATTTCTTGTTACAGGCGCCAGGTTCTATGAAGACCATTTTTATCCGGAGTGTTGTATTCCTGAAGTGACTTCAGCAAGAGATGCTGTCAGGTATATCAAAGCGGGTGAGCTCCATGTAAACCTGGCAGCAAGAGTTCTTGAAGATTCAATAAGAAGGTCTAACCTTTATGATTTTGATTTGACAGATGCGAAGGTTAAAGTGTACTCTGCAAACCACGACTTTGCAGGCCACTCTTTTGGGAGCCATGAGAACTACCTGGTTCGCAGGGATAAGATAGATACTAATGATTTAATCAAACTGTTCCTGCCTTTCTTTGCTTCCAGAATAATGTTTACAGGAATAGGTACTTTGGGTCCTGACCCAGTTCAAAACAATTTTTCAATAAGCCAAAGAGCTCTGTTTACTGAAACTGAAGTTGGACTTCAGACAACTCACAACAGACCGATTTTCAATCTTAGAGATGAGCCCCACGCTCACAATAATATATTGCGAATGCATGTGATATCGGGGGATTCGAGCAGAGGGGAGGTGCCTCTGTATCTAAAATATGGGACTGTTGGGCTTCTGATTCGAATGCTCGAAGAAGGGTATGTCAATCCCGATAGTTATCTTCTGAAAAACCCTGTTATGGCCATGAGATTCTGGTCACAAGACCCAAATTCTGTCGCCGAACTATCGTATGATAACAAAACTGTCAAGGCAGCCGAGCATCTTGAAATGTATCTTGAAGACATGGTTAAGTTCGGTAAGTTTGCGGGTCTAAATGATGAAGAACAGGATATTGTTAACAGGTTTGGAAACGTTGTTGATGATTTACTTCATAACCCTTTGAGACTTGTAGGTGTTCTTGATTGGCCTACCCACCTAAGATTGTTAGAACAGTCAGTTGAGAAAGGAAAGGTGGGTTGGAACGAACAAAAAATGAAAGAGATTTCAATGAGCTACTTCGATATTGACCCTTCCAAAAGCCTTTATCATAGAATTGTAAGAAAGGGCAAAATGGAAAGGATTGTGACGGATAGAGAGATCTTAGACGCTTTCAGTGACCCTCCTGAAGATACCCGTGCGTATGTACGAGGAAAAGTGATTGAGAGTTGGCCTCATGAAATTATGAGGATTAACTGGGAAAGTATAAGACATGATGGCAAGACC
Organism: uncultured Methanosarcinales archaeon; assembly: GCA_964589765.1. Taxonomy (GTDB): domain Archaea; phylum Nanobdellota; class Nanobdellia; order Woesearchaeales; family UBA525; genus UBA525. The sequence continues at coordinate 5,576 of CAZPUM010000036.1, forward strand.
CTTTTGTTTTTAAATCCCTGGTCAGGATGCAAGAATGATGTCGATTCTGCGCTGGAAAGTTCAGATACTGTCAAAGAGTTTATCAAAGAAATGTATATGCTGAGGTGAATTATGTACAAAAAACACAACCATTACCAACCGCCTTACTCTGGTTCAACAGTCGGAATAGGAATTTATTCTGATAATGCAGGTCAGAAACAAAGGCCCCCGCAACAGAAAAAGCCCGAGGCAAGTAAGCCACAAGAACCGGCTAAGAAAGATGAAGACCTGGAAGAAAAACTGGATGTCCTTGATGAAGAGGATGAAGATTTGATTTCAGAGATTTTAGGAGACCAGGCGGCAAGGAATTTCAGACTACAAACAGACGGACAATAGGCGATATCATGACAGAGTATGAGAGTTTGATAGATAGAATTGAAACAGAACACCCTTCATTCATAACAGCAGGTGCCACGCCTCTGCCTGGAGGTGTTTCTGAAAGCATAGGACACGGAACGACCATTGTGGCTGTAAAAAGCAAGAAAGGGGTTGTTATTGGAGGGGACACAAGAGTCTCTATGGGCATGGCAATAACAAACGAGAGAAAGAGAAAGGTCCATATTCTTGACAGGTACTCAGCAATGGGTCTCGCAGGAACAGCTGCGACATGTCTTACTTATGCAAATCTTTTCTCTGAACTATTTTTGAATCACTCAAGAACGCATCGTTCCGAACTTCACTTTGATACCAGGTCCCAGGTTGTTTCCAACACTCTGGTAAGAGGAATCGCCCAGATTCAGATGGGGCTTCTTTCAGTTCCTATAATGGCAGGTTACCAACACGGTGAAGGACCTAGGATAGTCAGTTACGATGTTCTTGGCGCGCCAAATCATCATAGGCATTACACTGCACTTGGTAGTGGTGGAACTAGCGCACTCTCAGTTTGTAATGCTCTTTGGAAAATATACGGTGGCAGACAAATGACTGATGACAAAGCTATTGACTTAGTGCTGGATGCTTTGGTTCATTCAACTCTTACGCAGGCAGGCAGTTCTTTCCCAAGTCTGGATAGGGATATTATTCCTTACGCTATACTTATTGATGAAGAAGGTGCTGCTTTTGTACCTCAGGATACTATTGCAAAGAAAGTCAGTACATTTAATGAAAGGTTTGGGGGTGTATGATGTTCGGTTCAGACTTTGTTTATGATTTACAGAAACTTCACGAAGACCGAAAGAACTTTGTTGAAAAAACTCTTGAGGAAGTAACCCGTGCAGTTGCTGTTGTTGGTTATGATAACGGCGTGGCTTTTGTTGTACACAACCCGTATGCTCAGGAAGGTTTGTTTTTCTCTGACCCTTTAAGCAAGAATGTAGGTGTTGTTGCCAGTGGTTCGCAGGGTGATTATGAAAGGATGCGAACCGCGTTGCTGGGTCAGTGGGCCAGTATGTTAACCTTGAATTTTGGAAATGAGGGAGGTCAGAGGGAGTGCTCTGCAAGAAAGATTGCAGGTAACCATTTGGCGCGAGGACTTCGTGAGTACTTCCAAGGGGTTGGTTCGGTGCCCTTTAAGGCACACTTCATGTTGGCAGACCTTTACGGGGATGACATGCCTGAACTTCACAGGGTTTCATATGACGGAACTCACGTTGTTGACAAAGGGTTCTCCAGTCTTGGTTTTACAAAGAATGTTGATATGCAAAAGACCAATCCTATTAGAGAGTTCCTTGGTGCTTCTTTGGATGAGAATCCTGACGCGTGGGAGCCAGGTTTGCCTATTGAAGAGGCTATCAGAAGGGCTCTTAAGGCGATGGAGTATAATTTTACAGGTTCGTATGATTGTGTAGGACTTCCTGATAAAGTTGAACACACATATGAACGTATGGTTGTGCCAGGTCTTGTTTCAGGTGACCACTTAGAGATAACTGTGCTTGACAGAAAGGCGGGTGTTTATGGTAGTGATAACTGGGCATCAGTGCTCCCGAAAAGGAGCGCTTCAGCATACGGCAAATCCCCTATATCTGAATCTGTTGTTAGGGATTTAGCTTCAGAAGTCTTTGAGGGAAGCACTAGGAATTCTCGCTAGAAGCTGAACCCCAGTCCTGCTATTAGTTCAGATTTAATGCTGTCGCCTAGTGCTTGAATGTATCTTATTTGTGGTCGTACGGTTCCTTTTTTTGTCTGTATTGGAATGGTTGCGCCGACTTCTAGCAGGCTTAATTCTTCTCCTTCTGTATAGTATTGGTTGTTATAGGCAACTCTTGTGTCCCAGTCAACAGGTTGGTTTTTTATCTTGAATCTGTCTGAAATCCCTAGTGCTACGAAGTGACTTCCTTTTGCTAGGTTGAAGTCTGTTCCGTACTCGAGTTTTGGTGAAAATCTTGTGTTTAGAGTTGCGCTTGCTGTGAGGCCATAAGTGTTGTCAAGGCCAAGGTTCGGGAATATTCCGTATGAACCTTCTGCGCAAACTGTTGCTTTGCTCGTATCTCTACAGTATGTTGCAAAGAAACTGAACTCATTGAAATCTTTTATTCCTGAGTCCGCATTGATGAATGTGCTGACTGAGAATCCATTTCCAAAATCTACTCCTGCGTATGTTTGAAAAACGGGGTCGTCTCCGAAGTTGATTCCTCTAAATCTGTACTTGTTTATTAAGTCAAAATCTGCAAATGCGTTGATTTCTGTGTCAGTTTCAGCTTGCTCTCTTAATGCGAGTGCATTGGGTTCTTCTGTTATTGCTGTTGCAGGAATACCTGCTGTTAGTGCGGTTGTTAGTATTAATACATGCAATTTCATGTTATCACTCGTTAGTAGTTATTGGTTTATATGTTTGTTGGTCTATGGATATGTGGAGGCATATAATAGAGCATCCAGTTCAGATTGCTGATATGCCGAATATGATGGTGAGCCCGCCGTGATTTGAACACGGGACCACTCGATTATCAGTCGAGCACTCCACCAGGCTAAGCTACGGGCTCAGCAAAAGTTGCCTGGTGAACGATGCGACTTACAACGTTGTCACGTTGAATTCGCACAAGAATCTTGCGATTCTTGATGCGACTACCGGTTCTCAAAAGTTGCCTTTTGGTTCCGTCAGTCGCGATGCGACTTACAACGTTGTCACGTTGAATTCGCGCAAGAATCTTGCGATTCTTGATGCGACTACCGGGATTCGAACCCGGGACACAGCCTTGGCAAGGCCGCATTATGCCACTTAACTATAGTCGCTTTCAGAGAAGGGCTTCAATAGTCTCTTATAAAGTTAATGTCTAGACTATTCTGTATGTTGTGAATACGCAGGGAAAGTCGAGTTCGTCTGATTCCTCAGCACATACAAACTCAAAGTGTTCGTCGATTCTTAGGACTCTACTATCTTTTTGGAAATGGATGCTGACATTAAGAGTCTCAGACGGTTTGATTCTGGAGTTGAATAAGGTTGAAATTTCTGTTACTTCACCGCCCTCAAGAATGAGGGTAGAGTAATCTAAATTCACAACAAGATGTCCTCCCTCAGAAAGTTGTCGGTACCATTTCTGTAAAGTTTCAATTTTTCTGTCGATATACATTAAGCCGTAGACACAAGTAATCAGGTCAACAGGTTTTGGGTGTTCGTATTCTCTAACATTTGAAGTCACGAACTCTACACCCGACTCATTACTTACAGGACAGGTATCAATACCTACAAGTTCACAATTGTCCGCTTGATGTTGTTCAAGAAAAGTTTCTAGAGCTCTTCCATTTCCACAGCACATATCGATCCAGGTTGCTCCAGGTTTTAGGAGTTGAGCTATGTTGATTCCAAGAACTTTTTCATACCATCTGTGGTCTCTGTCGCGAATCATTGTTCATCGAGCTCTGAATTGATTCTTGCGATGTATCCAGGAATGTCGAAAGCCTCTTCAGGGTTAGGGGGGTTTAGTAATGTGTAATCTATGCCTTTTTGACCGTGATTTTTGTAAATGGCTTCTATGATGTTTGCTCCGCAGGTATGAATCGTAAAAGAGTTCAGTCCTTTTTCTCCATTAATTGTGATGGGGCTGATGTAGTCTGTTGTTTCAGTAGGCCAGGCGCTGATGGATTTAAGCTTGAAGTCTGTTGTTTGGCTTTCAACAAATACTGCGTGTCCCTCTAGTATCATTCGCTGAAGAATTCCCTTTTCTATTTCGTAGTTGTTTAAAACTAGGGGGTCTCCTTCAGTATGTCTTGGTAATTTCAAGGGGGAAAGCACTCCTCCTTCTATATTTATGAGGTTGTGTGCGTATGAGTGGGCCAGTTCGTGTTGGTAGATTCTTTCCTCAACATCTGTTTCTAGGTATTCTTTGTTGATAATGATGCTTCCTGTGCCTCTGTCGAACAAGCCAGGTGGTTCTCTTGGGTCATTAACAAACTCTACGGGTGTCTCAGGAATTTCGATTCCAAAAATCGCCTCTTGTTCAAGTTCCCATGCAACTGTTTTTTCAAGAAAAGATATTTCCTCTTTGTTCTGGCATCCACAGGAGATTCCTGCTAACACAACTGTTGTTGCTATGAGTCCTGTTCTTGTTTTCATGTTATCACATATCTAGGTAAAAGCTTTCAAATATGTCATATTCAAACCCTTCCGGTGAGAGTGTAAAATGCCCGACGTCTATTGATTCGGGACGGGAGTTTCCAATGGGGCTCTGTCCTTTGAATATTCTGTTTAATTCATCTATCTGTTCAGGGTTTGCTGTTTCCAAAAATCTACACGCAGTTATGTGTGCTCCCCAAGGCATTCTTAACATTATGTCATCGTACTTTTTTGCAATCTCTATATACTCTTGAGTGATTTCAAAGATTGATTTGTTTGGTATCCCTGCTACGATGCCTGTGTTCTGGTTGAATAGCCACTCTGTGAAGTTGATTTTCATAGGTTCTAATTCTCCATCTTCTAAACATCCGTAGTAACACCCGATTATGTCTGTGGAGGTATCTGCTAATTTTTGAAGGATACTTGGGTCTGGTGAAAATTCATCACTTACATTGAAATCTGATATTGTTGTGTGTACATTACTTCTGTCGTAAACTATTGATGGTACAACTTTGGCAACTTTTTCTGATAGCTCGCCAACCCTGTCAGCAACCTCTGTAGGGTGCCTGAATGTGATTAAGTATCCTCCCTGTTTTTCTGGGACGTTTGGTCTAAGTCCTTCTGTCTTAATTTTGGTTTGGTCTCTAAATTGAGAATAAATTCCTGAGCATTTTCTTATGAAATCATCATATTCCATGGTTTATTTTTACTGTTCTTACTTATATCTCTTTCTATTCGTAACTACTTATAAGTGATAAAAAACACAAGGTTTATAAAGGTGTGTCTCCTTAATATGTCGGGGGGGTCAAACAGGTTGGGCGCAGACCAAAACGCTTATAAACAACCTGGAAATCTCCCGACTTACCAAATAGGGAATGGCGCCTAAAAACGCGGTTTCCTCCGACTTTTGTAGTCGGAAATCACCACCATTCTCCTGTCGCAAGGAGCAC
>CAZPUM010000037.1:0-10878 GCA_964589765.1 uncultured Methanosarcinales archaeon
TACAGTAACTTCAGATTGTCCGCCACAGGCATTGTTACAGGCTGTTTTCAGCTGTTCAATAGAGTAGTCAGTGCCAGGACCAACTGTACAAGAGGTTAGAATTATAAGAAAAATAAGGAGGGTTGTTCTCATCAGGTCCAACCTACTAGTTCATCCCATCTGTTACCATTGGAGGTACATGTGCCTGGTGGAACAACTGCAGGGAGTGTTGCAACAAGTCCATTATCAGTCCAATACTTGGTCAAGATGGTCTTGCAGTTTGTAGCGCTGATTTCTGTGTTACAGCAATTGTCCATAACATGGAAACAGTACATTCTGTCTTCACAGACACCGATTCCTGCCAGGTAAGTTGTGTCATAATCTTTAATCTGGTTGTTGTTTAAATCGATATATGAGTCGGGTCCTAACACAGAACTTAAACTCGTTGCGCATAAGCTTGCTAGCGACGCAGAGCTACACTGGTTGTTGCTGGCCTGTGTGCACTTTTCTGCACATGCCAGTATAAACTTGTCCATTCTCTCTTTGGCTTCCTGTTCCTGCTGGACGTCGGCCAGCTCCTTCTGCTTTTCAGATATCTGGTTCTGGAAAAGCTTTAGGAGTACTAGCGCCACTGCCAGGATGATGAACAGGGCTACGAAAATCTCAATCGGTTTTTCGAATCCTTTTCTGTTTCTCATGATTATTTCCTCCTCTTTTTTCGGGCCTTTGGTTTTGGCGCCGTGCTGGCCTTGAACTTTCTGCCCATGTGGTGTGTGACCCACTCCTCAAAGTGTCCAAGTGAGAGGAATGTGAGTAACAAAACAATCAGGCTTAGTATTATGTACCCGTCTAGGATATCTAGCCCCAGGAATGCGTGGAGCAGTAGTATCAATACACAACATGCGAATAGGATTGTTCCTAAGTATATCTGTGTCAGAGTGTTGAGCATGACGTGATGCTCGTGGCTGTGCCTGTAGTTGTAGCACTGGTATGTTACCGTTAATCCTATTGCTACCGTGAATGCGAACAGAAGTGCGGCTTCAAGTCCGTATGCGGGACTTAGTATGAAGTAAACATCTGTGGCCACAGTAAAAATTAGCAAGAACACGATAACAGAAAGGGTTCTTTGTTTATGCCTGTGATGTGTTAGCATACTATCTTCCTCTTTTTAAGCATTTATAAATATTTCCGGGGAGAACACCCTGGTACAATAATCGATGCTACCTTGGAATAAAACCAAGATGCGAGTGTGGGGTCAGGGTCCCCACTGTGCGAGCATCGAATCAAATGCAGGCAGTGCCCGATTCTCCGCAACTAAGCGAGAGAAAGACATGCTTGTTTTTGGACCTCGTCCTCTCAAAAAATAATTTTTTGGAGGCCAAAAACCTTCGGTTTTCGAGCCCTCGGTGTCTTAACACGGCACTCACCCAGTATCCGCACTTTCGCTTGATACGTGAGTGCCTTGATTAGAATATAGAGAGGGATTATCCAAGTAATATACTCTTAAACAAAACCTCAACAACAAAGAAGTATCCTCCAAAGAGAATGATTGAGTATATCAGGAAACCAACAGAGTTTGACTTAACTGCTTCAAAGAATTTGTATTTGTCATTACCTACGTTGACCTGTGTACTGAAAAAACTCAGAACCAGTATTGTCTGGATGAGATACACTCCAACAATAACTTCGATGAACACGGGCGGAACAACAAGGCTTGTGTCAACAAGAGTGAACCCTATGTCTGTTGTGCCGAAAGAATTAGCTATAAGCTGGAGTTGTTCAGTTATGAAAACAAGAGATTTGACTATAGCAACGCTCATGATTACTGCGCTAGCAGCGAGCAGAGGCGCTAGCAAAGTTGTTGTTATGTTAATCAATCCGATAGTTTCGGCAAGCATGGTTTTAATGTAGTCATCAAGTTTGTAAAGACTCATTGTCTGAGAGCGAACCATGCGCGATATCTTTGCGGCGGAGGCCTGGGATATCTCTCCGAAAGAGATAATCTGAATCAGTATTTGGTTAACTTTTCTGCTAGGCAATAGTTTTGGGAGTTGTTTCTGCGCAATCTGCATAATACTCTGTTTTGAAGTCATCAGTTTGTGCTGAATCTTTTTGAAGGCATCAACAACAGGGTGGTCAGCGAAACCGAATTTTCTGTAGTCATCGATTACCTCAGGAATAACATTTTCGGTACTGATATTCAGGGTGAGGTATGTGGTGAAACTTTGAAGCAGGTGAGGTAAGTCCTGTTCCACCTCGTATACTGAGTTCCATAATTTTTTGTACCTTCTCGAGTATAACCAAGAGTAGATGTATGAGCCTATCCAGATTCCTGCCCCTAGTAGCCACCCGATAAATATAGCTATAATGGTTTCGGAATTTGCACTTCCTGCTTCGAGGTTTGTGATAAACCAGATTGTGGGTATTCCCAGAACAAACATCAAACCGACGGCCATCCAGCCGAGCCAGGAGGGCATTGGAACATACTCTTCAGCCTCTTCAATTCTTATTGTGTCAATCTGAACCCTCTTCGCAGCGAAATTCATCGCCATTAGAAGGGTTAGCACGGGGAAGAATGCGTTATAGACGAACGCGAGAATTGTTGGTTGGGCAAGCTCAGGAAGAAATATGCTCACTAATGGAATGATCATGAGGCTCATTATTGGGATTAATACTCCTAAGGTAATCAGTTTCTTTGCGTTGTCTGAGAGTTCCTCAGCGTATCTCTTGCCTAGAGTGCTGTAACTCAAAAGCATGGTTTCAATAGTCTCATTAAGGATTGTATCCCTGCCTTCTTGTTCGCTAAGTGCTGCTGTCTGTAATAGTCTGAATGATTTAACAAAAGTTGGGTTTATGTTGTTCCAAATATCGAGGTATGGTGCGATAGCATCGCCAAGAGTCATCTTTTGTTTTCTGGTAAGGTCGTTTGTTATTTTGTCAAACTGAACTCTTAGTGTTCCATGAAGGTGTTTTGTTGTCTCAACAACAGCAAACTCAATGCTAGTATCCATGCTGATGTAAGTAGTCATTCGTAAAATCGCACGAAGCATCTCTTCGTTATACTCACCTATTGCCTGGCTGTAAAAAATGTGGTGAGGGTAGATGTACAATACAACACCGGAGATAACTCCCAGGAAAAGAAATACATAAGCGATGAATGGAATGAATATCCAGAACATTCCTGAAAATATCAGCATCACCAGGAAAACTATTGTTGCTGTTGCTGTGACATCTCTACTATTGTATGGAAAAAGTACGAACCTGAGTTTCTCTTCTATCCCTTTAGAGTTCCATCCTAACGGTATAGACTTTCCGAGCTTGTATGCGTCGGAGAAAACCATTACCTTTCCTCCGTCTCTGGCTCGTCTTCAGATGAGGCTTGACGTTCAGCTCTTTCTTTTGCCTCCTGTATTATTTTTCTCAGGCCTTCTGTGTACGCCATTCTGAACTCGTTTTCGTGCTCTGGATTAGTAATGGGGTTGTGTGTGTCCATTAACCTTGCGAAGAGACTGTTCGAGTCGGAAACAACAGGAGCTTCCATAAGATCTTTGTTTTTTCCTGCTAAGTGCAGTATAGATTCTTTAGCCCAACCCCTGAGCTCAATATCACGAAGCAGGTCTCTGTACGAGTTGTAACCCTGTGTGTTTTTCATAATGGTCTTTAAGGTTACAGATTTGCCTTGAAGAAGATCTTCAGTCGGTTCCAGCTGGTCAGTTTTTGGGTTGTAAACAAGAAGGTCCTGGAACTCTGGCTTGTCTTCCCAGTCTTTCAGTACCTCTGTGACGCTGATAATTCTCCTCTTTCTTCCAAGTCCGGAAGGGGTTTTGATTAGGTTTTGGATAATGATTATATCGGTAACTTTGAAGCTTCCTTTAGGAACACCCAGGTCATTAACAACGCGGTCATAAACTCCGTAAGGGGTGTCGGAGTGAATTGTTCCTGCAACAACGTTGCTCATTGCTCCGACACGCATTGCTTCGTAAAGAACTGTTGCTTCTTTGCTTCTTACCTCTCCGACAATCAGTGCGGAGTCTCCTAAACGGAGAGATGTCCTCAGCCCTGTATCGAAAGGCATCTCAATCCCTTCCTTGAGCAGGGCTGACCTGACTTTCAATGGAAGGATATCATACCCAAGAGCTTTATAGTCCTCTATTGGTAGCTCTTGGGTGTCTTCAATAGTGATTATTCTGTATTTTGGCAGGATCTCCAAAAGTAGGCTTCCAAGAAGGGAAGTTTTTCCGCTTCCTCTTGGGCCTGCTGTGAGGAAACTTCTCCCGTGGGCTATTATGAGGCCCATGAACCCTGCAAACCAAGCGTTCATACTTCCGAGATGCATGAATAATGGAAGTGTCCACGGGTGTTCTCTGTGTTTTCTTATGGAGTAACCTGTGCCGAAGATGCTAAAAGGCTCAATAATTGCTGCGACACGCGCCTTGTTTGTGCCAACTATTATTTCTCCGTCGAGTTGCGGTTGTGCTCTGTTTAACGGTCTTCCTGTGCTGATTTTCAGTCTTGTTGCAAGGTAGTTCAGGAAATCATCGCTAGGATAAACATTGGATGTACACTCCTGATACTTGGAATGGACGAGTCTCATGCTTGTCTTGTATGCGGGGGGGTTCACGTTGATTTCAAGAATCTGTTCATCGTGTAGGAGATGTTCTAGAATTCCGAAATCTTGATACCATCTTTTGATGAATGAGTTACTTGTTACTCCTTCTTCACTGAAGTCCTGCATATCCTTGTAAAGGCCAAAAAGGTCGTTGAAGGTTACTTGCATTTCAGGTATGTTGATGTTGTAGATGTATCCTGCGCTGGATAACCTTTTGTAAATCTGAACAATGGCTCCTGTTTTTAGTGTGTACTGGTCGACCAGTGCGACATTGTCGGGCAATATGCTAAATCTTACGTCTACAAAAAAGGGTTCGATACTGAGGAGATTATACTTGTGGTCATACTCTTTTGTGAACAACTTTGTCTTCAGCCTTAAACGGTCAAACTGCTTTTTGCCAATGGCTTTTTTGACCTCTCCGCTAAGGTGTGGTGAAGCTAAACCTATTCCTAATTCATCACAATCAAGTTCAAGAACTTCATGCGCTCTTTCCAACACCTCACCTCCTCGACAATCATCAACTGTTATGGTTTTTAACCGTTTGGGTTTATATGTTGTCTCTCTCGTCGGTCAATCTTTAGTTTCTACTTTAAGGGAGAGACAAACGTTTAAATAAGCTCGTCGGGGGAACCAATAAGTGGCACTCGACTTATCAGGGGGGAAGCAGAAGGCGGACCAACAGTTCCGAGAAGAGATTAGGATGTTGGCTACCCAGATTGAGACTGTTAATCAGCAGTTGGCCTCAGGAGGTTCAGGCAGTAGTGGTGGTCCTGCTATGACCAAGTCTTTTGCCGACTTTAATTCAAAACTACAGTTTCTGTATGAGTTCATGAAAACATTTCAGACTGAATTGAAAGGTGAAACCAAAGCATCTTTTGAACAGGTTCAGAAATCTGTAACTCACACTCTTCAGAAAAACCTTGATGATGTTTATTCTTCTCAAAAAGAGACCGCTAAAGCTGTGAAAGATATGGAGAAGCGAATTGCAGGGGCTCCTGCTTTCAACACACAAGACCTTGTTGATATTAAGATGACTTTGAAGAATCTTGTAACAATCTACCGTGAAGAGGTAGAGGTCTTCAAGAAACAGAACGAGTTCTTACAGAACAAACTGATGGATATTGAGAAAAAACTCAAGTAGTCATCTCTTTGTACTTTCGTCTGTACTTTCCGTATTTGTCTTCAGGGGAGTATTTTGGTGGTTTAGGATTTCCCCGCTTTCCACCGCACTTACACTCATCTGAGAGCCCGTAACTTCCGCACACTCCGCATTTCAGAATATTGGCCATATCAGTCGTTATCAGTTCTTACAAAATCCAGTGTGGTACAGGCGCTTTTTTTGAATGCTTTCTCAACAACATCGATTGCCAGCTTTAGACGTTTCTCAGCATCTTTGTACTCTTCAGCTACAAGAGTGATTTTGTGCTGACCCGCGCCGAGATATATTATTTCTGATGGTGCGGAGACTTTCTCAGCTTCAACAAGCGTTTTCTTGACTTTCTCTATGCCTTTTTCTTCAAAGGTTGTTATTTTGAAAATCCCCTCAATACTGACCTGTGCCGGTTTTATTCTCTCCTTGACAACCTCCTCAATTTTTGTGGCTGTCTTTTTGTCAAGCTCTGTCTTTTCCAGAGATAGTTCTCCTTCAACTATGTCCTGGAAGGCTTCGTGAATATATTCGTACTCTTTGAAGATGTTCTTCGCGACCTCTTCGTACAGTTTCTTGGGCTCTATTTTCAGTTCTTTTGCAATGTGTACAATCAGATTCTCTGCTTTTCCTTCCTGCTTTAGAGCGGCCATCTTTTCTCTTCTCTGACGCTCGTTAACACGCCTTAAGGACAGGTCTATGTGTCCTTTTTGTGTGTCTATCCTAAGAACCTTACAAACAACCTTTCTTCCTTCCTGTACATACTCGCGGATATTTCTTATTCTACCTGCGGTAACCTCTGAGATGTGAATCATTCCTGATTTGCCAGGGTATTCGTCGATATCACAGAAGACGCTGTTGTACTGTACACTTGTAATAGTACACAGAACCAGTTCGTCATCCTCAGGATATCCTTGTTTTGCGTAGTACATACCGTCGAGAAACAACAGGTGGTTTAAATAGTTCACTCAAGAACTTCGAGAATCTGAGCCTTGATGTCGGTTCGACCGCCTGTCGGCTTGGCCATAATTTCTCCACAAACAAGGCACTTAATCTCTTTAGATGCCTTTCCGAAAATAATCTGTTCATTTTTGCACCCGGCACATCGGACACGGATAAATTTGCTTGAAGGTTCAGTTTTCATACGAGCTCCACCTTTTTAGTTCTAATTCCTTCTTTCTGCGTAAATGTTCTCTTACACTCAGGGCAGGTGTACCTGAAGTCGGTCTTCTTAGATAGTTTCTTACCGACCATCTTTGGCTTTGGAGGCCTGCTATAACGTCCAAGGTTTCCGAAACCCCTACGTTCACCACGCAGTTGGATTCTCATCGTGGAACCGCGGCTCATCGGGTGAGTACTGCTTCTACCTCTGGATTTGTTAACAGCAACCTTTTGAGTGGTGTGCTTGTTACACTTCGGGCAGTGCCTCTTAACCTGCTTAGGAACCTTCATACACTGCGAGAACAGTAAGGGGTTTATAAAGCTTATTGTCGACTAAGAAAGCTCCTAGAACAGCTTTGTCCTGAGCTAAATCAAAGACTGAGTTTGGTCTCCAATAAGGTGTCCTAACCCTGGCAAAGCAAGGTAATGTGTGAAAAAGCGCCATAGTATTTATAAGAGATATTCTCTAAAGCCCAATATGGACAACGTGAAGGGTATTCTGATTATTGTCTGCCTTGCTTTGGCAGCGGTTTGTTTCCTGCTGTTCATCAGGAATGGTTCGCTTTCAAACCAGGTCAGCGATGCAACATATTTGTCAAATTCTGTTCTTGACCTGTTGGAAATACAGGAAATAAAATGCCCTGCTAGTGCAGGGCGGTTTGAGCAAATTGCTGTAGAGTGCGTAAACCCTTATTTGCTGGAGAAAGATTTCAAGGGGGATGACCTCCAGCAACCGAGAGGGGATACGCCAGGTCATCTTGTTATTGTGAACAAGAATGCGCGTACATACAAATCTGAGAACTTCAGGTTTGAGTTTAATAGAGGTCTTCTTCAGAATGGGTGTACGATACCAGGAGACATCGGAAAAGATGTCACTTGTAAGTTTATCTTTGAGAATACTTGTGAGCCGGGCGATATTCTAGAGGTCTACTACGATGTAGAGCCGGGAGATAGCCGAAGGGTATTCCTTCATACTTGTTGAGGTGCTTCTAAAAGTTCGGCACGGCCTTTTTTAATTAGAATCTGTGCGACATCATCCGGTAAAGAGGTCCTGTCCCCCTCTTGGAAAGGGCCAAACACTTCCATATTTTTCCCCACAAATTTTGGGACCACTGCAAGGAACTTAACCGCAACAAGGTCACTTTCTTCAGAGTGGCTGATTGTGTCTCCGTATGTGGTTTCTGGTTCCTCAGGCTCCTCTTCAGGAGGCTCAGGTTTGATTATTGGTTTTGGTATTCTTGAAACTGAGCTTAAAACACAGCTCCTGCTCTCCCTAAGTATGACCGCTACTTTGTCAAAAAGCTCTTTTTCAGGTCCCTGGAGGGCATCGGTGTCCACAACAGTACTTTCTGTTCTGATATGGTGTAGGGCCAGAGTAACAATTTTTCTCTCTCTTCTTTCGTAGAGCTCTTTCAGAATTTTTTGTACGTTCTGATACTCTATTTGAGCTCTTTGAGCGGTTAGGGAATGAAGACCGTCGCCTGAGTTCTCTGCGGATGTACGCTTTTCTGCAAGAAAATTCTTAACCATATCATAGAAGTCAGCTTCAAGTTCTTGAAGTTCATCCCTGCTCTTTTCACGCCTTAGAGTGTCAAAGAGTTGTTCGTATGTTATTCCGTTCATCTCACTCCCCGATTTGAGGTTCTGTTCCTATTTTAAAAAACTACTCAAAAGATTCCGGGTATCATTTATAAACAGAGGGTATGTCCGGCTATTATGGCAAAGTTGGCTTTTCGAGAGATATCTTTTTTAGATAAAAAAGATTCCATCAGAGGACTGTTTCTTGGAAGGTACTACTTTGATATTCAAAAAGAAGATTTGGAACCTATCGGTGTTGTTCAGGTAAAAGACGGCGCTCTTGTTTTCCAGGGTGTGGATGATAACTATGCCTGGAAGAGGTTCGACCCTATACTTGACAAGGCTTTTGACAACCTGTTCCATATCAACTACAACAAACCTACTGTTTACATTCACAAAGATTCAGGCATTCCTCTGATTGGGACCAACGAGTTCGGAATCGTAGACAGGGGAAGTAACACTATTGAGATTAAACCAATGACTGGCTGTAATTTCCAGTGTCCCTTTTGTAGTGTGGACGAAGGGAAAAACAACAAGACCCATGATTACATTGTTGATTGGGAGTACCTTGTTGAGGTTGCTAAAGATGTTGCGCGGATAAAGAAGAATCCTGTGGAGTTCCACATAGGACCCCAGGGGGAACCTCTTCTTTATCCTCAATTCGTGGAGCTTGTTCGGGGTCTGAAGAAAATCCCTCGCTGTAAGTATGTGACTGTTGTGACAAACGGGAGTTTGCTTACAGAACAGTTAATAGACCAACTCCACGAAGCGGGGCTGGACAAGATTAATCTTTCCCTGAATGCTCTAACCCAAGAGACTGCGGATATGATGTCGGGACGAAAGTATCCTCTTGAGCAGGTTCTCAGGATGATAAAGTACTGTGAGGGAAAGATCATGGTGATTCTTGCTCCAACAGTTGTTCCAGGTATGAATGATGCAGAACTTGACTCGCTTGTTCAGCTTGGAACTACAATCAAACATGATTTGCCTTCTATGGGTCTTCAGAACTATCTGAATTACAAGAGGGGTAGAAACCCTGTTGAGCAAAGAACTTTTGATGAGTTTTTTTCTATGCTGAAACCTCTTGAGAAAAAACATGATATGAAACTGACCGAGTTCACAGCAGAAGAGTTTGGTATTTTTGACGAACCTGAACTCGAGAAACCGTTCAAAAAACGCGATGTGATTAAGGCAAGGGTTGCCTGCCCTGCAAGATATCCTAACGAGGTCATAATGGTCGCGTCTGATAGGTGTATAACTGTGAAGGGACCCCGGGCTCATGAACTTCCTGTTGGTAGAGAGATGAAGGTTCAACTAATACGTGACAAGCACAATATTTTCAAAGGCGTTCTAGTTTGAGGTTTCGTTAACGGGAACATCTTCGCGGTCGAAAATACCTGTTACGGCATCAAAGAACCATTTGATTCCGCTCTTGATTCCGCTCCACATTCTGCTGAATAAACCTGGTTCATCAATCTCTTCTTCGACCTCTTCCTCAACCACATCATCTTGGGTTTCCTCTGTTTGGTTTTCCATGTCTGGTGGATTGACAACAGGGATTGTTACAGTAAAAATCTCTGGAAGTGGTGCGTCCTTCACAAGCACGTTTGTTGTTAGGTTAAAACTGTCTCCTGGGAAATCGATAGGTATGTCGAGGGTGTAAATGTACAGGTTTTTTGCCTGTCCCCTCTCAAGAGATATTTCTGCGAAGGAAAGACCGCTGGACTTGGTTAAAAGGTTAGGGTATTTTTCAGTGACATCCATCGAGATGTATGTGTCGTATGTGCTCTCGATTCTAACATCAACACTGATGTTCTCTCCTCTGACGGCAGTTTCGGGTTCTACCTCGCGAATAATTTTAACTTTGCTAATGAAAGGCTCTAAAGAGATTGTTTCCTTTGTATCGAACTTAAACACTTTTCCGCTTGGACTCTTGTATTTTCCAGAGAAATTAACATCAAAGGTTTTTGTTTGGTTAATCTGGGGAGCAATAAATGTGATTTCAGCCATGGTCTCTTTTTGGCCGTAAACTATTTTTTCTTTCTTAACTTTGACATTATTGAAAAGTTCACATTTGATATCCCCTGAGATTTCAGAGAAACTTGTTTCGTCGTTATAATTTTCTAAGTATGCTCTTACAGTTATCTCAGTTCCGGGGAAATACTCTTCCCAAGGGGGACTCACTGTGAGAGTTGGTTCCAGTTTGTCATCACGACTCACAACAACAACATCTTTTTCTAGTGTGCTCAAAACCCCTTCAACAGTCATTGATACTTCAGCTTCTATGGTGTAAGTGCCAGGTTCTCTTGGATACAGTTCCAGTATGACTCCTTCTTCTTCACCTTTCTTGATGTCTATCTCTGCTGTGTATTTGTCGCCGTTAATCATCAGGCCTTCAAAGTTG
>CAZPUM010000038.1:0-10208 GCA_964589765.1 uncultured Methanosarcinales archaeon
AAAATAGATTTCGTTATAATGTGAATTTAAATCTACAATATCATTCCAAAATTGTCTGATATCATCAATGTCGATTCCACGCGCAGCAACATCTGTTGCTACAAGACAACGCACTTTTCCTGTTGAGAACAGTTTCAGTGCTTGTGTTCTTTGTTTTTGCGTTCTGTCGCCGTGAATCTGTTGTGCGGAAACATCACTTTTTTTCAAGACACGGCTAAGTTTGTCAGCCCCTCTTTTTGTTTTTGTGAATATCAAAACTTTCTCAAGGTTCTCTTGCTCAAGAAGATGTAGAAGTAAATCGATTTTTTTCTCTTTGTTTACAAACAGAACTTTTTGGTCGATTTTTTCAACAGGCGTTGCTTGAGGTGTTACCTCAACTCTGACAGGGTTACGCAATAAACTGTTGGCAAGTTGAGAAACCACTCCTGACATTGTTGCGGAAAAGAATAAAGTCTGCCTTTTGGTGGGAACAAAGCTTGAAATTTTCTTGATGTCATGGATAAAACCCATGTCAAGCATTCTGTCTGCTTCATCAAGAACAAAAAATTCAACAAGTCCGAGTTTAACAAAGCCTTGTTCTTTCAAATCCATCAACCTTCCGGGTGTTGCAACAAGGATATTTGCCCCTGTTTTCAGAGCATTGACCTGAGGACCTTGTTTGACTCCGCCGTAAATGGCGGCATATCGAATATCAGTATTTTCTGCGAACAGCTGAATCTCTCTGCCAACCTGCATGGCGAGTTCTCTGGTCGGACAAAGAATTAGGGCTCGAACACCTTTTCGTGGATTAACCAACAGATGGCTAAGTATTGGCAGGACAAAAGCTGCGGTTTTTCCAGTCCCTGTTTGAGCTATCCCAAGTATATCCGAACCTTTGGCTATAAGGGGTATCGCCTCACTCTGGATGGGCGTTGGTTCCACAAACCTTGCTTTATCGACAGCCTTCTTAATCGGCCCGGGTAATATATCGAAAACATTCTTCATTAGAAAATCCTCTTATAAACGAGAACCTTGTTCTATTTATAAAACATGGTGCTAAATATTTTGGTACCGAAACCAATAAACACTCAGTGTTAATCCTATCATGATGAGTCTTTACAACTTTGTTAACTTATTCACGACAGCGTATCTGCATTCGATGTATAACTTGGATGTTAGCGGAAGCGAAAACATTCCAAAAAATGGCCCTGCAATTCTGGCTGCTAACCACAAAAGCTGGCTTGATATACCTATTGTGGCGAGTTTGACGACAAGACATGTTCGCTTTGTGGCCAAACAGGAATTAATTGAGTATACAGGCGTTGCTGGAATAGCTATGAAATATTTCTTTGATAAAATGGACATAGTGCCTGTTAAAAGAGGAAAATGTGGCTCTAGTGTGATAAAAGGGTGTTTAAGAAATCTGGAACTTGGACATATGGTAGCAGTCTTCCCCGAAGGTACCCGGTATTACGATGATAAAATTCACGGGTTTGCCAGACTACCTGACTCTTTGTCACAAAAAAAGCACGTTCCGATAATTCCCATAGGGATAAGAGGCAGTGTTAGTTATTGGAGGGAAAGAGTTATCGTTAATGTAGGAGAACCTCTGGAACGAGGCCATAATCTTCAGGAGATTGTTTCATCGCTTTCAGGATACGAGATTCAAAGGGATGAACCAGATTCTTTGGGTATAAACAGAGAACTGATTTAGTTTCAAACTAACTTGAACCCTTAAGTTCTTCGACGTGTCGAATCTTTTCTTCGAGATATTTTTCAGGGTTTAGTCCGTGGCTTTCAATCATCGTGCTCATGTGATGGCCCCCGATATGGTAAGGCATCACAACATAGCTGGCTCCTGCCTCATAAAGAGTAAGTGCCTCGTCTGTTGTATGGGCGACAACTGAAAAAATAGCGTGGTGGTTTGCTTCTCTTATTGTATTAAGAAGCAAAAGGTTGGTCTCAAGGCGCGGAATAGTACTGACCACCATTTTGATATGGGCGTGAGCCAAAGATTCAAGAAGCTCTAAGTCTTCGGCATCACCAAACATGCAGTCAACACCCAGTTTTTGGATTTTTTCTATCTGGGTGGGGTCATAATCTACAACAAGAAACTTTTTTTTCTGTCTTCTGAAAGTTTTCAGGATTCCAATGCCAAGTTTGCTTGAACCAAAAAGAATAATGTCGTGTTTGTTATCAGAATGGATTTTCTTTAGTTGCTTTCTTTCAAATATTGATAATATGCCAGATATGTAAGGAAATATTTCGTCTGAATACATTATCAGATAAGTGCTTACAGCGATAGTAACTACTCCCACGATTGTTACGAGTCCCAACAATTCTTGGGACACGTGGCCCAGGGTCACCCCCATTGCTAGGATAATCAGAGAGAATTCGCTTATCTGGGCCACAGTCAAGCCTGCCTGAAAACCTGCTTTTTTAGGATAGCCGAGGGCGCCCATGATTGAGATAACAATCAATGGGTTACCTATGAGAACAAGTAGTGAGAATATTATTGCTGGAACTACTAGAGAACCAATACTGCTAAAGTCCATCTGAGCGCCAAGAATTATGAAGAACAGCAGAATGAAGAAGTCTCTAAGTGGTTTTAACCTGGCAGCTATCTCGTGTCGAAACTTGCTCGCTGAAAGGGTTATTCCTGCCAGCAAAGCACCTGCCTCAATGCTTAATCCCACAACGCTGAAAGCTCCTGCAACAGCAACACACAGGGTAACTGAGAATAGTAAAAGGAGCTCTTGAGATTTGGCCATGTAAGAAACTATGTGGTTCAGTATCAGCAGGAATAGGATGCCCACCCCTAGGATTAGGAAAATGTTGGCAAGAAGGATTGCAGGGTCATCTATTCCTGTCAAGGCCATCAAAAAGATGATCGCTACTATGTCCTGAACAATAAGGAATCCTATGGCTATACGACCATACATTGTCTGTATATCTCCTTTATCTGAGAGAAGTTTGCTGATGATGATTGTGCTACTGAATGTGAGTGCAAGTGCAAGATATAATGATTCAACAGTGCTAAATCCAATAAGTTGAGCAATAAAGTAACCAATGGCACTCGTAAATATTATCTGTCCTATGCCTGTGATTACTGCAACCTTTCCTGTTTCTTTGATAGTTTTAGGACTTAGATTGAGCCCGACAATAAATAGAAGGAGTACCACTCCTACGTGTGCGAAACCCTCAATTCCGTCGCTAGCAGTAACGATTCCTGTTGCTGCAACAAGAATTCCTGTGGCAATGTAACCTATGATAAGTGGTTGCCTCAACAACTGCATTAAAGCGCTTAAACCAACAGCAACAACAAGAATCACTGCAAGTTCCAGGAATGTTTGCATAGTTAGACGCAGTAATTTGGTTTTATAAATGTTACATAGGATTAGAAACAAAAAATTTACAATTTTCTACTATCAATAGCCCAGTGTAGTAAGGCTTGTCGCTGTTTTCTGCGACAGGCTAAATCGCCTTTCTTACAGTTTTTCTTAATCTGGGCTATATGTCTGCCAATAGCTTTCCAGCGTTTAATTTGGCGTTCATCATCTGGATGTCTTCTACCAAGATAATAACGGCAGTACCATTGAAACCACCCGTAGGGGTCATCGGGGTGGATCCACCCTTTGTCCTGCCAGACCTTCCAGGGTTGTGAAGCAGAAATTCCAAAGAAATTCACTGAAGGGTCTTTGAACTTTGACAGCTTGGCATTCTTGAACCATTTCTTAGGCAAGTCATCTGGTATGTCAAAGAAATAACTCCCATCAAAGATGCCCAGTTCAAGCATCTCCTGGGGGTTTAACTCAGGTTTGAAATCAGGATGGAATTTTTTACCCTCAGGACAGGTCAGCTTGTATGTGTACCCCTTCTGGTGTTCGTCCTGTGTTGTGATTGTACGCATAATGAACCAACATCAATCCTATTAATAAATAATTAGGTCTCAGGTTACAATTATTGTTTGTAGGTAATCGAGATTGTCTTTGAGTTGTCTCAAATAATCATCAGATAACCTGTTTTTTTGGCTGATATCTCTCATTCCTTCGGCCAATCGTAAGAATATTTTGTTATGTCCCCCACTAACCCAAATAACATCACTTTCAGGATGGGTAAATACTGTTCTTAAATGCGCTTCATCTTCTTTTTTGTAAGTCAAGAAGTCATTCTTCGGCAAGAACACTTTTACAGGAACCTCTGAAATCGCGGGTAAATTATCTTCTAAGCTGAATGTTAACATCTCTTCAAGACACATTCTGAATGCAACTTCGAATCTTTTTGCATTTTTTTCATATTGATTAAACCCTGCCATGCTAAGTATAAACTCCTCAATGCGCCCGTCTTGTAAAGCCCGGAACAGCTCTTTTTTGTGTCCTGTTCTTCCTGCCTTGAGTAAATCTTCCCCGTCAACAACAAAATCCGGCTTTCTGATGTAAGGGGCTACAATAATAACCTCTCTGATTCTAGGGTCGTGTTGTAACTCCACAAGTTGTCTGCGAATAATCTGGTAAGCATAGCTGTGGCCGTTGATATCGATTGGGCCATCGTGTTCTGAAAAATAGTTCTCAAAAAAGTGTTCATACACACCAACGTGTCCATCCAAAGATTCAGGAGGCAGTAGCTCGTCTCCAACTTTGATAACAGGACTTGGAGATACTCCTGCCTTGTAATCGCTATCCCACTCTTGAACACGCCTTCGTAAATAGGGTCTTACTAAAGATGGTGGGAAAAAGAATCCTGGTAATGTGAGTAGAGTGGCCTTGCCTTTAGGTTCAGTGTTTTCAACCTTGACATATCTGTAGTTGCCTTCTCCTTCGTATCCATTTGTTGCTTCGAAAACTCTTTTCAAAATAACTCCCAAACCTCTGCGAGGTGAGAAGGTGTAGTTTGTCAAACCAGTACTCATTCTTAACGGAATTCTGTTGTGAATATTAATACGTTTCTACAGATTGAGTGGTATTAATTATATCCGAGATGTTGAATGATATTTAAAGAATTATGGGGTGTAATGAACTGGTTTGGGCAACGCCTGATAACATATACGGTGCTGTTTATAACGGGAAGTAAATAGAATCTCTAATGTCGTCAACTCCCATGTAAATCATTAGAGTTCTGTCGACCCCGAAGCCGAGACCTGCACAGGGAGGTAATCCTAGTCGCAGCAAAGATAGGAATTGTTGGTCATTGTCATTAAGAGATTTGCCGTGTGTTTTTGCCTGTTGGCGAATTCGTCTCTCTTGCTCATCAGGGTCATTAAGTTCGGTAATACCATTGCAAATTATATTTCCATTTATGTGATATCTGAACTCTTCAACAAGACCTGGTTCGTCGTCAAAAGTCTTACCTAAAACAGAAATTTCCTTAGGTACTCCATGCAATATAATATTTTCCTCAGGATATTTTTTTAGTAAAGTTCTGAATACGTCATAAACGTAGAATGCTCTGTGAAGTTCCTCATCGTTGCCATGATTTCTGTAATTTTCCTCGCTAATGTGTGACTTTAATGAGTCTATACTTGCTCTACGTGCGTCAAGTCCTGTTTCGTCTCCGATGAATTGGTATAAGTGTACTTGTCTGGCCTCAGCGGGGTCATTCAGGGGTCTATGTGCTGAATCATTTAAATGTCCGAAAAGATTTATGGTAAGCTCTAGTATGTCGCTATAGTTGGCTCCATTCTGATATAATTCTATAACGCTGAATTCTGGGTGATACGATTTCGATACTCCTTCATTTCTAAAATTTTTTCCAAACTCAAATATGTTTTCTAATCCTCCTACAAGAAGTTGCTTTAATCTCAACTCAGGTGTTTTTCTTAAATACAAGTCTCTTTCAAAATGGTTTGAGTATGTTTTAAAATCTGCAGCCAAGGAGGTATTTGTAACTTTCTGCAACAGTCCTGTATCCACTTCTTGAAATCCTTGTTTGAATAGATATTGTCTCATTTCCCTGATTAGAGTGTTTCTTATCTGAAATGCGTTTAGCATCTCGTCATCAATCATTAATGCAAGACCTCTATTCTCGCGTCCTGTTATTGTGTTAACACCCTTATGTTTATCAGGAAGCGACTCTTTGCACTTTGCTAGCCTGTCTCCAGATATTACTCCTAAGGTCATAACTCCTGTGTTGGTTATGAAAAGTGATCCCTTGACATCTATGATGTCTCCAACGCTCCATTTTTTCATACTTGCATAATTGTCGCCTAATTCGTCTTTTTTCAAAGCTATTTGCATTCTTCCTGATTGGTTGTGAATTTCTAAGAAAGTTAATTTTCCGAAGGACCTTTTTGCAGATATTCTGCCACGAAGCATATGTACTTCTCCTTCGGTGCCCCGAACAATATCATTTATAGATAAGGAAGGCTTGTTCATGGTTACGTGATTGGTGCCTTTTTTATAAAGATGTCTTCTGTTACTTTTAAATGGTGGTTATTAATTTAAATTGGTGTAGTATTCTCCTATTATGGCGGGGCATTGGTCGCATAATATCGGAGATAGGCTTATAGATGAACATCCTGAAGAAACAATAGTGTGTGCTTCGGGTGTTAGTCCTTCAGGTATTGTTCACGCAGGTAATTTAAGAGAATTATTGACTACAGATGCAGTATATAGACGTTTGTTGGAACGAAACCATGATGCGAAGTTCATTTTCTATTGGGACGATTTTGATAGGTTCAGAAAACCTCCTGAGTATATTCCGAAAGAATATGCTAAGTTTGTGGGGATGCCATATTGTGCAATTCCTTCGCCAGACGGGGAGGGTTCATATGCTGACTTTTTTATATCCAGGTTTGAGGAGGTATCGTCAATACTTGGCGTATCTGTAGAATTTGTCAGACAAAGTGAAATGTATTCATCTGGAGCTTATGATGACTTGATTATTCAAGCTTTGGAAAATAAACATTTGATTGCTGAAATAATTTCTAGAAATTTGACTGAGAATATGTCTAATGATGAGAAAAGGAATTATTATCCACTATCTGTTTATTCAAGATTTACAAATAAAGATGATACTCAAATAATATCTTTTAATGGTTCGAAAATAAAGTACAGGTGTAATCAGACAGGAAAAATTGACAGTATAGATCTATGTGTTGATCATGTTGCAAAGTTATCCTGGAAAGTTGATTGGGCCATGCGATGGGCTCATTCAGGTATTCATTTTGAACCTGGAGGTCACGATCACTCCGTGGCAGGGGGCAGTTACGATGTTTCAAGTCAGTTAGCAACTGAAGTGTTTGGAATAAGTCCTCCACTATTCCAAAAATATGCTTTCGTAAATAAAAAAGGTTCGACGAAGAAAATGTCTGGTTCTTTAGGTAACCTTTTTTCACCTGAAGAAATGCTTGAGATATATTCGCCTGAAATGGTCAGATGGTTTTTTTTGAGAAATGCTCCTGAAAATGAGATTGGTGTCGCATTTGACCAAGATGTAATTAGAGTATACGACGAGTTTGATAACGCAGTTCAAGAGTATGTTTCAGGAAATAGTCAAGACATAAAGTCCGATATAATTCGTTTATCAATGATATCTACTAATTGTCTCAGATCTATAGAATTCTCTTTCAGAAAAATTGCGGGGTTGGGTGATGCTGTTGATTTTAACATCACAAAGTTACTCACGTTGCTAGATTTGGATGATGATTCTTCAAATGTGGGAGAGGTAATAGGGCGGGCCAAAAGGGCGCAAGTGTGGCTTGAAAAATATAATCCAGAAAGCCGTTCTAAATTATTACCATGTCCTAATTTGGGGTACTATTCAAGTATGGATTTAGAATCAAAAGAGAACATTTTTTTGTTAAAAACGCTAATTGAAGTTTCAGGTGATTTGTCTCCTGATGAATTATCAGATAAACTCTTTGATATTCCGATAAGGGAGGGTTTTTCCAATAAGGAGAAAAAAAGACGTCAAAAAAAATTTTTTACAGATGTTTATAATATTCTTTTTGGTAAAAACTCTGGACCAAAACTAAACACGTTTGTGTGGGCGAAGTCCGACAAAAGCGATTTGGTAAAATTACTAGAGTATACTTGAAAAGGATAAATTATTATATTGTATACTAAAAGATTCATTATGGGAAAAATCGTTGCTATAGGTGGTGGTGAAATAGGCAGGCCTGGTTTTGATGTTGAAACTTTAGATATAGATAAAAAAATTATTAGTTTATCTGGAAAAAAGTCGCCCGTTTTGTTATTTATCCCGACCGCTAGCGGCGATTCGGAAGGATACTGCGAAACTGTAGAAAAACATTTTGGAAAATCTCTGGGTTGTACGGTAAAGCACTTGAAAGTTGTTGAAAACTCTCCGTCAATAAAAGAGATTGAAATCTTAATTGAAAGTGCTGATATAATTTATGTTGGAGGTGGCGATACAGAATTCATGATGGCTACCTGGAAAAAATTTAATTTAGATACTCTTCTAAGGGATGCGTATGTTAAAGGAAAAGTTATGTCGGGTATTAGTGCGGGAGCAATCTGTTGGTTTGAATTTGGAACAGCAGAGCCATTAACAACTCCTGAAGAACCTGACAAGCCCATTAGAGTTGATGGGTTAGGTTTGATAAAAGGAGTGTGTTATCCGCACTATGATGTGGAACCGGATGGTCAGAAAGATGTCATGTTAATTGCCAAATCATTCAAGGCACCAATATTTGCCTTAGACAATTGTTCTGCTGTTGTTGTAGAAGATGATTCTTATGAAATAATTATTTCTAGATATGGTGCTTGTGTGAGAATATTTATCAATACGGATGGGGAGATTAGTGAGACTAAACTTTCTCCGGGCAAGACTTACAATTTTTAGTAATTCTCTATTGCCCAAACTGTAAGGTGTTTGTAGAAATCACACTTGTCTTTATCCAATACAAGCGCTTCACGTTCAGGATGCTTCATTTTACTTTGCATAGGACAAACACCTCCGCACGTAGTGATTGCTATGCAATCTTTGCAAATAGGATGATCAAATGGATTTTGTCCAAACCACTTTTGTAATTCTGGAAAGTCTAATGATTCTAAATCACCAACCTTTTTTGGAAATAGGGTCTCTTCAAAATTTATTGGACAATAAGTAATTCTGCCGTCAATTGTGATTGATGCTGAAGCAGTATCGCAAGTGGTCGAACATGTTTTGATAACAGGATCTTTGTGTTTCAGAGCTGATAGTACTTGAGATGCGGGTGAAGTCAAGCCAACTTTTTTTTCAGCACATAGAAGTATGATCTGTATGATTTGTTCCGCAAAAATTTTGCCGTCTACCCCAAAACCATAGTCGTATTGAGGTAGATTAACTGTGAGATAAGCAGGCTTTAATTCATTTACGATGTATCTACAAATGGAATATAGAGACTCTAAATTGGTAGGTGAAGGTGTAACAAGAATAAAGTTTTTCACTCCGTGTTTTTTCAGTAGTTTAAATCCTCTAACTGCTAAGTCATAGGTTCCGTGCCCGTTAGGTAGAACGCGCATTTTATCGTTCATTTCTTTAGGGCCGTCAAGTGAAACTCCAACTCTGAAGTCATTTTTCTTTAAGTACTCGCACTTTGAATCTGTCAATAATGAACCGTTTGTGGTGATAAAGTAGGTCACGTCTTTTAGTTCGGTACCGTGCTCTTTCATGTAATTCACAGTTTTTTCTATGTACTCAAATTGCATCAAAGGTTCTCCACCAAAAAACTGTATTTGGACAGACTCACCTTTATTTGCTTTAATTAGTAGGTCCAATGAGTGTTGGATTGAATCCCATAACCCGTCATGTCCAGAAAGGTGAACAAAACAATACTTACATCCAAAATTACATTTTTCCGTAATAAGTATTCTATATCTGTTAATGCGAGTTTTTTTGTGAGATTTATCAGACCATTTTTTTAGTTCTTCATCAGCGTTGAACCCTTCATCTACAACAAAACCTCTTTCTGTTAGAATACACATTATATCTTTTGGAATTTCAGCGAGGTTATTTTTCTTTATACCGCTAAATAACTCTTCATCACACTCGAAAACGTCCAAAAGTAATCTATTGAATATGTAAAATCCTTTTTTCCCCTCTACTGGTTCACAAAAAGGTGAAATCTGCATAAGCTTGGGAATTATTCATTATTTATAAATAGGGCTCTTATTTCTTTTTAAATATCGAATGAGTAATACATATATACTTGTGGAGTATTTCCACAACATGGAAATTCGCGAAAAAACCTCAGAACTTGAGAACATCGAGACCCACAAGAGTTGTGG
>CAZPUM010000039.1:0-9814 GCA_964589765.1 uncultured Methanosarcinales archaeon
AAGCTTAAGAATGAGTACACTGACCACCAGAAGTGATTCATGAAAATAAACACAACTGTCGGGTGTTGTGGGAACTTAAACATATGCCTGTTTTTTTTCAGACTCTGTATCCCTCCAATCCACCACCTGCGCCTTTGATTAAAAAGACCTCTTAAAGTTTTAGGAACAACTGTGTAGCCATATGCTTTTGCCACATCAATAGTTTTCATCCCGATATCTCTCAACTCCATGGCGATATCCATATCCTCTGTCATCGAGTCTTTTTTGAAGCCACCAATCATTCTCAGGGTTGAAACTCTATATGCTGCGAAACAACCAAAAAACCAGATTCCTGTGCCAAATACTTTGCTGAAGCTATGTCTTATCAGATTGTTATAATGATACTCAACATTCTGAAACAAACCAAGAATACTATCTTTGTTTCGGACTCTTACGGCACCTGATGTGGCACCAACTTTCTGGTCCTGGAAAGGCTTAACCATCTCTCGAATAAACCCTTTTTCAACAAGAGAGTCCGCGTCAATTGTGACCAAAACCTCTCCTTTTGCATTTTTCAGGCAATTGTTGAGGGCATCAACCTTACCGCTGTGTTTCTGAATGACAAGTCTAACATTCTTGAACTTCTTTACTAAATCTCTTGTTTTATCTGTTGAACCGTCATCAACAACAATAATATCCAGTTTGTTCTTGGGATATGAACATCTAAGGATGGATTTCAGACAGGCTTCAATTGTTTGCTCTTCGTTGAATACTGGGACCGCAACGGTTACGTTTGGATAAAAAATTTTATAGTCAGGTTCCCTTTTGAATACAGCTAGCGAAGCAACCGCAAACATCAAGAGTAGAAACAAGAACAGTACAAAAAATACTCCTGCGCCTAACAACATTATGGGGTCCATTTACCCGTCTGGAACCGTCGAGCCTTTTAAACATTTGCGCATGGACTTATCCATTAGGCAGTTTACTATTTTTTAAATAAAAGCAGAAATATGACAAAAATATCTATTTTGGTTATTTATTGGAACGAAGCATTTTTAATGGACATGTATCTCGCAAAATTGAGGTGTTAGAATGGTACAGATTAATGAAAAAGCCCCCGATTTCACAACTGAAGCATATCACAATGGAGATATAAAGAAAATAAGTCTTTCAGACTATAAGGACAAGTGGGTTATCCTGTTCTTCTACCCTGCTGACTTTACTTTTGTCTGCCCGACAGAACTAGGAGAGATGGCAGACAACTACGAAGAGTTCCAGAAACTAAATGTCGAAGTACTTTCTATCAGCACTGATACTGCGTTTACACACGCAGCATGGCATGAATCCAGCCCAACCATCAAGAAAATCAAGTTCCCAATGGTTGCTGACCCAACACACAGGATTTCCGAAGCGTACGGTGTACTAATAGAGGACGAAGGTGTTTCCCTCAGAGGAACATTTGTCATAAATCCTGACGGCATTCTTAAGGCCATTGAAATTCATGATAATAGCATTGGAAGAAACTGCGAAGAGATACTCAGAAAGATTCACATGAGCCAGTATGTTGCCGAGCACGAC
Source organism: uncultured Methanosarcinales archaeon (assembly GCA_964589765.1). Lineage (GTDB taxonomy): Archaea > Nanobdellota > Nanobdellia > Woesearchaeales > UBA525 > UBA525. The sequence continues at coordinate 1,558 of CAZPUM010000039.1, forward strand.
GGAGAGGTATGCCCAATGAACTGGAAGCCCGGTGATAAGACCTTAAAACCTGGCGTAGACCTTATTGGGAAGATTTAAACCGGTACTTTTCTTCCATTTTCATCAGTTGGTAGATTTTATGCTCCACCTCTTCAGGGTTTTTAATCGCCAACAAAGTGAAATCCGAATCTTGGTCAGCGCCAACAAGAACAATGTCCGCCATATTAAGTGTTCTTTGTAGTAGTGACTGGTTATGGTCAACACGCCTTACTTGCTGGTAGGGAACAGTTTTTCTCTTCTTCATAACCAAATCATAGTCGTGCACAAAACGGTTTTCATAAAACAGGTATGTGGTCATGTGGAGTCTGATTATTCTGTGTTTAATCATGATGAAAGATGCTACAATCACTATGGCTATCAAAGCCAGTTTAAGGAACAGTAATTCATACTCTTGTCCTGGATAAAGATACCAAAGCAACAGTTTGTAGCCAAAATATACTATTATTGCCACAACACCAAATCTCCATAACCATCTCAAATAATGAGGAATCAGACCTCCAACAATATCAGGTTTTAGTTTGAGTTTTGGCTCTTCCACAACTTTTCATAACAGTCAGAGGATAAAAGTATTACTATATCCTAACTTAATATTTATAAATTAAATTATAACTCCTAAATCATGGGATTGAATACGGAAGAGAGAAGAGTTCTGTATTCCATTAAAGTTGCTTCAGAGAATGACCCTCACAAACCAGAGTTTCCTCCTGATAGTCCAAAGTTTCCTGCGACCCCCACTTTCAAAATTGATGTTCCTGGTTTTTCTAATGTTTGGCTTAAGGATGAAAGCGCCAACCCAACAGGTACCCACAAGGATCGCATGGCATGGGAGATGGTTGTAACATACAGGGATTTCCTTAAGGCCAAGAAGGAGGGTCTCATCGATGAGAAAATCCCTCAGTTATCAATTATAACCTCTGGTAGCGCAGGAATAGCAATTCAAACCATGCTCAACCGCTACAAGCTCCCCCCCCTTAAGTGTCTTGTCGACCTGAACCTGAAGCCAGAAATTGTTACTAAACTTGAAAATCTTGGCTGTGAACTATACTTTATCGATTTGTCAAGAAAAGCTCTGACATGGAAAGAGATTCTAGAGTACACAGAAAACCCTAACGGTATTGATGTTACCTCTGCTGAAGGGTTAGCACCCAGTACCAGATTCTACGATTGGCTAAGTTATGAAATTATCAACCAATCACCAGACTACTGTTTCATACCATTCGGAAGTGGCCACCTTTATGAGAACGTTTTGAATATTGCAAAAAGAGAGGTTGCTTCAAACCATCACGACCCAAGATTCAAAGGAAACGTTTCTACACTGAAAAAGTGCAATTATCTTGGCTCGACTGTTAACGACCCAAGCAGTGAAGCAGACAAGCTCTATGCACCTCACAGGCCATTCCTGGTTTTTGAAGAACAATGGATCAGGTGTTATCGTTTAAGCGGTTTCTGTGGCTCCGAATCCAACGTTTATGTTGTCAGGGAGAAATATATCAAGGAGGCCATGAAGATTGCTAGCGAGCAAGGGATTAATGCTGAACCTTCAGGGATTGCTGGACTGGCCCTTTTGATTCAGAACGCTGATAGAATTCCTAAACACGCAAAAATCTTGATTGTTAACACTGGAATGACTAAACTCTCATCACAACAATGAGTTGAAAGAGGCCTCTTTCAGAGTTGTGTGAATTGCACTTAAAAGGTCTAGAATTCTAACCCCAAACACATCCTTGATGTTGATTACAGAGTCATCAATCTTTTTCTCAACCTCTTTTGTATTGGAAAGCCATTTTTTCATGCTCTCCCTGTCAGGAATTATTAGACATTTTACAAACTCCTTGTGTCTATCGGCAACCAATTTAACAGCTACACATAGCTGTTCAGCATCTTCTGAATCACTCTCAAAAAGCTCGTATAGGTTCGATATCTCCTCAATTCTTAATGCTGAGCGTCTGAAAGACTGTAGCTGGTAGGAGATTTTTAGCAAGGAGAGATAGTTTAGTCTGTGCTGATTAAGACCGTGTGGATTATCTATCAGTATTACCATCGCTTTCTGTCCTGTGTTTGTTAGCTTCTTCACCTGCTCAACACATACTTTTATCTCCTGCATCAGTTCAGGAGACATCCCTTTTTTCTCCACATTTACCAATAGCTCAAAAAGGACATTGTTCAGACTTGCAATTTTTTTTGCAATCACCTTCGGGTTCGTGTCTTCGTCGAGAGAAAAGAAACTTCTGATTTTTACGTAGTTGGAACCTTGGTCAATTATGTCACATCCAACATAGTAAAGAATAATTTCGTTAATAAGACCCATTCTTCTACGTATTTCTTTTCCTTCAAGATGAATCTCTGTCAGAGGAGAGATATAGAAAAAGTGAAGCTCAACCCTTAGTTCTTGGTCAGAAAGTTCATCGATGTTCAACGTTTTAGTTGGTTGAGTTCTGCCTTCAAAGTTCAAAGGTTTATCCACACAAATTACCAATTCTCCTTTTGTTGACTCAGTTACTGATACTTCACTTCCTGCGTCCAGGTTGTTTTTTCTAACCCAATCAATAGGCATAGAAATGGTAAAACTGGTGTTTCCTGATTTGACGAGCTTCCTAAAAGACATGATATGTAAAATACATACTTGTATAAAAATATATTGATTAGATATATATCTTAATACATCTTTACCCTGAAAAAGGAGCGATAAACATGGTTGAATTTCAAACAGGAGGACCCGCAATGGGACCCAGAATGGGACCAATGGAAGGTCCTATGGATATGGGGATGGGTCTAGAACCCGTAATGCCTGGATACGGTCCAGGAGTCGGCACATTCATGCCTGAATGGGGCGGTTCAGTAGCTCCAATTTGGGGAGGCGGACCCGCACCATTACCAAATGCGAGTTTCCCCGGACCAATGCCCGCAACAACATACCCGGAACCCCAAGCAACATATAATAGGCCTGAGGGAATAAATATTCTACGAGATATTGAGACCAATATAAGAACTCTCAGCGGTGGTTCAACAGATCCTGTCATAATCAGTTCAGCAATCGATTATGGTCTTGACACTGGCGCTTTCAGACCTGGAACTATGAATTTGGCAAGGGAAATTTCATGTATCGGAATCACAACTGAACCGACCCCCTTAATGAAATCTTGGGAACCGGAACCATTTGTTAAGGTTGAGATGCCTTGGGAAAGAAATTGGGACAGTGATTCATTAACCTCTCCTTCACCTTCATCAGTATTCTCAGCAGATGCAAGAAACGCATATAATGACTTCATGACAACAGGATACGACCCTCTATCAGACTCAAACTCCATAGGAGGAAGTCCCGGAACTGAATTTGGAGTTATGCGCGCAAGAAATGACAAAACTTTTCTTGACCTAGACAGATATTCAACAATATTAAGGACAGACGAAAACGCACTGCCCGAAATTAGTCCAATACTTGATAATCTGAAGCTAAACGCATCCCCTGCCACCACATTTAAACATGATACAAAAACAGGTTACAGAAAATACTGGGAATTTGATACTGAAGATGATTTCAACCCTTTGCTTTCAAGTAGCCCAGGCATACAGTTTGGCGCGAGTCTAGCAAAAAGAGACCATGAAATAATAAGCATTTATCCAAAGTTAGACACAAAACCCTCTTTTGAAATGCCAAAAATCAAGATGCCTGATCTAAAACCCCAACCAAAGTATGGAACCTGGGAGTACGACCAAAAGTTTGGTACAAACACCTTTTTTACAACGATAAATAATGTGGACACACCATGAACAAACAGGACAAACTTGAGAAAAGGTTAACATCACCATACATAGATAAGCAGTGTCCTTACTTTAAAATAACGCCTACGCCTTGTTTTTCGTATGATCCAAGATGTCCCCATAGCAATAGAAAATTGCAATGGCACAAATGCCCTATATACTCCGATTCTTTAAAACAAAAAGTAGGGACAAACACCTTTTTTCACTCAATGACTGATAAGGAGGAAACATTATGGCAACACTAGAATGTCTTGCGGAAACCGCACCAACAGGACAAATTTGTACATCGATAGACAGATACGGTCTAGGCACTACTGCACTGTACACAGGAAAACCACTTGACCAGGGCCCAACTATTGCACCATTGGGAAGAAACCCTTCCGGACCACACGGAGTACTTGATAGGCCGGAATATTTGGAAGGCGGAATAGAAAGATTCAGAAAGCCAGAATGGGATATATTAAACGGAAACCATATGAACTACGAGATTACAATACCAGGGAGTAAAAGACCGATAACAAACGTTCACATACCCATGGGTGAAGAATGATAAAAATCAAACGTCTAATGAATGATGAAGAGATTCACTGGTATGTACTAGAGGTTTCTGAAAACATACACAATGAACTCATAGCATTCCTATCAGAACTTGGATGTGAAGACACTTTAGGAATTGACACACCCTTTTCTGAGCTAGCTGGCGAATACATTACGGCAAGAGGAACAGAACTTAAAGCACACTTCTTCATTACAAACGAATGTGCTCATATGGTTTTGGACACCTCTGTTCCCCAAGACCTGTTGGTTAGCCACATGAAAAAACACTTCATGTTTCCGTAGGTGATTCATGGAATGCGTTATTTCTAATTTTTTTGGTTTTTTACCTTCTGAAACTACTTTAAAGACCCTTTCAGAGGATAATTGGAATAAATTTTGTAATCTTAACGGATTTGATAAGAACACAAACGGACTGTTTGTACCCGTCTCACAGAGAGCATATGTCAAAGAGGGAACAAACTCTCATATCTCAGATGTTTTTCACGAATACTACGGTCATGGACTATATAGTGAAGCAACACCTGCAGGCATAAAACTTGTAGAACATAGCAGAGAATTAGGAGATATTTCAGATTATTTTTATGCAGAAAGAGACCCTGCAATTCCTGGACTTTGCAAACACAACATCCATGATTACGAGGGGTGGGCAACATGGGTAGAATCCAGGCTTTGTGAAATTACAGGTTACGAAAACATTTGGCTTATGAAACGAGAGACGCTTCCCCCAGAGTACATACAACTTCAGGAGATTTTCAGTGACGCAGAAAAAAGAATGACAAAGATCGGCCTGTTTGGACAAATGGGTTTCCCAAAGCACTACACCAATGATAACGCACTTGAGCTTTTGAAAAGTTTTTATGGACCTGATTGGACCAATGTTCAGTATGCTTTCGTTTATGGTTCAAGAAGACCTGAAAGCGATATAGATTTTTTCGTCGTATCCAACCGCAACAATAACTACTTTAACGGTTGGCTAGACATTTTTGAGGTATCTACAGATCTTTTTGAGTCCTGGCTGAAACTACTTGATATCAGCATAACCGACCCACTATTTTCAGGCCAGTTAATTCATGGTGAAAAAAGTAGAATAGAAAAACTCAAGAAAGAGTTGCTAGAATCAAAAATAACGCCCGATTCAATTGAACACAATTTTTCAGAATCAGAAAGAATTTCAAAAACTAACGAAAGGAATTCTGAGTCCTACAAAAATAGTTTCATGCTAAACGCTGAATTTCTCAAGAGAGGAATCAAACCACTAACCTACACAGAATTATTGAGGCATACCCATGATAACCAACGAGTTCGCAGCTAAAGCAAGAGAAGACCTTCGTTATGTGTATAATGCCATTCTAAACGACGAAGTGGATGAAGAATTCGTAAAACAAGTCTACAACGAGTACATACACGCAAGCACATTACTGCCTGACGAAATGATAAACGCTGTCAGCAGACTTTATCCAATTGCGTATCCTGATGTTAAATCAAGCCTGAAATATCCAACGAAAGAACATGCAGAAGAGTTCTTGAAAACTATTTAATTCCCAATTATTTTTTCAATAAAAGCTTCCTTGTATTTTCTGTAAACATCACCCTCCCCTTTGGCAACATTAACAGCTTCCTGTTTAATCCTTGAATATTCACTAACAGCACCAAGATGCTCCCTTAGATAATCCCGGAATTTCAAAGCATTATCCCAATCCTCACTGTTGATATCAGTCAGATGTATGTGAACTCTTCCGAAACCATAATCCTTCCTGAAAAACAATCTTTCATCAGTACTCGCAACATCCCTGAATTCGTAATATGACTCAAGAAGCTCCTTGTATCTGGGGAACTCAACAGCAGGAACGCCAACAGCAATATCAAGAATGCCTTTTCCACCAAGACCTGGAACCGCAGTAGAACCGATGTGTTCTATTGGAACATCTCCAACCAAATCAAGAATTCGTTCTTTTTCTTTGTGAAAAAACAGAGGATACTCCTCTGAATACTCCTTGAAAATGTATTTGTCCATCTTAACCCCTGATTATCTCAGACTTGAAATACTGCTCCTGAAACTCAGTTAAAGCCCTTATTTGTTCGTCAGAGTAATCTTTTCCTTCTGGAACAACAACCAGTTTGTCATCGTTGTCATCAGTTCTATGAATAATCGCAATACAACGCCCTTTGAAAGAATCTTTAGGTTCGAAGACACCTAGAACATAAGCATCCAGTTCATCCCCATCAGGTGCCTTAACGCCTTCAATGTAACCATAATTAACGAGATAGAAAATATCACAGTGAGGATGTTTACTGCCAATAGGCCTATCCATCTTAACAGTCACAGTCTTCCCAAGAAATGGTTTGGAATACTCCATTATATCTAGGAAAAAAACCTTATTATAACTTTTCCGCCCAAGACATAAGTATTATACAGTCCCACCAAGATTTATATACGGAATCAATGAAGCGTTATTGTGGAACTTGACCCCCTTTTGGTAGGCATCGTCGCAGTCGCGCTAGGAGCTTTCATAGCGGGCACAGTCCTACACTGGTTCAGACAGCCTCATGCTATAGGCTATATTATCATAGGAGTTATTCTTGGTTCCACAGGATTTGTTCAGAACAACGACCTTCTAACTCAGTTTGCCAATCTCGGGATAGTCTTGCTTATGTTCTTTATAGGAACAAAGGTATCCCTTCCTAAACTACTCAAGAAATGGAAAATAGCTGTCGTAGGAACACTCCTACAGATTATCCTTACTGTTATTGTAATATGGATATTCGGTTCATATTTCAACTGGCCCTTCTCAAAAGTCCTGCTTTTCAGCTTTGTAGTCAGTCTATCAAGCACAGCCATAGTACTCAAGTTATTGTCAGACTGGAACGAACTCCATACAAAAGTAGGACAAAACGTTCTTGGGATACTGTTAGTCCAGGACATAGCGCTTATTCCAATGCTATTGGTACTTGACTTTGTTAGCGCGGGAAAACTGAATCCTTACTCACTAATACCCCAGATTATTGGCGGAGTTCTAATAGTACTTCTTTTGGTCAGGATTGCCAAGAAAAAAGCAACACATCTACCCATAGTAAAGAAGTACGCGAGAGATGGCGAGATGCAGGTATTTGCTGCTTTACTTGTCTGTTTCGGCTTTGCGCTGTTCTCCGGCTTGCTTGGCCTGTCAACTGCCATAGGTGCTTTCATAGCAGGAATCTATGTAGGAAGCTCAAAAGAGACCAAATGGATAAGAAAAAGCCTTGACTCAATGCACATCGTGCTCGTAGCACTGTTCTTTGTATACATAGGATTACTGATAGATATTGGTTTTATCAGGGAAAACATCCTGACAATTCTGCTGATAGTTATCTCTGTATTGATACTGAACACAATCCTAAACGCAGGCATACTGTTATGGCTGAGAGTAAGCCTGCCTGAAAGCATATATGCAGGCGCATTGCTGTCCCAGATAGGAGAGTTCAGTTTCCTTCTGATGACCATAGGATTCAATCTAGGACTTATTGTTGAACAAGGCTATCATCTGATGCTGGCAACGATAGCGATAACACTTCTTATAACTCCGTTCTGGATACAGTTCATAAAGAAAGTCGGCCACCTCACAGACAACTACACATTCGAGAGTTGGTTATAGCCCCGATTGAGGTCAGGGACACCTGTGTCTGTTTTCTTGGAAACATCCTCAGTACTTCTATTGGATTTTACTAAGGTCGCCATCGATGATTACTGGTTTGCACGCTTCAATCTCGGACGCGTAATAGGGTATATCTGGTATCGGGTTATAGAGGTAAACTTTCTGGTTCAGCACATGGGCAAACCCAATCTCCATCAAAGTGTTGCCACCGATGTAATTCTTGACTCCGTTCTTGTCAACGTTCAAAACCAACACAGCATCACCATCTT
>CAZPUM010000040.1:0-9508 GCA_964589765.1 uncultured Methanosarcinales archaeon
GCCCTGTGCTGCCGCTTCGGCAGCGACCAGGCTGAAGGATTCAGCAAGGCTTGGCACGACAACAAGGTCTGCACCTCCAAGCATCGAGAGTACCTCTTCTCGAGACATGTGTGGCTTTACCCTGAGGTGCAGGTTTTCATCATTTGCCTTTCGGAGAATCTCTGGAAGGAATGTGCCGTCACCAATCATTCTGACATGGTATCTCTTCGCCAGTTCAAGGACTGCCAGGGGGTTCTTGATTTTTTCAAGACTCCCCACAAAAACTATTGTGTTTGGCTCTAGGTGTGCTGGTTTCGGAAAAGAATCTGGAACCCAGTGTTCAATCACCGTTGTGTCTACACCTAGGTCGCCATGAATCATGTTTCTAGTCTGTTTGCTTGGCACGTGGATAACCTGGCTTCTGTCGTTCAGAATTCTTCTTTTCTCCATTCTTTGAAGAAGGGCGCCCATTTTGCTAAGCTGTGGCCAGAGATTTCCAAAGTAGCTGTGGATTGTTGTGACGCAAGGAATATTGTACCTTTTTGCTAGTCTGCTTATCGGGACGTTCATGACGTAAGCGTTGACATGAATGATATCAGGGGGGTTGTTCTTAATTTCTTTCTTGACAGCAGAAATCAGCTTGTGGACTGTTAGCGCTCTTCTGGGTCTGCTTCTTCCTGCATCACAAGGTCTGTTTATGCTTACCTTTTCAACAATCTCGTGACGGTTGCTGTCATCGTGTCTCTGGGTGTAAACTGTAACTCTGTGTCCTTTTCTAGCAAGGGCCTTACATAGCTCCCAGGACCATACTTCCCCCCCTCCAGGTTTTGGGTGGAAAAACTCGCTTACAAACAGTATTTTCATCGTATCAGCTCTTTGTACAATTTCTCATGAAGAAGAATGTTTCGGCTCCAGGGGAATGATTTTTCTTTGGAGGTTTTGTATTTTCCTTTGCTGACCTGTACCAAGGCTTTTGCTATTGCTGTTGGGCTCTTAGACTTTACAAGGAGGTGTTTTCCGTATATGACTTCAGGAATACTGGCTGTGTCGCTTGCAACAACGGGCTTTCCTGTTGCAGATGACTCGATAACGGCATAGCCAAAGCCCTCAGTTGTACTTGGTACAACATTACAGTCTGCCATCTGTTTCCAAACTGGCAGTTCTTTGTACTGTACCGGTTCAACGAAAATAACATCTTTGTCCGACATCTCTTTGTACTCCTCAATCTTATGAACATATTGTTTCTCTTTGCTGAGCATAAGAACAAGTTTCGCATTAGGAATCTCCTTCTTGATTTTTGGGAATGCCTTGATTAGGTATTCGAACCCTTTTGTCGTCCCGGGCCTTCCACTTGAGTGGATAACAAACGATTTCTCCAGACCTAGTTTTTTCCTGAGTTTCAGGACTTCCGCCGTGCGTGGTTTTTTCCAGATTGTCGGGTCAAACCCGTTGTGTATCGCACGGATTCTTTTACTCCAGGGAATCGCTTTCCTAAGCTCCTTTGCTGTGCTCTCCGAGACACAGCTATACCTGGAGTAAGGAAGGATAAGTGTTAGTCTTTCCAAAAGGTCGTGTAAGAATGCCCTTAAAGGGCTGAAGTTTGACAGTTCCTGCCAACGGCCAACCCAAACCTCGTGAACGTGGAGAATAACAGGTTTTCCAAGAAGTTTGGCCACCAACCAAGCAGGAGGTCCTCCGTTTGGTGTGTTTGAGTGAATAACATCCGCTTTTTTGGCCAGTTTGTACACTGTTGGAACAGCTAGGAAAGTGAACAAATACCTGCTGTCATTACATGGAACTCTTACTACCTTAACTCCGTTGATAGTTTCGCGCTTCTTGGTTTTGGGAAGTTGGTGTGTAACGATAGTTACATCATGTCCTTTCTTTGCGAGTCCCTCACACAGATTTTTGAAAACTATCTCAACCCCTCCAATGTGGGGCAGGTAGTTCTCAAGTACAAACAAGATCTTCATGACTGAGAAAGACCTATCGAGCTTTTTAAGCTTTCAGTAGTTTTCTTATATTGGCCTAAATCAGATTCTTAAGTCTTTTTATGAATCTGTCCATAGACTGTAGGATGATTCTGGCCTCATCAGCCTTTATATCTTTTCCGTAGTAGTTTATGTCGTTACGAATTATCCTAAAGTTATTGAATTCTGTTCCTAACTGTTGTTGTTTGAGAATCTCAGTCAAGAATGCGCTGTAGCATTCGTGGTTGTATATTTTGCAACACTCAGATATCGCTATTGCTTCAAGTAACTCCCTCAAAGAATCATATGCTAGACTTATTTTGGAACTGGCCGTTGTGTTGTTTAATCGTATGGGTTTTTGGGTTTTATACTTCTTTTCAGACGATAACAGAAGTGAATTTATTAGATTTGAATCTGGTTTTACTTTTTTTACCAGTTTTTCTCTTCTACATGTTTCAAAGTCAATAATGCCATTCTCCTGAAATTATGAAACCGTTCAGTATGCTGTTCAATAGGTCTTCGTTCACTTGTTTTTTGTTTTTGAAAACGAAGACCTGCATTGTTCTTCCCAGTTTTTTTTCGAAATCACTCAGGTCTGGTTTTTTTCGCGATGGGCTGAATATAGCAATATCCACATCTGAGTTCTCATTTATTTCAGCTTTGGCAAAAGAACCGAAAATAATTATTAACGGGTTGATTAGTTCTTTTTGTAGGGCGTTTGTCAGGCCTATTCTTTCAAAATATTCTCTGTGATATGCTCGGGACAGTTCGATGAACGTCTTATTGAGAGGATTTGCCGAGAACAACAAGTATTTTCTTTCTTCTTCTTGTCTCAGTAGTCCTTCTTTGTGATATTTTTTCAGTCTTGTTGATGCTGTGGGGGGACTTATCTTTCTCAGTTTCGCGTATTCTCTAACACCAAGTCTGTCATAGTTGTCTTTGAAAAAAGGTTCCAAATCGTTAAATATATTTAACATGTGTTAAAATAATCTAACGGTGGTTATAAATTTTTTGTTTGATTAGTTAGTTTTCAGGAGGAATGAGGTCTGGCTGTAATGATGACAGAGAAACTTAAACCTCTAATTAGGGGAACCTTTCCTAGAAACTCATCGAACTTAACAAGTCCTTTGAACAACCAGAAAGGCATGATTTTGTAGAAGGGGATTATATCTGGAAATCCGAAGATGTAACCTAAAAAACCAAACCTTTCAACACTCAGAACTTCGTAATCTGCTTCGTAGAGCATCTTTCTAATCTGGCCGTATGTGAAACTTCTGTGTTTTGAACTGAAATGGCTGTTAAGCTTGTACATAATCCAACGCATTCCTTTGATAACAGGGTTTGCTGCGGGTTCACTAATCACAAGAACTCCGTCTTCCTTAAGAACCTCGCGAACCTCATCAAGACCCTTTAGTGGCCTTGGAAGGTGATGAATCGCTCCTCTGGCAATAACAACATCGAATTTCTCTTTAAGCCTTAAATCTTCACCGTCTCTCTGTAAAACTTTGAAATTTTTATTCTTCCCGAAACGTCTCTTTCCAACATCTAACATCTCTGATGATAAATCAATCCCAACATATGTTGCGTCTCGCATCACTTTCTTTAAATGCGGGTAAAGAATGCTTGTGCCACAGCAGTAGTCAAGAACCAGAGGGTTCTTCTTTTTCGGCACGGCCCTAAGCATGCGTTCCATCCAGTAATCCTGGAAAAACTTGCCGTGCCGTACAGACTCGCGCTTTTTCTCGTATGCTTCTGCAAGCTTTGCGTCGTGGAGCGCGAGCTCTTCCTGTTTCCACTTGTCTAAATCTTTCACATACTCGCTATTGCGCTGTGTTTCTTAAGATTTGCGTTCCAGAATGTTTCCGACGAGAAACAGGACAAATTCGCTTAGTGTCACAACGATAATTGCGTAGATTGCGATTGTAGTTCCCGTAGCGAGGTCAAGTCCTGTTGTTAGGTACAACAGGTATGCCAGAGTGGCCTCTCTGGTTCCGAAACCTCCGGGTGTACCAGATACTATTCCTACAACGACAGCGGCCGCAGCACACGCTAAAAAAATATGGGGTTCGATGAAGACTCCTGTGGCTAGAGCCACAAAGTAAAGAGCAAGTAAGGAGGCCACCCACGAGCCTAAAGATAGAACTGCGAGTTTCAAAAGGAGAACCCCTGATGAGGTTTTTGGTAGAGCTATAACCTTGCTCATCCACTTCTTAACAAACCTCAAGAAAGGTTTGTGGGTACAAAGGAGTACAAAGATAATTGCGCCAACAAGTATTGCCCAAGGTAGTTTAGGGTGTAACAAATATGCTAAAGGACAACCTATAATTGCCACAGCTAATATATCAAAGACCCTCTCAAGAATAAGATATGGAAACAGTTTTTTCTTGTCTTTGAAAAACCCTACTTTTCCGAAATCACCAACTTTAGCAGGAGTGATTCTACCCCAGAATGTTGTGATGGCAAAAACGGCAAAAGATTTTCTGAAAGAGACATGTTGTTTAATCGCGTTAAGCACAGTTTTTAGCCTCAAACCCCTGGCTGAGTGTGAAACCAGAACTGCTACAAATGCCATAATAAGGCCGAAGTAGTTTACACCATTCCACAGTTCTTTTAATTTCGAAAGGTCTACCCAATCGAATATGTACCAGAAGGCCAATACAAACAAAACCAGCCTTACTATCAGCCATAGTGGTTTTTTCCAGTTCATTGCTGAGGCATCCTCTTTACCATCAGGTCTGCAACCAGTCCCAGGAAGAATATGTTAAACCCTGTGATAAGAAGAAGTGTTGTGGTATCGGTAATGTTTCCTAAGACAAAGATGTTGTGAATTAATGATACCAGGAAACCAATAAAGAATATTAGTGCAGGAACTGCAAAGAACCTAAGAGGTCTGAAGTACACTATCATCCTGAATAAAAGATTAAAGAAACCGATTGTGTCTTTTATCGGATGGATGCTTGATTTTCCCGTCCTTTTATAGTAAGGAATTGGCAGGTACTTCACTGTCAGACCATTTGTGAAATAGGCCATTGTGATTGTACTTGTGAAACTGAAACCAGGAGGGTAAAGAGACCAGAACCTCTGGCATTCTTTTTTTCTGAAAACTCTTAATCCTGAGTTAAGGTCGGGGATTTTGCGCCCGCAGAGCATCCCTGCTATTTTTCTAAGTACAAACTTAGGAGGCCTTCTCAACCAAGGAACTCCTGATTTATCTCTGTCTCCAACAACCATGTCGTAATTCTTTGTGTATTTCAAAAGTTCCGGAAGTTTATCGACCGGATACGTTCCATCCGCATCTGTGATAGCTATCCACTCATATTTCGCCGTTGAGATTCCTGTCTTAAGGCTAGAGCCGTACCCTTTGTTGTAAGGATGGCTTAGAACTCTGAGCTTACTGCTCTTGATGGTTCTAATCTTTGCAAGGCTTCTGTCTTTCGAACAATCGTTAACGAAAATAATCTCGTATGTAAGCCCCTTAACTTTCGTAAGAGCTGAGTTAAGCTTATTGAAAGTGTTAGTAATCTCCTTCTCTTCGTTGTAGACGGGAACGACGACGCTCAGTTTCATAAGGTTGTGACACCGGTTTTACTTAAAAATGTTGGGGGTACTTATTTAAATAAGTGTAAGAACTTTTCTGTTCATGCGAAATTTTTCCGTACAGGTTCTCGAAAGAACTTTAAGACGCTTCAGGTTAGCTGTTGTGGGATTCAACAAAAGTGGTTTTAATAACTCTCCGAAAGATCTTTTTGAACTAATCATGCAAGTCAGGAAATCTGGCGAATTAACAATGCACGATATTGAGGCGTACCAACTCTGTAAATACTACTTAAGTACGAACAATTTAGAAGGGGATATAATAGAGGTGGGTGCATACAAAGGTGGTTCTTCTCAGCTTTTAGCGGCACTAAAACCAAAAACCAAAAAATTATTTGTTTGTGATACTTTTGAAGGACTTAAGGATGTCAGTAAAGAAGATGGGGGAGATTTCCATAACGCGCAATTTTCCAGTGTTTATGAAGATGTGAAACTTCGTCTAAAAAAGTACAAAAATGTTAATATTATAAGGGGGTATTTTCCGGAAAGTTTTGGAGGCTTAAAGAAAGTCCGTTTTTGTTTCGCCAACATAGATACTGACACTTATGTTAGTGTGAAAACCGTATTGAAAGCCTTATTACCTAGAATGCAAAAAGGGGGTGTTATTATTGTGCATGATCACAACGTCTTTAATGGGGTTAGAAAAGCCGTTTCAGAGGTCATGAAGGGCAGAAAAGAGGTTCTTGTTGAACTCCCCGGCTCGCAGTGTGTGATTTTTTGCTTTTGAAGGGGGGGTATGAAACCTGCCCAGGCTTACTCAACCTTGAACAGAAGTTCTACGGCCTGTCTTTCAGGAGGAGTTCCTTCAGGACTCTGGCTGACTCTGACAACGGAGAATGAAGGGTGAGTAATTAGTTCATCCATCTTAGGGTTGATTAGCTGTGCCAGAACGATTCTGTCCTCGTTTGAACCCTTCACAAGACAGCTAGAACCAATAACAACATATTCTATTTTATGCTGTCTGAAAAACGCAAGATTCTCATCTGCGGTCTCGTTCATAGCAATAGAGTAATACGGGGTTCCAGGTTCTATGCCTGGGTTAATCGCAGGTATCTTGGTCAGTTCAGAACTCATATCATAAGCAACGAATGGATAACTCGAAGCACACATTCTGAACACCCTGGAATCTTTGGGAATTCCTCCGTCACGCATCCACTGGAACAGTGCTTGACTTTCAGGAACGATGATTTCCTGGTCAGGCCATAATGCGGTGTTATACTCAACCTTGGCAGAGTGGGATGTGGGTATAACTGCTATTCCTATCACGATAATAATTCCCAGGACAATCAGATTGTTTTTCAAACCGCCCAGTGCTTTTGCAACAGGGAATGCTGCTAATAGAGCACAAAAAATTGCAAAGAAAGTCCACATTCTGAAAGGAACGAAAGTTATGCTGAACCTCATACTGTTCACAATTAGCAGTGTTGCCAAACCAAGTGTGAAAATAACCAAAAGGTTTGCGTTGTTCTTGGCTATCAGTTTTTTTATGTTGAGCAGGGCCAGAACAAGTCCTATACAGAACAGGCTCATGATAACCCAACCCACACTGATTGGGTTGTTAATCATGTTCTGGCTTGTTGCGATAAAGAAATCGCCAAGCGTGTAAATTCTACTGCCGCTTCCAAATGACTCGAAAAACTTGAACGGCAGTAGCAAGACAATCAGAACCGCAACTATTGAGCCAATATAGATTCCAAGTTTTGTACCCCTTGGCTTAATGATGGTTTTTATTGGTTTAAACCATACTTCTCTGTAATAATAAAGCGCGGATATCAATGCGATTGCCAGAATGAGTGTGATTAATCCGGTCGTGCTTGTAAGGAACAATAACAGAGGGAATAGTTCTTCGACACCTCCGAAACCGAGTTTTCCCGGAACAACAAGGTGCCAGTGTCTTGCGTAAGAAGGAATGTAGAATAACAAAGATAACAGCACGCCCCCTACCAGACCCTGTAAAACATTGGTGTGTAAATCTTCATCAGTAAGAACCCTTACGATGTAGAAGATTAAAATTAACAACGTTCCTGCCATGGCTGTGTAGAAATGATTAATCCAAAGGCTTGCGAATGCTATGGCCAAAGGCCACCGCCACCCAAGACACCACTTCTTGGGTTTATCATCAAATGAAAGCACTAGAGGATACAGTAAGACAACGAAAATCACCATGTTCCAGTTCAGAGAATAAATGAAATGTCCTAACCATGCGGGCATTGCCCAAAGGAATATCGTTGCCAGAATAGCATGGTCTTCGTTTTCAGTAAGTCTTCTGGCAAAGAAGTAAAAGAACAGTATGCTGAAACCCAAAACCAGCGTTGTGAAAAACTTCATCACCCAGTAAACGCTGTCGGCTGTCTGGGTTACCATTCCAAGAACTATTTGGTAGCCTTGTGTGTAAGGCTCAGTGTAGTGTAGCTGTTTGTAATCTGCTGTGAAGGTCATGTCATCAGCTATGTTTTTTGTGACTGCCGTGTAAACCCAAGGGTCACCGTCCTCCATCCAGGAGTATCCAAATGTGCCTTGCATGTACATCATGCCTGCGTTAAAGAACAGAATAACTGCTATAAGGGAATAGATGAACCACTTTTGTTTGTAGAATTTTTTGCTCACGCCAACATCGTAAACTGACGGTCTGTACCAGAAAGCTATTCCTGCAATTAGGAACGCTATGAATAGAAAGATAAGCCAGTAAAGCGGAATGTGTAACAGGTTAAGAATTATTCCAAGAACGGAGAACGCTGCTAAACCGACTCCGAATCGCATAACGACTTTTTCCAATATGTCCGCTTTCCACTTTGGAACAAAGATGTCAATCAGAAAGCCTAAACCTAGACAGGTAAAAACAAAGAACAAAAGGCTTCCGATGTTCATTTTTTCGTCCTCTTGATTGCGATGTTGCGAACCAACTCCTCGAGTTTCCTTTCTTGCTTTTCAATCTTAACGAAATCAATGAATACTACGACGAGGCAGAATACTAACCCCAGCGTTAGATAAAGGTCGATAACTCTCGCAAACTGAAGACTGTCAACAATACCTGAGATTGGTGTTGCAACAGTCAGAAGAATTATTGCTGTGACCCAGATAAATCCCCAAGTCAAAGCGCTGGTTCTGGAGTACGCCCCTTTTTTGTAATACAGATAGGTTAGATATACCATTACAAGAATGAATGCCGCTCCACCTGCTTGGACCCCCCAGGCCATATTCTGATTTCCTCCGTATCGTATATATGTGTTTCTAATTAAAGAGTAATCTTCCACCAGAACAGTTTCCAAAGAATTCTGGCCCCGTGAATAGGGGTCATGCCCTTGTACTTGCTATGGTAGATGATTTTGGTTTGGACCTCTGTGTACTTCAGACTGTTTTTTCCGGCACGGGATATCATCTCTGCTTCAACATCATACCCCCTGCTGTTCCATCTGATTGTCTTGTATGCTTTGGATGTTAAGGCCCTGTAACCATTAAGAACATCATGAACTTCCAGACCAAAAAGAAAACTTGCTGTGGCGCTGGTCATGTGTTTACCCATACGTCTCTGAAAAGGCATCTTCTTGCTTTCTTTTCTGAATCCGAAAGCTACTTCGTATCCATCGTTAAGAGCGTCAAGAAAATTGTCAAGCTCTTCAGGACAGTGCTGACCGTCCGCATCCATGTAGATAATCGCTTTGGCTTTGTTTTTGAGCGCGTACTCGCTTCCTGTTGTCATAGAAGCGCCTTTGTGGAGATTGACAACGTGTTTCAGGACATGGGCTTTTGATTTCTTGGCAATCTGAAAGGTCTTATCGGTCGAGCCGTCATCCACAACGACGATGTTTTCGAACTTTTGTTTTCTGACGCGCTTTACAACGTCCCCGATATGATTTTCTTCATTGAAAGCAGGGATTACAATCCAGCAATCACTCCTCTTTAGCTTCGCCATCCCAGTTGACCTTCCACGTTAGGATTCTCGAGTTGGAGAAGGATGTCCTGTC
>CAZPUM010000041.1:0-8525 GCA_964589765.1 uncultured Methanosarcinales archaeon
GGAGTAACGAATGGTTTATTAAGGGTCCAAAAAAGTTTCTGATTATGGAGATTTGGAGCACCTTTCTCGGGTTTCTTCAGAACCTGCAAAACTCGACTATTCTGAGAGGGGCTGTTAGCACTTTAGCTTTTGCAGCACTATTGCTTGGTCTTATCGTTGTTTTGGCAGGTCTGAGTTGGGTTATTCACAAGTTTTTCCTAAAATATGATGAGATTAGGCGTTTTCACAGAATCTGTGTCTATATAGGTATGATGGGAGGTGTTGTCCTGATGATA
Source organism: uncultured Methanosarcinales archaeon (assembly GCA_964589765.1). Classification (GTDB taxonomy): domain Archaea; phylum Nanobdellota; class Nanobdellia; order Woesearchaeales; family UBA525; genus UBA525. Next base: position 276 of record CAZPUM010000041.1, read on the forward strand.
GCAGCAGGTCTAATTGGATTCATGTTTCCTATCATACCCGGTTGGTTGTTGATAGCATTTGCTCTGATTCTGTTGAGAAGCCACCATAAAATTCCTTGGCTAGACAGGAAAATATTCTGGATTGAAAGAAAAATGCACAAGCGCCCAGGCCACTTTTACAAGAAACTGAGTATTAAAAGAGGAGTAATTGATTTAGAAGAGATTAAGGAAGAGCGCAGAAAGAGACTACATGAAATGGGAAAAGCTTTAAGAATTGAAAAAAAGCGCAAAAAGTAGGTGATTATTATGCTAGAATTAACAAGTGAAAATTTTGGGAATGAAATCAAAGAAGGTAATGTTATTGTTGATTTCTGGGCACCATGGTGCGGTCCATGTAGAATGTTCGCACCTGTGTTCGAAGAAATCGCAGGCGAAATGACAAACTACAAGTTTGCCAAGGTTGATACAGAAGCCAATGGAGATATTGCACAGGCAGCCGGAATCAGGAGTATTCCAACACTGGTTTTCTACAAGGATGGCAAGGAGGTTTCTAGACAGATTGGAGCCCTTCCTAAAGATATGTTTAAAGCTAAAGTTGAGGAAGTCTTCAAGTAGCTACAAAGTAGCTATCAAAGAAATCTGCTACCTTCTTTCTTTCTGGATTATTATCTAATTTTCCATAAACATCCTTGTGGAAACGGAAAGAATCTGCTACCCCTTCTATAAGAAAAGCCAAATCGCTGGCGAGTTCAGCAACTTGGCATTCATTTAATGGGATTGAAGTATGTGTCGGAGGATAAAGGTCAGACTCTGTTCCAATAGTTGGTCCATGAGCCACAACTATAACATCTTCAAGATTATCCTGCGCTACCTCAACAGCCTCAAGTTGCTCAACAGCAAAAACTCTATCAGAATGATCAACACCATAGCAGTTTATTTTAGGTGGACTCATGTGATTTGGTCTAACTTCACTTACAATATAATTGAATACATCAACAAACGCTTTTCTCTGCTCTTTATCCATAACAAGGGGGATTACAAACTCAGTTTTAAGCTTTAGTATACAGTTATAAATGAAAGTAGCACTAGCCGAGCATGATAACATGGAATCTTGACCCTGTGCTACTTAGTATAGGACCTTTAGAAATCAGATGGTACGGATTAGTATATGCTTTAGGCTTCCTGCTTGGGTGGTATATCCTGAGAAAGGCGGTAAAAGAGAAACAGATTAAGAATATGACAATTAAGGATGCTGAAGACTACATCTTTCTGCTCATCCTTGGTAGCATACTAATGGCTAGGATATTCCATTGTTTTGTTTTCAGTCCAGAATACTACCTGGCAAATCCAGGACAAATAATTGCGATATGGAATGGTGGCCTGAGTATTCATGGGGGATTACTGGGCGCAGGATTAGTATCCTGGTGGTTCTGTAAGAAACGAAATATCAGGCTATGGCGTCTTGCAGATATTGCGATTCTCCCATTAGTTCTCGTTTACGGGTTCGGAAGAATTGTCAACTATGTAAACGGAGAGCTCTGGGGAAAAATCACAGATGTTCCTTGGTGCGTTAATTTTCCCGGTGTAGAAGGGTGTCGACACCCCAGCCAGATTTACCAGGCGATTGGTGCATTCATCACATTCACAATTTTAGTTATTCTACGAGAAACAAAAAAACTCCGAGAAGGAGTACTCTTTTGGGGGTTTATACTCCTGAACGGGATATTCAGGTTCTTTATCACTATATTTAGAGCTCCAGACTATGGAGAGTTTGTTTTCCTGGGGATTACAACAGGAAGATGGCTAAGCTTACTGATGATAGTAATCGCAGTTTACTGGTTTACAAAAAAGAGGTGGAAGATATATGATTGAGATTTTTTCAGGAGAGTATTGTCCTTTCTGTAAGAAGGTGATTACACACGCTATTGAAATAGGACTTAAGGAAGGCGAGGATTTTGTAATTCTTGATATAAATGAGGATAAAAATAGAGAACGTCTGTTGTCAGAAGGGGGAAAAAGGCAGATTCCATTCATGATAGACGGAAACATAAAAATGTACGAATCCGACGCAATAATCCAATACCTGGATAAGAAGAAAGCTTAATAATGAAACCTCCTGGAGAATACTATGCCAAAACCCATTATTATTGTCAACTTCAAGACTTATTCTGAATCAACAGGAAATAACGCAATAAAACTGGCCAAGCTCTGTGAAAAGTTTGGAAAAAAATTCAAAGTTGATATGCGTGTCGCTGTTCAAGCAACAGATATTTTTCCTGTTGCCAAGGCCGTTAAAATTCCAGTTTATTCTCAACACATTTCAACAAAATCTTCAGGTAAAACAACAGGACACATCACTGCCGAGGCAGTAAAGTCCGCTGGCGCGAAAGGAGTCCTGATTAACCATTCCGAACACAGACTCTCGGCTAAAGAGGTCAAAGCAACTGTTCTGTTGGCAAATAAACATGGTTTGAAAACCATTGTCTTCGCGGACACCCCTCAGAAACTTAAATCTTTAGGATGTAACCCCACATTTTTCTGTGCTGAACCACCTACTTTAATAGCGGGCAAAAAATCGGTCAGCATGGCTAAGCCAGACCTTATTTTGTCATCAGTAAAATCAACTAAAATTCCTGTATTGGTCGGTGCTGGGGTTCATGACTACAAAGATTTAGAAATTGCTCTCGACCTCGGTGCTAAAGGGGTTATTCTTTCATCAGGAATTGTTCTTGCAAAAAACAAAGATAACGCTCTGAAAAATCTTCTCAGCGCACGCTGATAGTTGCAGAGCGCTTGCTATCATACTGAGATGGAGGAGTATCGTAAGTGACTGAGACAACTATTGTATAAACTCCCTGTTCAGCAGAATCTGGAGGTCTTAAGGCCAAAGCTGCCTCTCCAGAGGTTCTTGATTCTATCTCACCAGGAGGATTTATTGCGTACCAGTCACTACCATCCATAGGGTCTCCATTAATGTCATACCATGAAACAGAGATATCGAATTCTGTTGAATCTTCAAGTCTGTTTTGAATCATCAGGCCAATGACCTGCTGTTCCCCTGCGTTCACTTCAACATTGGTAGGGTATAGTGCAACAAGCTGTCCTTTTTGTAGCATATTTTTCAGTTGGTCCCTGGTTGTCTGGGAAAAATCTTCTGATAATTTTTCTCCACCCGCAACAATCTGCCAGACAAGAGCAAAGCCCATAGATAATATTACAAGACCAAGAATTAAAACAATAATAGTGTTGATTGCTAGTTCAACACCCTTCCTGGAGCGTATCATCTCTTTGCGTAGTTGTACTCTTTAATCAGTACCCAGATGAACAGCAACAGCAAAACCGCGCCTCCAATAAGTATACTGAATCCGTACCAGAAATCGTCAGTGATGCTGACAACCTTGTAGAACCCGAACGCCATAATTATGACGCCAAGCCACAAAAACTTGTCTAGCACTAACTTGAGAATTTCGAACTCCTCTTGTCTTGTGATTGTTCTTTTCATTTTCTCACTCCACGATAACTCTTAGCTGAGCTGGACCAACACTTGCTGGGTTTCCAACACTGTCCTCTCCTGTTACACTTACTGCGCAGATCCACTCGCCAATTGAATCCTCTGCTGAGCCCCCATACAAAGGTTCAACAACAGCTTTGTTAACAGACAGTTTAAACTCGTAGGCTCTGGTAGAGCTTCTGTCCAAGTCTAATGGCAAGCTGCTGGCTTTTAGAACGTTTTCCTGTGCATCCTCAAGGTCGGGTAATAAACATTTACCGATTGAAATTTTGGCCTCTTTTATTTGCTTACCAAAGTCGTTATAGACACAGAGCTCCATAGACTCTTCCTTGCTAAGTTTAACCTCAAGAACCTCTGGCAAAATTGGTGTTCCTTCCGTTGGGTTAAGTGTTCTTCCACAACCAATACTTCCTTCCAGAGTCTGTTTCACTCCTCCGCTTCCAGCAGTTATGTACTGGTTAAGGAAGTAGATAATACTTCCAAGCAGAACGATAGCGATGATTAAGATAATAATTGCCTCTACGCCTAATTGCATAGAACCTTTTTTTGAGAACTTCACTGAGCCACCTCTCATATAGAGAATACACCGAGGAATGAGATTTATAAAGGTTATTGTGACTACAACAATTCAATAAGGATATCAAGCACCGCCTTGGATAAAAACAAAAACACGAGTGTGGGGTTGGGCCCCCACTGTGCGAGTGTTGTATCAATTGGTGACAAGCAGTTCACCGCGGTGCGACAGTAAGGAATATATATCCCCTTTTCATTTTCGTCGCTAAAAGGGATTTGTGGGGTAAAGTAAATGTACACAATCTATGGACTAATTGTTATAGCGGTTATCGCCCTGATATTCACTTGGTTCCTGTCGGCCAGCATCAAGAAAAAGCCTATGGGTACACCTAAGATGAAGGAGATAGCAGGATATATTCGTGAAGGCGCAATGGCCTTTTTACAAAGAGAGTACAAGATTCTGGCAGTGTTCGTACTTATAGTAGCAGTACTGCTCTGGTTCTTTATTGCGCCAGGAACAGCGATTGCTTTTGTTTTTGGAGCGATAGCATCTGCGCTGGCAGGTTATATAGGGATGAGAATCGCAACAAGGGCTGCTGTCAGGACCACCCAGGCAGCAAGAACAAGCCTGAACAAAGCACTTCAGATAGCTTTCCGCTCGGGAGCGGTCATGGGGCTTTGTGTTGTTGGTCTAGGCCTACTAGGAATTCTTATTCTGATGCTCGTCTACGGGGTAGAATCCAACATTGCCAATCTAGATTTGATTCTAGGGTTTAGTTTTGGAGCATCATCCATCGCGTTATTCGCAAGGGTGGGTGGAGGAATCTACACCAAGGCAGCAGATGTTGGAGCAGACCTTGTCGGAAAGGTAGAGGCGGGCATCCCTGAGGATGACCCAAGAAACCCTGCTGTTATCGCTGATAATGTTGGAGACAATGTTGGAGATGTTGCGGGAATGGGCGCTGACCTTTTTGAGAGCTATGTTGGAAGCTTAATCAGCGCTATGATACTTGGGGTTATTGTGTTCGACATGCAAGGTGTTCTATTCCCTCTCGTACTAGCCGGTCTAGGAATAATAGCAAGTATTATTGGAAGTTTCTTCGTAAGAACTAATGATGACACCAAGATTAACTGGGCGCTTCACAGAGGACTATTGATAGCTAGCCTTATTGTTGCCGTTGGAACATACTTCCTTGTGAATTATTACTTTGGAGTTCTGAACCTGTTCTGGGCAACAATCTCAGGACTTATCGCGGGAGTTCTGATTGGCATCGTTACTGAGTACTACACCAGTGCTCTCCACAGTCCTACACAAAACATAAGCAAAGCAAGCCTGACAGGTAGCGCAACAAACATCATAGAAGGTCTTGCGGTAGGTAATAAAAGCACAGCCGTTCCCGTACTAATTCTTGTGATTGCTATTGGAATATCCTACCATTTTGGTGGGCTTTACGGAATCGCAATTGCCGCAGTTGGAATGCTGAGCACATTGGGAATCTCACTTGCAGTTGATGCATACGGTCCTGTTGCTGATAACGCGGGAGGAATAGCAGAGATGGCAGGACTTCCCCACGCAGTAAGAAAGAAAACAGACGCTCTTGATAGTGCAGGCAACACAACCGCAGCTATCGGTAAAGGATTCGCTATTGGAAGCGCAGCAATGACCGCTTTGGCACTGTTCAGCGCTTTCACAACCCAGGCAGGACTGACTAGTATCAGCTTGACAAGCCCAATAGTGATTATTGGTCTGCTGATAGGAGCAATGTTGCCTTTCCTTTTCAGTAGCATGTCAATGAGCGCAGTTGGAAAAGCCGCATTTGAGATGATTGAAGAGGTAAGGAGACAGTTTAAAACCATCAAAGGACTAATGGAAGGCAAAGCCAAGGCGGACCATGCCCGTTGTGTTGACATAGCTACACGCGGGGCCCTAAGACAGATGATTCTACCTGGTCTGCTAGCAGTTCTAGCACCGATAGTTATTGGTCTGCTACTTGGCTTAGAGGCGCTAGGAGGAATGCTTGCGGGCTCACTTGCCTCAGGAGTCATGTTAGCTTTGATGATGGCCAACTCTGGAGGAGCATGGGACAACGCAAAGAAGCATATTGAGGCTGGCGCACATGGCGGAAAAGGTAGTGATGCTCACAAGGCGGCTATTGTTGGTGACACTGTTGGTGACCCATTCAAAGACACAGCAGGACCAAGCCTGAACATTCTCATCAAATTAATGACTATTGTTGCGCTTGTGTTTATTCCTCTTTTCCTAGCTTACGGCGGACTGCTGTAAGTTTCTCTTTTTAGATACCTTTTTAAACAGTATTTCGACAGATACTACAAGGTGGTGTGGATGAGATACTTACTACTAACATTGATAGCGCTAATTATTATGCCAGTCGCTCTGGCAGTTCCAACGTCATTTTCCGACCATGGTTCAAATGTAACCAACGGCGGAACAACAGTTTCCAGTGCGGACCTTACTATCACTATATGGGATGCTCCAACCGGTGGAAACCAAATCTATACTGAGACATTTACGGGCGGTATTGTAGATGGCGCATGGAATGTCCAGATGGACGAGTCATTGTTCACAACATCTCTTGAGTTTGGAAAACGTTACTACAAAGACTATTCCATTGAGGCTCAAGACCTTGACTTTTCGGGCAGTGAAAGACTCGAATGGTTCTCATCCCAAGGATACATCAACAACGCCTCCCAAGTTAACACCACCAAAATAGGAGGCTGGACAGTAACAGGAACTGACGCTACCACCATACTCAATCCTAAGATCAACTCAGCCACACCCACACTTATTTTTAATGAAACAGGATCAAATGTCTGGCGATACCTTGTTGGTGGCGACCAGATGTTACTCCAAAGAAGCGGTGCTGATATGTATTCTATTGCTGAAGATATTTACACAATCAGTCAGAGTGTCTTTGAGAACAACGCAGATTCAGTATTTTCAGTTAGAGCAACAGCTACAGGTTCATCTCTAAGATTGGGTGCGAATTCAACTGATTTCTTGTTTATTACTTCTGATGGAAAAATTGGAATTAATACAAGTTCCCCCAACCAAACTCTTGATGTGATGGGAAATATTTCTGCCAGAAAAGACATCTGTATCTTTGGCGGAAACTGTTTGAGCTCTGTTGGCGGAGGCGGATATGCTTCCGCAGCCGCGGGATGGGCTAACACTTCAACAGACACAAATACCTCAAAACAGGCCAACTTTAACAGTCACATAACATTATCTGAGGATAAGAACTTGAGCATTTACTTTCAGGGCTCGTGGATGAAAACATTGGGAACAGAAAATGATTTTGGAAGCTTGGTACTTGGTCAAAGCTTTGGAAGCATTATGATGCCAGGTTCTGAGTTCTACATGGGCAGTTCAATAAACTTATATCCAAACTTTTACTCTTACCACAATGATGCGGGAGACTATCAAACATTCTTATCTATGGATGGCGACACTGAAACACTAATGCTTGGTGGCCAATCAGAAGATGTTTGGAATATCACAATATATGGAAAAGATGATAGGCCTTGGTATAATGGCGGTAGTGGAATGACACAACTGGCGTTACTTTCCGATACGGGAGCGGGAAGCGAAGATTTAATCCCCAATTATGATATCTATGGCAACACCTCAAAGACAGGTCTGTCTGTGTTTAATGGTCTGTCTACTCCTATAGATCCGTACAACAAAACTGCGTACGTATCCGCATTTGACTTAATCAGAAGTACTTATGGCGGTACGGGAGATGACTTCAGTTATACTCTATATGACGGGAGTGATACAATTATTGACACAGGAACTGACCCTCAAACAGTTATTGCGCCACTAACATGTGCTGATGTTGGACAGTATCTGATAAAAGTTGGAATCTATGACACCGTTATTGATATTAACGGCATGATTGCTGAGACATACATTGTGGTATCGGACCCTGACGGAGTATGCCCATAAGTCAATGAGAACCACTCTAATTTTGGTTGTGGCACTTCTGTTTGTACCTATGGTGCTGGCAACTAATGCTACCGGTGGAACGTATATTGTAGACTCTACCATGACAGCCATCGTCACTGGCGAAGCAGATGGTGGAACATACAATACTTCAAGCACAGCAACAACCGACACAGGTACATCTGTGTTTGATGGCGGAACATTCAACGGTTTGGTATCATTTTTTGATTTGTACGTTACACCAACACCCGACACAACAGAACCAAGAATTAATACCATCTCA
>CAZPUM010000042.1:0-6730 GCA_964589765.1 uncultured Methanosarcinales archaeon
ATACAAGTATTCCCGGAGTTTCACGCGCGGCATTGACGAAATTTCCAAAGGCGGAACTTTTCGGCAGACTTAAGTTCCGATTCGATCCGGAAGTCTGCACCCGCTGTCTCCGCTGCGTCACTGTCTGCCCGTATGATGCCAGGACTCTGGATGAAAAGAAAACGATGGGTCTGGATCCGGAGCTCTGCCGCCTTTGCGGATTATGCGCAAGCGTATGCAAGCACGGGGCGCTGCAGATGGAATGGAAATCATAGAAGACTCAACAAAACTTAAGGGGTTGGCATTACACCTGAACCAGGCACTAATCCCCTTTTTGGTAGCCCGACAGATAATGACCGGGTCAGGAGGGGTCTGTAAAAGTTACGACGAAAATGGGGTTGAAGGTAACTACTTTGTACTAAGTCCCAGAGCGGTTATGTTAAGGGCAATATTTTCTTACGAAACCACATCCAATAATGATTCGCCAGCGTTCCCCAAGAGAGGGTTCATAAGCCCTAAAGGATGGCACCACGCAGACCCAAGATTCCTAAGACTTCACATGATATGCGGAGACACAAACATGTCACAATACGCCAGATTCCTGAAAGTAGGAGTAACAGGACTCGTATTGGACCTGCTTGAAAATGTTAAACTACCATTTATGGAACTAAAAAATCCTATTTGGGAGACGCACCAAGTTAGCAGAGATTTAACAGGAAAAAGATACAGAATGCGATTCAGTAACGGAAAACAACTTAGTGCTTTTGACACACTCCAAACATATCAAGAACTAATCCACGAACATCTAGAAAATTCTCTGGACGCAGAAAGACAGGAAGCATTGGACGCGTTTGATGACACAATATCCGCATTAAGAGAACACAATGCTATTGACTTATACGACCGCTTTGACCACGCATTGAAGTTCAGACTCATGACAAAAGGTGTTGCCAGCAAAGCAGAAGGTCTTCAAAGTGATTCAGCCAGACATCTTATGATCAAGTATCACGAAATCGGGCCAGATGGTGCGTTTGAAAAGATAGCTGACAAATGGGGACACAGAAAGGTATTAGCCGATGAAGAGATAGAGATGTTCTACGGAACAACAGGGTTAGCTCCAAAAACAAGAGCGAACGCCAGAACCCGCGTTTTCCATTGGTCCAATGAAATGGACTATCACATAGACTCAGCTAACTGGGACTATATTTCCGTTGTTAGACCACCCCGAGAAGGCATACTCGGCGCAGATGGCCGAGTCGCGAGACTCATAAGAAGAATCTACATGGGAGACCCAAGAGACCCAATGGAAGACCTAAGGCTTGAAGAAATACTTTAACGTCTCCCATCAATAGAGTATTTTCCACCACCAATAAACGCAATTACAAGGAATGCTGCGAAATACACTACCGCAAGTTCTCCCCTGTTAGCTATCGGCGATATCGCAGTAGTCCAAAACGGCCAAGCATGCGCATACCAGTACGCTATGAGCATCAGAAGGGCGTTTGCGCTTGCAGCTATAATTGTGAAAAGGCCAATAATAACCAGAAATCCTCCAATTAATTCAACAATACCCGCAAGCCAATAAATTGAGAAAGGTTCAGCAGGCGTTTTTCCTAAAAGACCGAATACCTTCTGAAGACCGTGTTGCATAAAAGCCAAACCAATTAAGACTCTGAATACCAAGTAGGCATAATCGATGTATCTGTCCCTACAATTTTTCCACATTGTTCCTTCGCATTTCATGATATTCTTTTCTCCGCAGTTCATAAAAAGGTTACTATTGGATGCCTTAGAACAAACCTGAAGCACGAGTTTGACGAAGTCAAACAGTTTACGAGTGCTGAAACCAACCTGCACCGCAGAAAAATCCCGCATCCTAACTCACATACATCACTTTTAAAAAGGGAATAGAATTCTCAGGAGAATACCGGATTGGATTCTTTGAATCCAATGTGCTCGAAAATCACAGGTTTTTGGCACACAAAATCCAGTTCCTTAATTTTGCGCCCCTGTAGTGTAGTCCGGTCAATCATTTCGGATTTTCGATCCGAAGACTCGGGTTCGAATCCCGGCGGGGGCATATTTTCTAATAAACTATTTAAAGAATAGATTGGAGTTTTATTAGATATAAATGGCAAATTATCCAAACCACCTGATTGGAATTGTTCTCATAGTAGCTTTGGTCGGGTTTGCAGGAATTTTTATCGCACCTAATTTTGAGGAAAATATTGCAGGCAGTGCTTTCAGTAGAACTCTACAAATTAATGCAGATTCAATACCAAACCCTGCATCTTATCGAGAATACCTGCCACTCTACAGGTTCTGGAGCGGAGAGTTAGGAGACCATTTCTACACAACAAATGAAATTGAGAAGACTGTTGTTGAAAAAGGACGGATATACAGGTTTGAAAGAATTGAAGCACACATTCTAGCCAAACAAAAAACTGGAACACAAGCTCTTCATAGGTTCTGGAACCCTAGACTAAACGACCATTTCTACACCGCCAACCAACAGGAAGCAGAGATATTAAAGAATGATAATAACTGGCGTTACGAAGGAGTGATTGGATACGTCCACACTAGCCAAACAGAAAACACTGTTCCTATCTATCGATTCTTCAACCCCAAAATCAACGATCATTTTTACACGATAAGCGAGAATGCGAAGAAAAACCCGCCCGGCGATTGGTTGTACAAAGGGGTTGCAGGTTATGTGTATGCAACAATTCCAAACAGTACCTGCGCAGAGATAGGGGGGAAAATATGCGCACAGAACGAATACTGTAGTACAAGTTACATCAAGGTTTCAGATACACAAAGATGTTGTCCAGAAGAATGCTTACAACAAATACAAACCTGTGCAGACCAAGGAGGCAGTATTTGCCCGCCCCCTAATATCTGTAATGGCACAAACATAGAGGCATCAGATACAAATTATTGCTGTGCTGGAGCATGTAGCGTACCAACAATAGAAAAAGAGGTAGCTGCGCCATGGAGCATTAAGTTTAGTGGCACAGGACAGGAAATTAAACTCCACTTTGGCGAGTATGGAGACACCCCCGTACCAGGCGATTATGATGGCGATGGAGTCACAGACTTGGCAGTTTGGCGCAAGTACGACAAAGATGAATACAGAGGACCTTATTCAGAATGGATAATCAAAAGAAGCTCAGATGACCAAGTAATCACCATACCCTGGGGTAACCCCACAGGGGACCTTCCCGCACATGCTGATTACGATGGTGATGGAATCACAGATGTTGCAGTGGCAAGAGAATCTGACAACACATGGCACATCCGACTTTCAGGAGGAGGTACAAGAACCGAAGTGTTCATGCCATACCCTGATGATGCTTTCTTCTTTAACTGGAAAAAAGAACCCGACCACTACAGCGTTTACCCCGCTCCCGCTGATTATGATGGAGACAGCTTTGCAGACCTAGCATACTTCAGGCCAGTAAACGCTGAATGGAAGATTAAACAAAGTAGCAATGGACAGTTAATAACTCAAACATACGGTCAACACGCGAGAGAATATGACATGTTTTACGACTTTGGCACTCCTGGCGACTACAACGGAGACGGAACTGATGAGTTAGCAGTTTGGCGCGCATCAAGTGAAACCTGGCACGTGAAGAATGGTCAGTCAGTAAGTCAGGGATACAGACTTGAAACTCCTGTACCAGGCGACTATAACGGAGACGGTAAAGATGATTTTGCAACGTTCGCAAGAAAACCCCGATTCACAAGCACTTTCCTAGCAGGAGATTTAACAGATGGACACACAGGTTATGACTACCAGCCAAGTATCATGCAGGATGGAAATACAATAAGAGCCTGGTGGTGTGGAAGAAGCCCAACTGGAAAGCTAGATGCGGTTTTCTACGCATCTAGTACGAGTCCAACCACTAAATTCACAAACATCCAAATTCTTGATGACGGTGGTTGTGATGTTGCTGCAATTAAGCTACCTGGAAGCATGAGCAACCGTTGTAATGGCAATCCTGTATACTATGTATATTACGAAGGAGACAACATGGCATACACTTACAACCACGATGGTACTGTACGTTCCAGAACTCCTCAAAGAGATGGCAACAAAATCCTCGGACAGTGGTCCTGTGACGGCCAAAACTGGAATGAAATTGGCAGAGTCCTTGACTCTACAGGATACTTTGCACCTCAGGGACAAAATGTTCCTTATGGAAAAGGCCACCCAAACACCATTCTTGTTGACGGAGTACTCTACATGACTTACTTCTATGAAGCACAGAACACAGGTGGTCAGATGAGATTGGCCACATCAACAAATGGAGAAGACTTTGTTGAGATTGATGATTCTGTTGCTATAACAGTTGGCGGGAGAGTTCAGTACATGGACTTTGCCAACATCTACATAGGTACCGCAATACAAGGTCTTGAGAACCCCCCCCTGCTTTACTTCAGTAAGGACCTGGGCAGTATTGAAAACTTCATCCCAAACAAACAGTACTTTGACAGCAAAGATTTCTATAGAATATCTAATAGCCCAAAAGAGTGTAGTTGGGGAGGAAGATTGATGACAAACCCCGCGGGCATTATGGAGAGCGAGTCAGTAATATATTACGGTGCAGAATGGGACAAGGGCCCCGCGGGTATATGCGAACACAATATTGACCCCGACTTTAGCATAGATGGTTCTGAGTTGTATAGCGCCAGAATTGATTTTGAAATAGAAGAAAGCAAATGCCTTGGGAGCAAATACCGAGGATGCAATAACGGTGGAACGCAGAGCAGAACATGTACAAGCACAGGATGGGGCGCCTGGAACACCTGTATTCATGTGAACTAAATCTTCACAAAAACTATTAATATTCTATTCAGCCTCTTAGGATATGAGAACCACTTCTTCATTCTTGCCTCGCAGAGGGTTGAACATGATTGTCAAAAGAATGATAGAAGCGAAGAATGGTTATGATGGAGAAGGAAACTTTCGATATGTCAAAGTTGAAAACACTTAACCTAAAGGCAAGGCCACTCTACTCACATTACCAGGATTCTTTTTAAATCTAGGTTAATTACCATTAATATGAAATATGAAGTTTTCATAGAAAGATTAACCTCTCCTGAAGTCAATAATCTAATTGAAAAGGGTCATAAAAATGTTGTTTTGATGATAGGCGCAATGGAACAACACGGACCTCATCTTCCCATAGCTACAGACACTCTTTCCGCATACACAATAGGAGAATTAGTCGCTCGATCTCTAAAAAATACTTTAGTGGCTCCAATTCTTCCAATAGGGTATAGTCCGCACCACATGAGTTTCCCAGGAACAATAACATTCTCCAAAGATACTCTGGTGGCCACAGTGAAGGAATCTTGCCATTCATTATCAAAGCATGGATTCAAAAACATAGTAATTATTACAACACATGGAGGAAATATAGGTCCTATATTGGAAAGATTGGAAGAGATTAAAACAAGCGTTAAGTCTCAAGTAGAGTTCATAATTCTAGATAACTTTGACAGTCTTGTTGATACAATTTGTAGAAAAAATCTTGGGAGTAAGTTAGACAAACACGAAGTGCACTCTTGCCATGCCTGCCTTCACGAGACTTCGTTTATGATGGCGTTCTATCCTGATTCAGTAAGAACAAAAAAGGTTGAGCAAGGAAGGATTTATTCATATGACCACAAAGCTCTTTTAGAGGGAGGAGACATTAAAGATATATCTCCAAACGGCATACTTGGCGATCCCACATTAGCATACAAAGACCTTGGAAAAGAGTTAACATATGAAGTTGTCAAAGCCGACATAAAAAAAATCAGAGATTTATTCAGCACTTGGGAATAAGGGAATACATCTTTCCCCAAAACAATCAGGGACGTATATGCTTTCTTGACTTTTGCTTAACCGTCTTAATACTTCTCTTCCGGGTTGATATATAGTTCCTGCCTGCAAATCTTTCCTATGGAAACATGGAACTACTGAACCATCCACATCTATCACAAAATATTCGGATTTCATTGAACAAGGTCTTGAGGGGATTTCTCTTGAAAGATAGAACTTCTTCATCAAGTTGAATGCGCAATCATTCTCAGTCTCTTCAGCCCAGACTTCTAAATCAGCGAATAAAGACCTCAGTTGTTCTTCATCTAGTGTTTGTAAAGAGTGGTCTTTTTTCTGTTCATAACCACTTACATCTACAGGTTGGAAAAAAATATACTCAGGATTTTTAATGGAAAATTCTCGGAATATATCTAAAGTATCCTCAAAATTCACATGAGATAAAGGAACAGTTATGCCCACAGGAATGCCATTTTCCAATAGCCAATCTATAGACTTGAAAGTGACATCATAACCACCCCTAACAGAATTGTGTTTTTTTCTGTCTATGTGATCAACAGAGGTATCAATACGACTAATAACCCCCTTCCGCTCCAATAACTCAACCCTATCATATTTTGTAAGATTGGTGTTTATCCTGGCAGTCATACCAACAGAACCTAGGCAATCCAAGAAGTCATATATGCCCGGGTGTAGAAAGGGTTCTCCTCCAGTTATAAGCACATCCTTATCAATTTCTTCTCTTATCTGAGATAAAAAATCAAAAGTGGCATCCAAATCCAACATATTATTTCCAAAAGAATCAGATATTGTATAGAAACAATATTTACACCTCAAAGTACAACCATCTGATATTATTAGGAAGGGTTTCACAATAAAGGGAAAAAAAGAGTACTTAAAAAATTATGTAGAACCACAACT
>CAZPUM010000043.1:0-5716 GCA_964589765.1 uncultured Methanosarcinales archaeon
GAATCGCATCAAGGTTGTTCTTCTGATGCAGCTTAATCTCTTCCTTCTCTTCATCCGATTTCCCAACAAACGGGTCTGCCAGCTCTTCGTAAGTAACCACACGAATGTTTGAGAGATATTGGTTTAAAATTTCAATGAATGACTCCTTTTTCTTTCCAAGTATCACAATCCCCTGAAGTATACGCATCTCGCTTTTTTGACTCTCCATATAATTAATTGCCTGCGACAAAGCCTTTCCTACTGCTGCTGTGATGGCGGGCTTGTTACGATACTTTGTAATGACTTTGTCCCGTGGAACTTTCATTTCTATTATCACATCGCTCTTGATACCCATGTATTCTTGTGATGTGTATATATCAACATTCCCCGTATTAGTTTTGGACTCTCTTTCGATTTCATCCAACCGTAAATAGGTAAAGTCAAGTATCCACAAATTTTCGTGGAGATATTTGGACAAGGCAGTTTCCTTCACCGAATCATCTTCTATCATTTGTTTGAACTTGTCGAGCTTTTCTTGGTAGTCTCGGTAATTATGGATGAATTTGTTCTCAAACAAAATGCTTACTCGCTCTCTGAATGCCTCAAATTTTTCTATAGTA
Source organism: uncultured Methanosarcinales archaeon (assembly GCA_964589765.1). Lineage (GTDB taxonomy): Archaea > Nanobdellota > Nanobdellia > Woesearchaeales > UBA525 > UBA525. Next base: position 600 of record CAZPUM010000043.1, read on the forward strand.
TCTAAATTCAATCCTGCTAAGTGGTCAAGTAAATCTTCCTGCGTCAGATGAATGTGTGTCTTTTTTGGTTCCTTAGAAGCGAGCCAATTATTGATTATCTCCTCTTCATCCCGAGTAAGTTTGTTCAAATAAAGCCGAATTCGCTTCTCCTGATTTCTAAATGAGCTAATGAACGTCTTGTATGAGTTGATATTGATTGCAAGAACTTCATAATCACCTATTCTCTTACGCAGAAAATTCCTTCCCAATTTATTAGAGACGATTAAGAACTTGACATCATCGGATATAAGCTCAAAAAGGCGTTTATGCGCACCAAGGATTGAAGGTCCTGTTTTTTCTGGAGTGAAATCTACAAACACAAGTCCAAATGTGGCTTTGCTAACCCAGGCAGTTCCCAATCGAACATTAAATTCGAGCTCTAACAAACTGAGAACTTCATTGAGTTCTCTTTCTGCATATCTTTTCATGTATTTGAGCTTTGTTGATGCAGAATAGTCTTGTAAGTCGCTATATTTACCCTCGTGAAAATAGTATTTCATCAAGGCAACCCTATAGTGTTTTTTGATGGCACCACAGAAGGCGGAAAGGAAATTTTCTATATAAAGGGTATGTTAAGCGCCCAGACGCTGTGTTCCTTTGGGTGAATGCGAGGGTTGTGACAACAAATCAACCCTCTCTTCGTTTCTCTTTCTGAATGAGTCTCCTCACTTCTCGGATATCTTCCTCCATGAACCGCTGCATCTGTTCTTCCAGCATGATGAGTCTCTGTCTCAAATCCTCATTCTCTCGGGCAAGCTTCTGAGTGTTTTCTGCATGGACAACCTCAACTACTCGTTCCTGTGCCAGTCCAAGCCTGTCGATATGCCTCTGTGGTGCTCTACTGCTGGTTGCCCAGCCAAACCTGTAACAGAGAGCATACTGGTTGAGGTGCCTTGCCCAGTAAGTAGCAGAGGAGTGCCTAAGACCATGTGGTGTTAGGGGCTTGCTGATAGTCTGTCCAGCTCTCTTGACCATATTTTTGAGACTGCTATAGGACATCGGGAACAACTGCACCTGAGGGTCATCTGGGAGTGGATGAATTGCAAGCCATTCCCTCAATTCCTTCTCACAAAGAGGTAGTGCGATGGTCCGCTTCTTAGTCTTGCTATATTCGACTCTCACCTTGAAGGTCGGTTTCTTCTCCCCATTCCCTACATCTACTTTTTCCAAGGACAAGTGCTGTAAGCGGATGTTTGCCAGTTCGTTAGCCCGCACCCCGCTGTCGAAGAGAAACATGATGGCTGCCTTGTTCCTTAACAGTAATTCTGGTGTCGTGCTGGTGATACGCTTCACCATAGCTTGTATTTGCTCTTCGGAGAGGCAGGCATAATCTTTTGGCTCGTGGTAGGTCTCTATGAAACCAGTCATTTCACGAAACCTTTCCGAGTTCTCGCCGTGAAGCCATTTCAGAAACTTGATGATGATTTTCTTGATGACTTTCTGGGTTTCATCAGCGTATGGCTTGCCGTTCTTCTTGGTGTATCTGCCTTCTTCGAGGTCCAGTATGAAGTTCTCCAGCTCCCTCTGCGTGATTTCATCCAGTGGCTTTCGGTGGTATTCATCAAGCTTTTTCAGGTCCTGGATATACTTGATTTGCCGAGGCTTTCCAACTTTCTTCCTGGGGCAGCCTGTGAACGTCTTTCCTTTCCTTGCGTCATCAACAAAGTTGCCGATGAGTTCCTTGTTCTTGTCCAGAAGTGGGACTTCCTTGTCGTCAACAGTGACCTTGGTTTTTTCTATCTGCTCGAAGATGTCACATTCGTGCATCCACCGATACTTCGGGTCGATGATTTCTCCTTCTGGGTGCACTTTCACCATATAATTTCCAGTGCCATCAAATTCTTTTAAGGGAGCCTTCGATTTTTGGTAACAATTTAGCCCTCTTTTGGTCCGAGGTAGAAATATAGCCCCGCGCGGATTCGAACCGCGGTCCCGAGATCCAGAGTCTCGGATGATTGGCCACTACACTACGGGGCTGTCTGTCGTCAGTGCTACTGAATCGTTTTTAAAGGTTTCCCGAAGTAGTAGACTTAAAAATCAACAATCATTCCTAAAAGAATGACAACCGATTTTCAAAGACGCGGACAGGGTTACAACCATCCCTACATTGATTTAATGGGCATGCTTGATGACTTGGACCTAATTTTAGCACCAACTACAAATGAAGAGTTAAAACACAATAACGAGATTGGCCTAAGAGCTGATAGAGAGTTCAGAGCGATAAGACCAGCAAAAGATAACCGTCCAAAACTGACAGTTATCGTTAATGAAATCACCCCTGAAAGATTTGTTGTAAACCTTCACTCAGAAGGTTATTTCAGACACACGCCCAGAGCAATTCATGGTTGCGATGTTGTAAAACAGGTTCTGCAGTACATCGACGCTAGTAACAGGCATTTCAGCTGAAATTACCACTCGTATCCTGCGTCTTCAGTACCTATTACATTTGACCCATCGTCAGGATTTTGATTGTGCTTTCGCAGGTCATCAGAAATTCTATTGGCATCGTTTTTCATCTCATTTAAGAACTTTCTCGTGACCTCTCTTTCTTCAGGAAGTTGATTTTCCCCAGTTATCACCCTCATTCCTTCAGCGGCCAGAAGAGCGGCTTGCGCTTCTGTTTTATCACTATGACGCGCATGATGGTAAATATTCTCATACAGTTGTTCAGGAGTTACTGAGACAGAATCCGGGGGGGTTCTTGAGCAGGCAGACCCCGAGAACATTATTGCAGCAACAACAATAGGAATTCCTAATTTTCGAGCCACACTTTTCAGTGGAAGTTTCCGTTTATACCAATCGAACATATTGAATCTGGTGCATGGAGAAATAAATAATTAACCATTACAAAATTGTTGTCAGATTTAAGCTTGTAAAATCAGTAACAAGACAGTATATACTTCAAGTAGCATTTCACATCAGTAAGAATCAGTCCTAACATTACAAGCCACAACACTAACTAGTCTAAATATAGCCCAAAAATGTGAAATGGGGCAGGAATATTATTGCTACAGGTCTAGCAACTTTGATTCTTTGCTCTTCTGCAAATGCTGAAACAAAACATGTTGAAACAAAACAGGTAACTGAAAAAAGCCTTGGCGAACAGTTTGAAAGAGAGTTTCAACTAAAAGAGCCCGAACGTGATTTACATATGCAGGCTCTCGAATATATGAACCACCATTTTGAAACACTTGAAATTGAAGATGACTTGAGAAGATTCGGAGACATAGCACAGTTCTCAACTGTTGCTTTATCATGGAGTTATGCTAACAACCATAAGGATAGACTTGAATGGTTGAAGTATGAAGCTGTTGTAACAGGAATAACCCAAGGCCTGAAAATCGCTGTTGGCAGACCAAGACCCTCCGCAGAGGGGTATCCTTACACACTTGCAGGACAATCAAACAACTCATTTCCTTCAGGTCATACCTCCGCGTCTTTCAGCGGAGCATGGTACCTTTACTTTAAATACGGTTTTGAGGAGGCTAAACTTCCTTTGGCACTAGCCACCATTACAGGAATCAGCAGATTAACAGAGAAAAGACATATCCTTTCAGATGATTTTGTTTACTACGACCCACCCGCACACCACTGGGAAGATGTTGTTGCAGGGGCACTAATACCTTACTTTGTTGCTAAATGGATGGTTAAGCCAGGTGAGTTACCTGATAATCTGGATGAAACCTATGAGACAAAAAAGTTCAACTTTTTTCCTATTGTAGGAAAGAACAAAATTGGAATATCGATTAATCCAAACGGAACAAACCACATCTATTCTGTGTTCGCCTCACAGGAAGGCGTTGGATTGGGGTACAGCACCCAATGGTAAAAAAAATAATCCTAGGTGTAAGCACCCAGGTCTAAACCATCCAGCATTTCACCGTAATCGGTTGGCTCAGCAGGAGGTTCAAAAGCACTGTCAGATACAGATGTTGAAAACTTTGTGGCTGTCATTTCAGACATATAATCATCAATTTCAGATTTTATGTAAAGCGGAACAGCCTCTTTGCTCAGACAGTATTCAGTGGTTGAGTCAGGCATATTTATTACGAAACAAGCAGCAAGCTTACCTGCAATAGTTCGTGGGGTTGCCATTCGGACATTGACATCATCTTCAGATTCAATATCCTGTCTGAACTCGTCAGGGTTAAACGACGAGTCTTCCTGGCTATCCATCAGAAAGCACATCCACTCCCCATCCTTAGAACAGGTAATAATGGAGTTGTCAAGAAGTATTGTTCTAGATTCCGTTCCATCACCGGCGAAATCCATCCTCATCTTTGAACCCTTGACGTATTGTGTCATAACACCCGAAGTCTCTTCTGACATTACTTTAGTGGTCATCTCATACTCGACCATATACTCAAGGTTTTTCTGAATGTCAAAGAGAGATGATAACTCATCAAGAGCACTTCCGGAGTTCTCTTCCGAACTTGGCTTCCCCTCAGGATTTTCTGTCAGCATATCTGTGCCCTGCTCCCCATTTTGGACATCAGTACCGGAAGTTTCAGTACACGAAGCAAAAGCGAGTAAGCAGGCAATCATTAGTGTGAAAATTATCTGTTTCATAGCGATGCCATGAGATAGCACATAATATACCTTTCCATTAACAACCATTATGAATTAAACAGTATTATACAGACAGTGAAAAAGAGAATCGCATGGGGATTTTTTGTAACTCTACTAATAGTTGCCTCATTCAGCATTCTCCTCATATTCTGGCATCCTAGAGATATTATCGAATATCTCGGCGTGAATAACAGTTACATGATTATGGCGCTAGTTTCAGTTTTTGGCGGGGCTTCAACCATAACCAGCACAGGTTGGTACGCGACCCTTACAACTCTTGCTTCAGGAGGCCTTAACCCTTATTATCTTGGTTTTGTTGCGGGATTATTTGTCTCGGTTGGAGACAGCATTTTCTATCTTCTTGGCGAACAAACAAGAGCCCTGGAGATTAAGAGCCTGAACAAATTAGTGGACAAAATCACACGGTTTCTCAAAAACAAACCCAAGTGGTGGGCGCCGAAAAGGCTTCCCTCAAATTGGTGGGCGACCGGTTTCGGCTGAAAAGCCGG
>CAZPUM010000044.1:0-5395 GCA_964589765.1 uncultured Methanosarcinales archaeon
CGTTCGGCGGCAGGATAGAGGATCGGGTCGCTCAGCAGATCCTCGGGCAGGAGCGCGTTGGTACGCGCATCGGCCACCGGATAGCCATGCGCCAAGGCCTCGCGCGCGTTCACCTCCGGATCGAGCAGATAGTTGATCAGCGCATAGGCCGCCTCGCGATGCGGTGCGTCCTTGGGGATGGCATAGTAATCCGACCAGATCTCGCCGCCCTCCTTGCCCAAAGAGAAACCGATCTCCGGCATGTCGCTATTCATCTGCTTGCCATCTCCAGTCCAGCACATCGTCAGCCAGGCATCGCCATTGCGCATCGACGGCTGGTAATCCGAGGAGATCGCGAAGAGATGCGGCTTGACGTCGATCAGCAGTTTTTCGGCATCCGCCAGTTTACTTGTCCGTCACAAACTAACTTTAATAAGAACATGTTCACTATGCGTGAAATAACCTTTGACGGGCTTTCTGAGATGACTGATGCGGTTATGACCCGCGCTCGCGGGTGGCAGAAGGTCCACCTTATTATCGATATTTCTGTTGTGGACCCTGTTTTTTTGGGGTCGCAAAAAGGGATTCCTGGTGGTTTCACCAGCAGAGAGATATTGTATGTTGTCCAGCGTCTTTCCAATATCAAGCATCTCAGTTCTGCTGAGATTGTCTTTTCAGGGGAGGGTTCTTTGGCGGCAACTTTAACGGCAAAAATTGTCGCAGAACTGCTTTAATCTGACAATTTGGCAGTTTCCGGCTCTAAAGCAATTAATTTTCAGATGTTATTGGCAAAATTTTATAAACTGCCAATGTTCCCTCCCGAACTAATTAGGGGTCCAACATGGGTAGGATTAAGACACAGCAGATTAAGAGTAAGGGCGAGCAGGTCTTTGAAATTTACGGGAAAGAGTACTCTGAGGAATTTGATAAGAACAAGAAGCTCGTCGAGAAACACACTAGCGTACAGAGTAAAAAATTGAGAAATGTTTTGGCCGGCTTCCTAACTCGTAAGGCGAAGAAGGCCAAGAACGAGTGATCATGACTGGAGACAACAGCATTTTCGTTGGGGAAAAGCCGTTCATGAATTATGTTACCGGCGTCGTGATACAGTTCACTACGCAAAATGAAACTGAAGTCATTGTTAAGGCGCGAGGTAAGTTTATTTCTCGTGCTGTTGATGTTGTTGAGGTTGTTAAGCACAGATTCTTGAAGGACCAGATAGAGGTTACTGACATTTTGATTGGGAGTGAGGAGTTCACTAACAAGGAAGGCAAGGATGTCCGAGTCTCAACCATTGACATTGTTCTTAAGAAGAAGTGAGATTCTTTCTATTGATTCTTTTGTGGAGTTTTCATCTCTGTAATCTGGAAATGTTACGATACATTCTGCATGAACTAGTTCTCGTGACAAACTGAATATCGCTCTTCTTTTTTCGTATCCATCCATAAGTTTTGAGTGTTCTTGGTACCCCTCCAGGAAGGCGGTTCTCAGGTTCTCTTTACCGTCTCCAAAATGGGCCTTCTCAACTCTCATCAGCTCCTCTTCAGTACAGCCAGAGTATCCGCCATCTGGGTCTATAACTCCGGAAACCTGATTTTCAGATACAAGGATGTTTTTTTTGTTCAGGTCCTCGTGGATAAGGGTTGGTATGAACGGAGGAAACTCAACTTTTTCAAAAAACCGAATGATATCTTGAATTAGATGGGAGAAAGGGGTTTCGGTAAGATGAGAGGTTCTGAATTTAATTAAATCTAAATGCATATCCTTCCAATTGGTGTATGGACCGTTCTCAGTTTCAAAATGGGGCCCTACTGAAGTAACTGTATCGAGACCTCCAAACTTATCGAACTGTATTTTGTGTAGTCTGCCAACCAAACGCCCAAAATTTTTGTAGAATATTTCATCTCCTTCCTCAAGAATATCTCCTTCGAGTTTCTCCATAAGAATGTAATTGTCTCCGCTAGAAAAGATTTTAGGGCACGAAACATTGTTTTTTGCCATTAATCTGTACATGATTATTGCGTTTTTGCACTCTTTTTCTCGTCCAGAATCATAAATTTTGAGCACTTTATCTCCAATTAAGAACACCTTGTTGGCCAGGGTCTTAACCAAACCAGCTTCATTCCTGTTAATCTTAAGAATTTCAAAAATCTCTTCCTCTGTGTGCATAAAATACTCATTACCTATCATTATTAATGCTTTTTCACTCAAAACCTTTATATTCAATGTCGAGGCACTTGAAATATGGCTAAAGAGGACGAACTGATTAATGAGCGACTAAGAAAGCTTGATGCTCTCAGAGAAAAGGGGATTGAACCATTCCCGTACAGTTATGATGTAACTCATCGTGCTAAAGAGATAAAGACTGTGCATGCGTCTCTAAAAGACGAAGAAAAATCGGGAGAAAAGGTCAATATTGCGGGCCGTATAATGCTCCTGAGGAACATGGGTAAGTTAGCCTTCGCTCAGGTTCAGGACTCTACAGATAAAATCCAGGTTATGTTCACTAAGGATTCTGTCGGGGACGCAATTAAACAACTTAAACTCTACGACCTTGGTGACTGGATTGGTGTCCGAGGAGAGATTGTAAAGACAAAGACGGGAGAGCTAACAGTTCTTGCTGACGAGTTTGAGATGCTCTGTAAAACTATGAGGCCTCTCCCTGAAAAATACCACGGAATCAAGGATGATGAACTGCGTTTCAGAAAGAGGTATCTAGATTTGGCGATGAACCCTGATGTAAAAAACATTTTTGTCAAAAGAGCGAAAATTATCCGCGCAGTAAGAGGGGTTCTTGACAAAAGGGGGTTCCTTGAGGTTGAAACCCCTTCATTACAGGTTATTCATGGCGGAGCAAACGCGCGTCCATTTGAGACTTATATCAAAGCCTGGGATATGAAAATGTACTTGTCAATCTCGCCGGAACTCTACCTTAAGAGGCTTATAATAGGAGGGTACGACGCGGTTTACACAATTTGTAAGAATTTCAGAAATGAAGGTGTTGACCAGACTCACAATCCTGAATTTACAATGATGGAGTGCTACCAGGCCTATGTCGACTACAATACAATGATGGACATAACTGAAGAGTGTTATGTCGAAGCATGTAAATCTGTTAACGGCTCCACTAAAATAAAGAGAGGTGATGTTGAGCTTGACTTTACTTCGCCGTGGCCAAGACTGAAGATGAAAGATCTGATTAAAGAGCATGCCAACATAGATGTTGATGCCCTGACTGATAAAGAGCTTAAACAATTGACAAAAGAACACAACATAAAGGCTGACGAATCCTCTACAAGAGGAGAGATAACTCTTGCTTTGTTCGAGCATTTTTGCGAGGACAAGTTAATTCAGCCTTGCCATGTCATCGAGCATCCTGTCGAGTCTACTCCATTATGTAAAAAGCTCAGAACAGGAGATGATTCGATGATTGAAAGGTTTGAAAGCTTCTGTATGGGATTTGAACTTTCAAACGCATACTCTGAGCTGAACGACCCTGTTGTACAGAGAAAACTGTTTGAACAACAGGTTGAGAATGCCAAGAAAGGGGATGATGAAGCTCATCCTATGGATGAGGACTTTCTGTTGGCTGTAGAACACGGAATGCCTCCTACTGGAGGATTAGGAGTAGGAATAGATAGGATGGTTATTCTGCTGACAGGTCAGGAAGGGATACGTGATGTTATCTTGTTCCCTACTATGAAACCTGAAGAAAAGGATTAGTCCATTTGGACTTTGGCTTGGTCAACTTTTTCATGCAGGTAGACGGAAATCTTAGGACCTGCATGAGCTACAACTGGAACTGCGGTTAGTACTGCACGTGGAAGTGTTGCTACGCTGGCCGTAACAGCCCAGGTTGCCCATCCTGCCACTTTACCATAAGTAACATGTTGGGTGTAGATTTTACTTCTAGGTCTTCTCTCAGCTGGCCTGTTGAGGTAAGCGTTAACAAAGCCGTCCCAGAATCCGACAGCCTCTGGCTTGTCTGCTACTCGGTCGTTCATCTGTGAGTCGTACTCAGACACGGTTTTCTCCAGTGCTATCTTTGCAACGTCCATTCCCTGCTTACCCGCAATCTTGGCTCCTGTGTAACCTAGTTTAAGGTTTGCCATGACTGCACTTCCGAAGTCCCTGAACATCTCTTCATCAGTTGCTTTGTCGATTGCATCCATTATGGTTCCTGAAAACCTCTCTTTGTACTCATCGCTTTTTTTGGCAACCCCGTCCATACTCTCTATGGCCTTTGCTCTGGCGTTGTCATACCAATCGCCAGTATCCTCAATAATGGCCTCTGCTGTTCTGGCAGTGATTTCGCCAAGCCTTCTTAGTCTTTGTTCAAGATTTGTCATTTTAATCACCTTACAAAAGGGTTGTTCAGCAAATCAATAAGGATGCCCCCGGAAAAATGCGGGTTTGCTGAGTAAGTATTGGATGTTTTTCTGTTTTTCAGTGGTGCGGAGGCCTGCCACTCGTCCCTCGTGGGATGGTTTCAGTCCTCGTAAACCGCTTGACTCCGTCAAACTCGGCCCTCAGAAGGGTTCCAAGGCACCACTGTTACTGTAGGTGTTCGACGAAACCTATTTAAACGAGGCGCTTGTCCTTGGAAATGTACGAGAGAAAGGAGGGATTCAGGGCATGAGGCCCCTTTTACCGACACTAAAAGAACGGAAACGATATATCGTTTATGAGGTAATATCATCAAAACCTCTCCAATCAGATATCTCGGCAGCTCTGCTAAAAAATTTGGCAGAAAAGCTGGGGTTGTTTGACAGTGCAGGGGCGGGACTTCTTTCAGTACGTTACGACAAAAAAACACAATTTGGCATACTCAGGTGTAACCACCAATATGTAAACCGTGTAAAAGCCGCAATGACAATAACAATTTTCATTGGAAAAACAAGGGTGGCGATTCGCACTTTAGGTGTGAGTGGCGTTCTGGCAAAGACCGAAAGGTTCCTGCCGGGAAAAATCCAAAGACAAAAACTCGTAGGAGTGGAGGCATAAAATGCAACCGATGCAACACCAAATGATGGGATACGATAGGGCTATCACAATGTTCAGCCCTGACGGGCGGCTCCTCCAGGTCGAGTACGCGAAGAAGACGGTGCGGCTCGGCAACACGGCCATCGGCATGGTCTGCAAGGATGGCGTCATCCTCGTCACGGACAAGCGCATCGTCGACAAGCTCGTCGTGCCTGAGGCGATCGAGAAGATCTGGCAGATCGACGACCATATCATGGCGACGGCGGCCGGCATCCTCTCCGATGCGCGCATCCTCGTCGAGCGGAGCCAGGAGAAAGCGACCGGGTACCGGGTCACGTACGACAGCCCGGTGGACGTCCTCACCATCGTCAAGGACGTGGCCAACCTGAAGCAGTTCTGCACGCAGAGCGGCGGGCTCAGGCCGTTTGGCGTC
>CAZPUM010000045.1:0-5107 GCA_964589765.1 uncultured Methanosarcinales archaeon
TTCTCAAAGTAATCGTTGTATCTGCCCTCCAAGTAGAACAGTTGTGTAAACAGTGATTCTGCTAGTTCAGGGTAGACCACAAGAGTTCTCATCTGGACAGTGTCTACAATTACCGCCACGTTAGATGCAGCATCACCATAACTGATTGTTTCCATGCCGTCTTCGTCAGCAATAACAAACATTGCAGGTTTTCCTGTCTCGCTAGCAAGCTTTCTTCCATTCTGATAAGCTGAAATCAAAAGCATGCTGTCATTTTCCTGTGTCTTGTTGTAAATCACGGCGTCGATAGCCGTAATAACACCATTTGCACCTTGTCCTATTCCTAGGTTGGTTGGGCAAGCGATATATGTTCCGTTGTTCTGTTCCTGACATCCGCCAATCCAGTTCTGAGAAACATAACCGGGCCACGGACTGACCCATCGGTTGATTGTGCCTTCGTCATTACCAAGAGCAACAGCCTCGAAATACAGGGCATCCGCTTCTTCTTTGGTGTAACCGAAGTTTTCAACCATGTGGCTTACTGCTTCTTCTTTGGGTAGGTCTCTTCCTGTATCGACAAGCCAAGCCCTTTCAAAATCCCAAAGCCCGAAGTGCGCCCAGACTCCTGCCTTCCCAACCATGTCTCCTGAAGTTATGAAGTAATCCTCAACAACAGGGCAGTGAGTTGACTCAAGTACATCATCTGCTTGTGCTTCAGTAAAACCAACTTCATCAATCATGTATTCCCTGGCATCTTCTCTGTCTAGTCGTGTTAACTCAACAACAATATTGTGGGCGAGAATAGAATCGTTAACTATCTCCATTGTCTTGGAGTATGCTCCGACCTTACCTTCCTCTGCGGGGTAAACATCAGAACCACAGTTCATCATTCTAAGTATGCCGACAGCTTCTCTTTCATCTTCAGCAACTAAGGCTCTGCCTAACCAATGCGGTGCGTGTGTGTGCTGGGTTGTACCGTCCGCGGTAACTCTTCTGTCCGCAACGTACTTGAACCAGTGACCGAAGTCCCACCAGGAGTTGATAATGGCGTCCTCAGATGAGTTTTCTTTGATGTTTGTGAGCGTGTCCCACCATCCATCGTCAATACTGGGGACAAAGTTCTCAGCGGTCATCTTGCCCTGGCTGAAAGGAGTAATCAGCACAAGACAGATTACTGCGAATACAAGAACAGACGTCAGGTGTTTGTTAAGCTTGAACTCCTTTTTCACAACTCCAGTAACCCATTCGTAAATTCTTCCTCCTGCAACGCCGAAAGCTATGGCGTAAGCTGGTGCCATCAACAGGATGAAACGGATTCCCGAATACGCCGCGTAAATTGAGGCTAACATCCAGACAAGGACTATCAGGGCCACGCCTATGTCTACTTCATATTTTCTTAATATGTCCAGTATGACAATGATTGCTACTGGCAGCATCAATAGGAATAGAACTGTGAACTTTCCGTGGTCTGGATTAAGTCCCAAGTAAAAGGCGATGATAACCCCAAGAACCATTAGTCCCCACTGTTCCAGTTTCCATTTTCTTATGTTTCTAGGAAGAACCAAGAACACGAGCCCTATCATCGCAGCTATGAAGTACAGAGGTATTGCCTTGTTCCCTACGTTGTAAAGACCTCCCATCTGTCGCATAGCCATACTGAAGTTCGCCTTGTTAAGCTCCGCGACAGTGGTCAGAACGTTCGGCCAATACTCATCTGCTACAGCTCTGTCGAAGTAGGCCGATTGGCCGAAAACATTAGCTGGTTGTCCTAAGTAATCCCCAACACTTATCCCTGTTGGAAGGATTGATATGAAAATACCTGTTGCGATGTAGAATCCAACCAGAACAAGCCCGGCCATCTGGACTTTCTTGTCCGTCCAGATTTTGTAAGTCTTGTTTTGATAAATGTAAGAGACCGCTCTGTAACCTAGGTTGCCCAACATGGCAATGAAAATAATCATGTAGATGAACCACCATGCGACCCAAGACATTCCGTGGATAGCTACCATCAGTCCTGCGAGTCCAGCGTAAGTCAGCTTGAGCTTCCAATTTTTGGATTCTATCGCTTCAACAGCCATCCACATAACCATCAGAGGCATGAAGATGTTCCATATGTCGTTGTCAGAACCCATGCTTCTGCTAAGAACTAGAGGATGAAGGCTGACTATTATTGCTGCAAGAACTCCTGCTGTGTTTCCAGCAAGTTTCCTTCCAATAAAGAACGCAGGGATAACACAAAGTGTTCCTAGAATGACAGGCACAAGGAAGCTGGTTGCGGGTAGAGGCCTGTCAGGATTAAAGATCGTCATAATTTTGTGAAGATAACCTATTGCGAAAACGTGGAGGCCTGGGTTTTCACTCATTGCTCCTCCAATAGGTGCTAGGATGTATGTGTCCCAGCACTGTCCGTCTCTGTAATCATCACAGGTTGTTCCTGTTTCGAGCCAGTTGCGTGTGTAACGCATCCAGTAATAGCTGTCAAGGTCACCAAGGTAAGTGTACTGCTCTCCGTCCTCTCCTGTGTATCTTAAACGGGATTTGTACTGTTCGGAAAGCATCTGTTTTGTCGCTTCGTACTCTGCGGGGTTTTGTGCGAGTGCCTCGGCCACCTGTTCATTGACGAGCTGAGCTCGATTTTCAGGTGGCAAAGCAGGGTACTGGGACAGAATGTTCTGTTCTATCTGTGCTCGGACACTGCTAGAAATACTCTGTTCTGCCCAAGTGTCAGTTATTGGTAGCGATTCAGGAATCATCCTGACGCTTGCAACTATGATTATCAGTGCAACGAGCAGAAATCCTGTCACAAACAGGTCTAAATGCTTGCTTTTCAGAACTTTGTCTGCTGAATGCCTCAGCTTCTTGAAGTCTATGGAAATTTCATCATCTTTCTTTGCCAAACTCGCACCCCTGTTTCTGGGCAGGGCTCTAATTTATAACCGTTTTGCATTATCTATACACTAAATGTGGCTTTTTCTACTTGTGAATGGTATCTACCGATATGCTTAAATATCTCTCTAGAGGCCCAATAAAGAGGGGGTAACTATGGTGAAAAAGACCACTCGAAAGAAAGCATCTAAGAAATCCGTTAAAAAATCAACAAAAAAGAAGGTAGCAAAGAAAACACCTTCAAAAAGTGCTAAAAAGAACGGTGACACACCAATCTATATTGCGCTTCTCATTCTGTTTGCCGTTTTGCTTCTGGCGATAGGCTACAGAATATATTCGATGCCTTCGCTAGAAGAGACAGACCCGAATGCCGTTCTTGTGACTGTTAACGGGCAACCAATCTATCAGCACGAGCTAGACTTCCAGTACAACCTTTTGCCTGACCAATACAAGGCCATACTTTCAAAGGAAGAGGTTCTGGAAAGGATAATTGGTGAAAGACTTATTGTTCAATCAGCTGTCGCAGCGGGAATGGAGCCCACTGCTGAAGAGCTCCAGGACAACTATTTGGCTGTTCTCGAAGCAAATGATGTCTCTGAGGAAGAGTTCATTGAAGGTCTCGCCACGAGGAATGTTACCCTTGACCAGTTCCTTGAGATGCTTGAAAGACAGATGACAATCGATGCTTTCACAGAAGAGTACTTGGACGTTGAAGAGCCAACAGAGGAGGAACTCAGAGATATTTACACGCTCAGTAAGGAGCAGTATGCGACACCCGAGCAGGTCAGAGCGAGGCACATCTTGATTAGTGCACAGCGTGAAGACTCTGCTACAAGAGCCAAAGAGATATATGACCAGGTGCGTGAAGGTGAAGACTTCTGCGAACTTGAAAAAGAATCTGATGATGGTGGCAACGACAACTGTGGAGAGTACACATTCCCGAGAGGTTTTATGGTGCCTGAGTTTGACGAAGCAGCATTCGAGATGAAACCGGGAGATGTGCGCATGGTTCAGACTGTGTTTGGATACCACGTTATTGAGAAGCTAGAGGACATCCCTGCAGGCTATCTGGAGTTTGAAGATGTTAAGGACGCTTTGGTTTCAGAATACATCTCTGCGGAGTACGTGAAGCAGTACAACGCACTGATTGGTAACCTTCGTGATGACGCAATAATTGTGTATCAAGGCGAAGAAGGTTTTGAGGAAGAGGTTGACGAAGCTGTCGAAGAGATGGAACAAGAGGTCGAAGAGCTTATTGAAGAGACTTCTGAAGAGACCGGAACAAGACTGGAAATAATCCAGGAAGAGGTTGTTGCAGAGCCTATTGTTGATGAGCCAACCATTTTCGAGTGTATAGCTGATTCTGCCACGCTGTATGGTGCTGACTGGAACCGCGACACGAGGCAAGCGTTGGAGTTGTTCTCAAACAACGGCGTGAGCTTAGACTATGTGGCTTGTGATGTCGATACTGATGTCTGTAAATCCGCTGGAATCCAGGCCTACCCGACCTGGAAACTTAACGGCGAACTGATTCTTGGCAGATTGAGTCTTGATGAGTTAGCTAAGAAGACTGGCTGTAACTAATTTTTTATATCTATATCCTATTTTTTCTTTATGTCATCAAGTTACCCGTGTAATATTGAGTATATCCTTTCAATAATTGTGCGAATTATTTCTGAAAAAGTTGAAGACATACCCTCTCTGATGCAAAAAAGTCAAGAAGGACTGCCTATGCCCATTCCCAAAACAAAAATCCTTGATGTTGGTTGCGGTTACGGAAAATGGGGTTTCTTGATTCGCGATTCAATAGAAGTGATGATGGGCCAGAATTTTATTCCTGAAAACTGGCAAATTGAGTTAACGGGTGTTGAGCCCTTTGAGAAATGTATAACTCCTTTACAAGAAATCCTTTACAACAGGATAATCAGGAAAGATATTCGGGATGTTGAACTGGAGTCATATGATGTTGTGATTATGGGAGATGTTATTGAGCACTTTGAGAAGAATGAGGCCTATTCTCTGATTCGAAAGTTATTGGAGCACACTGAAAACCTGATAATCTCAACCCCGCAAGGGTTTATGCCCCAGGGTGCTTGGGCCGGAAATGAGCTGGAGATTCACAGGTCGGGTTGGGAATTGGCTGATTTGTCGGACTTCAATGTTGTTGAAAGCAAGACAATAGAGGATAAGTTTGCAACGCCTCTTCTTAACCAGATTACAGGTCAGGAGACGAAAAACGAGC
>CAZPUM010000046.1:0-4444 GCA_964589765.1 uncultured Methanosarcinales archaeon
GGCTGGAACTGTGGTGGGGGTGCCGTTGGTTGTGCCTGTGGCCTGAGTGGGTCCATAGCAGAGAACTGATCTGCCGCTGTAGTTTGTGGTGCGGGTGCTGTTCGAACTTTTGTTATCTGCGCACTTAGTTCACTCTTTAGTTCACGAATCTCGTTTTTTAGATTCATAATCTCTTGTTGAATTCTTTTGCTGTGTATCTCCAGCATCAGTTCTAGTTGTTTGTTCGCGAGTACATCTTCCATCAATTTCACCTCTGGAAGTTTTCACTCAAGAACTTTAGCATAGATTCGTTTCCTGCTGCCCTGTATGATTTCTCTGCCAGCTTAAACTTATTCTCTACGAGTGCGATATCTGCAAGCTCGTTTAGGCCGTCAGAGTCGCCAGCTGCTTCAAGTGCGTTAAATGCCAATTCGTGTTCTCTTGCTTTGATACATGTGTGTCCAATTGCTGCAAGTTTCTCTGTGGCTCCAATAGTTTTGAAAATCTCAGTTGCTATCTCCCATCTTTCTTTTTCTAGGCAGTCATCCCCTACTTGTGAAAGTGCTTCAATATCATTCACAAGAACAAATGCGGACATAGCATCTTTGATTCTGCCGTCATCAAGGCACTTGTGACCAAGGTTTAAGAGACTTGATTCATCGTTTGCTAATCTGTAGCAGTTGATTGCCTTTGCGACGTGACCAACGTTTTCGTAAGATTTACCTAGATCTCTCAGTTTTGACCTGCTTCCAGCTAATACAAACACTTTGATAGCGAGTTCAGTCTCACCTTTTCTTTCATACTCCTCACCTAGCGCTTCCAAAAGTTTTGTTTTGGTTGCCTGGTCGAACATGCTCAGGTTAAGGCTGTCTACCCCTTTCTCTAAGAGAACAGGAACAATTCTTCTGAGACTGTTTAGCTGTCTCTTTGCCTCTTCTTCTTCTAAGAATTTCTCATTGCTGTCTACGATGTCACTAACTAGTTTTTTCACTATCTTGTCTTCTATCATTGGGGGTCACCTTTGTTGGTCATTTTACCTTTGTCGCACATCAGAATCTGGATTCTGAAAAAATAAGGAATGAAAAATAAGGATTTATACGAGTTCAATTCCAAGCTCGCCTTCAAAGAAGCCTTGTCGCTTCTTCATACTCTCGCGCTTGCCAGTTGTTCCAAGAACATTGCTTCCGCGGACACCTGTCATGATTGTCATGACGGTGATTTTGCCCTTCATTTCCTCGAGAACTCTTGCTCCCCAGATGACGTTCGCATCTTGGTCCATGGCTTCTGTTACTAAGTCGCCTACTTTGGCAACCTCATCAAGTGTGAGGTCTGGTCCTCCTGAAACGTGGATTAGTGCGCCGGTTGCGCCTTGGTAGTCTACGTCAAGTAGTGGGTTTGCTAATGCTCCTTTAACCGCCTCTTCTACGCGGTTTGTTGTGTCGGATACTCCGACACCGATGACGGCGACTCCGCCGTCGCGCATAATCGCTTTTACGTCCGCGAAGTCAAGGTTAACCAGGCTTGGGACGCTGATGATTTCAACGATTCCTTTAATCATCGTTGCTATTAACTCATTGGCAACCGCGAATGCCTGGTTAACAGGAAGGTTTCCTGCTATTGCAACCAAGCGGTTATTATCGATAACGATAACAGTGTCGCAGTACTGTCTTAGTTGGTGGAGGCCTTCTTCCGCTTTGTCGATTCTTGCCCTTTCAACTTTGAATGGCATTGTTACGGTGCCTATAACGATAGCTCCTGACTCTTTTGCCATCTGGGCAATTACTGGTCCGCAACCGGTTCCTGTTCCGCCTCCGAGTCCTGCGCAAACAAAGACCATGTCTCCGCTTCTTAGAACATCTTTCAGCTCTTGCTGACTCTCTTTTGCTGCTTCGGCGCCCTTTTGGGGGTAGCCTCCAGCTCCGAGTCCTCTCGTTACGTGGGGGCCGATAAGAATTTTCTTATCTGCTTCTACCATGTCCAGGTGCTGTTTGTCTGTGTTACAACAGATAATTTCAGCGCCTCTGACCCCTTTTTTGTAGAGCCAGTTTGCCATGTTACAGCCGGCGCCGCCTCCGCCGATAACTTTGATGTTAGCCTGTCCAACCAGTTGTCCTTCGTCCTGCGTCATTCAATCACCTATGAATTTTAATCTCCCCTTAGTATACCACTATGTCGCACAAACTAAGGTGGTCTACAACTGAGGGTCCTAATATATAAATGTTCCCATTAGTGTAGTTTTTTCCACACTGGTTGTTTCCACCTTTTTTGTACCACAGTGGATAGGGTGTATCTATCCTAGAGGAGATACAGCTTGTGACTACTATAAGAATGTTGTGCTTTAGATTACGAATAAAGTGCTTATGAATAGTTTAGCGCGTAGAAGAATCTTCCAAAATAGAAAAGAAGTTCCTTGACATCGCCCATTCTGTTGCTCGGATCAATATTTTGGGTTATTATATAAGATAAGGGCTTGTGAGAGTTTGGAATTCTTAAAGAATCAATTTCAAGTTCATCACTATTACGGTCGTACTCCTTTGTTATGAATGAATGGATATTAACCCTCTTACCCTTAAAGTCAAAAGACTGATGCTCTGTTATACTTATTGTTGTGTGAAACTTCACGTTAGTGGATTTGAAAATCTGTTTAATTAAATCGACCGTTCCGCCTGAACTAACAAAGTCAATAATTGAGAAATATGCTGGGTCTGTCTTCTCAATCAGTTTTTTTACCTGTTCATCAACAAGATTAAAGTTTTGTTCTGGTCTATAATCATCTCTGTAGGTCTTTATGGTTCTGAGGCGCATACGGCTCTTTATGTTTCTGCTTAGTTCTATTTGAGAAAGGATTCCTCGGGAAATGTAGTAGTTGAAAAGAGACCCTGTAAGAGGGAACAAAACGAGTTCTTTCGTTACGTAATAATCTTTGAGAAAATCTGCAATCTTTAGTAAATAAAATTGATGAAAATTTTCAGATAGTTGGTCGAAATCCGCGCCTAAGTACTTGAAAAAACTACGCACTTCATCTAATGATATTTCTGTTTTGTTTATTCTCGTCTTAGCCAGTCTCTTATCTCTTTCCTTTAGTTCAGCTCTTCTCTTGGTAATTCTTGTTTCCTTAGCTTGATATTTTTGTGCCCATTTCTTAAATTCATGCGAAATAACGACCATTCCTTTGTAGATTTTCTTTTTGAAATCTATTATATTTCCATCATATTCAGGATTATAAGCTCTATAAGTAGATTTATCCCCATAAGTTAAGGATCTATATAACTCATATTCAACGTCCCATCCACTTTTTGCTATTATTTCGGAAAGTTCAACAATTTTACTAACTATTTTGGGGTCGTCTAATATTGAGATTCCCATCTCAACAATTTTATGATACTCATCGGCGGTTTCTAAAAATAGTTTTTTTCGCTCGTCAAAAATAGTTTTAGTGTGTTCTTTCTCATTAGCTAAAGAATTTTTCAGAGAGATTAAGAATGCTATACACATCGCGTTTCCTGTTATGAATCCTTTGTATTTGCCTTCAGAACCGACACCGCTAACACTTAACAGTTCAGGCGCTTCTGTTTTAATAAGTTGTATAGCATCATTCTCGTAATCAAGAAAAATATTGTTTAATTTTGAGTGTTCAAAGGCGATTTTTTTCTCTTGTTCAGGAATATCTTGTATAGAACACTTTTTTTGGTATAGATTTGTTAGAATCTTTGTTGTGTGGTCCAAAATACCCAGAAAAGGGTCTATGATTTTTAGTAGAATTCTGTGTTGCCTTGCAACTTCAGGGGTCTTTTCAAGCTGTATCAGTTTCAAAATCGCGGGGTCTCGAAAAAAAGCTGGGTGAATTTGGTTAGAATACTTAGTTACTATGTGATGAAATTCTTTGAGTTCTCTACCAATAACATAGTTTTTTTCGTTACGAGTTTTATCATCAACAGCCCGGTCGTGCTCCTCAAAAAGCTTTGATATCAGAACAAGATGGTCTGTATACTTTTTGATAAAAATATCCATATTAAAATTAATCATGACAAAATACCCAAAATACCATATTTAAGCATTTGCTATTTATTGACGATTATTTTTTAAACTCTTTCTCTAGGGAAACAGTATGGTGGAGCTGAAAAGGACACTCTCTTTCCCGACCTTGCTCATTATCACTGTAAACAGCATTATGGGAACAGGAATATTTTTCCTGCCTGCGGTTGGCGCAAGGGAGGCAGGCCCTGCATCTATATTATCATGGCTAATTATGTGTGTTATAGCCCTAATAGTAGGGTTTGTTTTCGCTGAGCTTGTTAGTATGTTCCCTACGGCAGGAGGTATTTATGAGTACACAAAACAGGCCTTTGGTACCTTCCCAAGTTTTATGTTTGGTTGGACAACCTTGGTTGCGGCCAATGTAACAATCGCTATGCTTGTTGTAGGCGCAGTACTTTACCTGAATCCTGGCCTGCCAATTTACATA
>CAZPUM010000047.1:0-3835 GCA_964589765.1 uncultured Methanosarcinales archaeon
TAATTGTCAGCAATGAGACATCTGTAGGAGAAAATTGGTCTGTTTGTGTCACACCAAATGATGGAATTGTCGATGGGTTAACCTCTTGTTCGGGCAATTTGACCATACTGTCGCCTCCGACAGGTTGTGTTGGTGAAACCCAGACATTCCAGTGTGGTGCAACTGTGACAGAGACTTGTAGCATGAATGGTAATCTTGATTGTGATGGAACTGCGTTCTCAATTGGTGCCTCTGGCATAACGATTTTCGGAAATGGCAGTGTGCTGACAGGTAACGGTAGCGGTATCGCTATTGACAACTCCGAGTATCCGGGGTATGACAATATTACAGTACGAGACTTCGAGGGTTTGAACAATTTCACAAACGCGGTATCTCTTCATACAAATGACAACTTTACTATTTACAATAACAACATTACATCTAGGGGGGACGCCATAGCTGTTTACAGTATGACTAATCTAAACATCACTCAAAATAACATTACAACAGAGATTAATACGGGAGCAGACGGGGTTTCTCTTACAGGAGATACAATTGATGCGAGAATAGAGAGAAACACCATAACCACAGTCACAGCTAATAGTGCGGGAGTTGGTATGAGTGAAGCAGGCATTGTTGGAACAGAGATATACTCTAACACAATATCAACATCGGGTGCGAATGCTTATGGTGTTGGGATGTGGAGAAATATTAACACGACCATATACAACAACACAATAACAACAAGTGCGGCTTCAGTTATTGATATTCAGGGCGAAACTACCACAGGAATTAATGTCAGCAGTAACACTCTGGATGGTGGAACAAATAATGACTTCGCAATAATAAGTTCAGGAATAAACGATGTTGTAATTCAGGACCAGATTATTGGTGACTACTACATTGATGGTGTGAGGAATCTAACTGTAATAAGTTCTGATAAAGGCAGAATAGACTTCCTGGAAGTTATGGGAACACTAAATAGGGATAATTTCGGTCAGGACATACAGTTCGGTTCGCAGTGGATTTATCTCACAGGTTCTGTAGTGGGTCTGAACAAATCTGCAAACTTGACAATCTTTAACAATCCATACAGTCCAGCAAAAATATTGAAAGACGGTGAGGATTGTCCTGCAGGGATTTGTACTAACTTGACAAGTTTAAGTTCCACTAGATTAGTGTTCAACGTCACAGGTTGGAGCAACTACAGTCTAAACTCAAGTGATTCCTGTACGCCTCCATCAATCAACACAGACTGGACTGTTTATTCTGCTGACCTTTGTGTTATAACAGACACTGCGGTTGACCTTGGCACAGGAAGGTTCACTTTGGATGGAAGCCAAGGAGCAGGATGGATTAAACTTGTAACTAGCAACATAACTGCTGATGACTTCAGAATTGATGGTAGGGGAAACAGAAGCAGAATCTTCTTGGAATCAAGAAGCTTGTTAATCCAAGAGAACGGATAATCACCGGACATTCCGGCGTAATGCTATTAATAGACTAAGCATTATTCTAATTCGAAACCGATATATACAAGGAATATATATCATGTATATGGTACAAGCGATGATTAGAATCTCAGATAACGCGAACAGAATCCTGAATGTTGTAAAAGCAAAACATGAGTTTAAGGATAAATCTGAGGCTATAGAATATGTGGTTATGGTCTTTGGAGAAGAGATTCTAGAAAAGGCACTAAAACCTGATTTTATTCGTAAGATGAATAAGAGGACTTCTGGGAAAAGTATCGGTTTCCAATCTGTTGAACAGTTGAGGAAAAGGTATGGAGTACGAAATTCACCCTGAGCTTGATGCTATTCTAAATAAACTCGCTAAGAAAGACCCTGTTCAGCTTGAAAGAGTTCTTAACAAGATAGAGGAGATAATTGTTTCAAAACAGCACTACAAAAATCTAAGGAAACCTCTACAAAAGTACAAAAGAGTCCATATTGGAAGTTTTGTTCTTATATTTAGAGAAAAACAAAACGTGATATGTTTCAGATATTTCGACCATCACGATAAAATATACAGATAACTCTGTAATCTCACCGGACATTCCGGCGTAAGAGATAAGAAATATATACGGTAAGCACATTCAAGGAGGTATGAAGGTGACACTTGAACAGATTCATGAGGAAATATTAGCTCTCAGGGAGGATGTTGATAAGATTCTGAACCATTTTGAAGATGGTGAATTGTCTGATGAGGCAAAGGTTTCTGTGGAAGAGTCACGAAGGAGATCTTCTGATAGTTTCAAAACTCAAGAAGATATCGAAAAGAAATTCTTATGAAGGTTAAGTATGACCCTTCTGTGGAGAAAAAACTGGAAAGATTTCCTCAATCAATCTCTAAGAGGATTGTTTCTAAGATAGGGTATGTGGCCAGAAAAGAAAAAGGGCACGTCCCTCTTAAAGAGTCTAGGTATGGATATAAAATTAGAGTGGGTGATTACAGAGTATTAGTTGACGTTGAAAACAATATGTTAATAGTCAGATATGTAGGCCACAGGTCGAAAGTCTACAAAAATCCGTAACTTAACCGGACATTCCGGCGCAGGTCATTTGAACAAATTAGAGTCGGACAGTTTATGCAAAACTTATTTAAACTTAAACATATGTTTAAACATAATATGGGGTTCAAGACTATCACGATAAAGGACGAAGCGTATGATAGAATTAACTCTGCCAAACTTGAGGGGGAGAGCTTTTCAGAACTTTTCATTAGGAAGTTTCCTGAGCCAAAACCGGATATTATGAAGTTTGCTGGAATCTGGAAAGATATGACTGATGAAGAGTTCAAAGAGTTAAAGGCAAGGATGAAGACTTATAGGAACTCTTTCAACAATAATGCGGAACGGAGGAGAAAAGATGTATTGTCTAGACTCAGATCTTCTGATTGAGTTGTTAAGGGGGAAACCTGACGCAATAAAGTGCGTGAAAACTCTTGAGGGGGTTACAACGACCCAGTTTTCTGCTCATGAACTCCTGTTTGGAACGATGAAAGGTTCAAAAAGATACAAAGATGCTCTTTCCCTTTTGAAAGCGCTTAAGCCGGTAGACCACAATTGGGACTGCATGATTACTGGCGTACAAATATCTCAAAAACTGTTTGAAAAGGGCAGTCCAATAGGCGAGTTTGATGTTTTTATTGCAAGTAATTGCTTGGCTAAAAATATGACTCTAGTAACTCGAAACAAGAAACACTTCTCGAAAGTCCCAGGTCTAAAAGTCAAGTCCTGGTAACTCTTATAAACCACCCGTAAGCACTCACATTATGTTAGTAGGAATTGTTGGGAAACCTAGTTGTGGCAAGAGCACTTTCTTCAAAGCTGCCACGCTGGCAGATGTAGATATTGCCAACTATCCTTTCACAACTATTAAACCCAACCACGCGGTTGGCTTTGTCAAGGTCAAGGACCCCGCCACAGACTTCGGGAAGAAGTCCCATCCTAGGATGGGCTATGTCCAGGACGGCTGGCGTTTTGTTCCCGTAGATATGATTGATGTTGCAGGCCTGGTTCCAGGGGCGCACAAGGGTGAGGGGATGGGTGCTCAGTTTCTGAACGACTTAAACCAGGCAGATTGTCTGATTCACGTCATCGATATATCCGGCAGTGTAAATGCGCGCGGGGAGTCAGTCCCTGCCGGTTCATACGACCCTCTGAACGATGTTAAGTTCCTTGAAGAGGAGCTTGATTTCTGGTACAAGGATATCCTTGCCAAGTCCTGGGAGAAATTCTCCAGACAGGCGCTTCAGGAGAAGCGCGACATTAGCAAAGCGATAGCCAAACAGATGTCGGTCGAGCACATCCCGGAGCCCACCGTTGCAGAGGGTCCTGCCCAGATGCTGATCA
>CAZPUM010000048.1:0-3068 GCA_964589765.1 uncultured Methanosarcinales archaeon
AGTTTGTGACGGACAAGTAAACTGGCGGATGCCGAAAAACACAGTTCCTTCCTCGCCCTCAACCCTTAAAGGGGTTCCGCTAACGACCAGAACCCCTGTTCCAGGGTACTCTTCCGCAAGAACCTCCTCAGAGAGGAGCAAGTTTCCATCTTTTGATGGAATACCATGGAACGCCCTGCCCCTCTCGTCAAGTTTGATTTTCTGCAGGGCGGTCAAAACATGACCAACCTTCTCAGTACGTTCAGATACCCTAAGTTGCATAGATATCAAGTAGTGTCATCAAGTATTTCAATCTTGTAGATTTTTGGGTCATCCCACAGTTCACATGTCCTCTGAATCGTCCACAAATAACCTCCATGCAGATTATCCGCAGGCTCCCAGGCAACTGCCCACGTATCTTTTGCGGGTAGATAAATATCTCCTAACAGTTGCCCATCTGGTGAGAATTTGCATATCCCCTTCCCACATTGTCCGGCAGACCAGAAATACTCCCCATTCCAAACAGGGGGCCCGAATCCTCCAGTACTTGATACTATCTCCCCTACAACAACCCCTTCTTTTGTCATTTTGTACAATTTACTGGCATCTCTACTCCTCAAATATAGATACTCACCGTCAGTTGTCAACCCGGATGTACCCCCTAACTCCTTGTCAGGAATATCAAATGAGTCATATATTGTAATATATGTCCCTTCAAGTTTGAATTTGAAAACCTTCAGAACACTAAAATCATTAACATAAAAGTATTCTCCATCAAATGTCAGCCCACGAGGGTTCATTATCACATCATTACCAAATCTTTCAACAACACCCGTATCAGGATTTACTCTAATGAAATCCAAGGAATCACCTATTGTTCCAGAACCTAAACTAAACCTGTACAAATAGTCATTTGCGTACACTAGCGCCCAACCAAAGCCAAGACCTTCACCAATTTTCTTAATGGTTCGTCTTGTTTCATCATAATCTGAATAAACATAAGGGTACATGTCTTCAGGGTCACCCGGAATATAACCCAAAGCCGTGTTTACAACATCTGTAATCAACAGATTAGGAACAGGCACTGAACCATCACCATAATCATTATCATGAATTTCTGAGACAGAACCACCAGAGATACTATAGGGAGGATTATGAGGTATATCTCTAAATCTGTTTCCTACTATTCGTACATCTGACTCCATACCTGCAGTAATTGCAGGCCACCGCATATTTTCAAAACTGTTGCCTTCAATATTGGACTGAGTCTTCTCGTTGTGAACTCCACATGTACCATCTCTGAATATATTTCCTGATATCTCCACATTAGTATTGTATTGTTCTAGTGCAATCTCATGATAACCATTACCATACAAAAGATTTCCTTGAATAAGGGGGGTTGAACGCTCAGCGTAAAGACCTTCAGCATTTGACCATCTTATAATTGAATTAGTTATAGGTACGCTTGAATCAAACTGTTCAATACCCATCTCCCCATACTCGACAACAACAAAATCAAACCTGGAATCGTGTGAATTTACAATACTAATACTGCCCCAATCACCATTGATAGGTGTTTCAGCATCTGAAGTAAACCAAACTAAATTTTCAGGAGTTCCTTCAGCTATAATCTGTCCTCCATTGGTTGACAAACCTGCTCTGTCAAAAGACTTATAATTTCTGTCATGCTTGAATTTTACTATTGTCCCCGGTTCAATAATCAGAGATTTTCCTTCTGGAACATGAACCCAACAACTAACATGAATATTTCCTCTCCAGACCTCATCTTGAGATAAATCCCCACACTTCTCATCAAATCTACAAATATTATTACAAGAGCCACCACAATCAAGACCTTCTTCGCCCATATCAAATATTTCATTAACACAGTGAGGCTCAGGAACTAAATAATAAGCACAAGCAGATAAAAAGACACAGGTAATAATCAATAAAACAGTTATACGCATATAATAAACATAACTCCCTTCTTATTATAAATTTCTAAATCCCTCTTTCCCTCTCTTCAAGAAACTTACAACCTCCTCAGAAACATATCCGAGGTCTGTAGCGAGTTGAAGAAGAGTGTCTAAATCAGGGTTAAGTAGCTCCAGAGCTGTCGCTTGAATCACAGCCCCAAGAACAGGGTTCTGAGAACTAATCTCTTCAACTAAAGGAAACAAATCAAGCATGTACTCGTAAGGCGTCATACTCAGAAGAGCTGACGCTATTTCAAATTGTTATCTTGTTAGAATTCGAAAAAAGTAGGAAAAAATAGAAGGCCATACGGAAAAAGACAATCCAAAATTAATCAGATAGTGAAAATAGACTGTTGGTAATTGCGGGCTGAATTTCTCGCCGAAACTTGAAACTTATACCCCAATCCCATCAAACCGATCTTCTTTCGGTGTCTAAGTGTCTCTTTTCGAGGCGGGCTTCATACTTAGATGCTTTCAGTATTTATCCCTTCACGCGTAGCTGCCCGGCCTGCCTTGTCAGACAACCGGTTGACCAGAGGCGCGGGGTCACCGTTCCTCTCGTACTAAGTGATCCTTCCTCTCAGACACCTGAACAGGTCCAGTAGATATCATACCAACTGCCTCGCAGCGTTGTGAACCCAGCTCACGATCCCTTTTAATGGGTGAACACCCCCACCCTTGGCCGCTTCTGCACGGCCAGGATAGGAAGAGCCGACATCGATGTAGCAAGCCGCGCCGTCGATATGAGCTCTCAGGCGCGACAACTCTGTTATCCCCGGAGTAACTTTTCGGTCATCTCTAGCCTCCATCAAGGAGGACATAGAGGTTCGCTAAGCCAATATTTCTATCCTGGATTTAATCTTATTATAAACCCAGTCAGGCAAGCTTTTGCCTTTGCACTCTACTGCGGATTTCTGACCCGCTTGAGCTTACCATTGGGCCCCGTCGATATCATTTCGACGGGGTGCCACCCCAGCCAAACTGTCCACCTATTGATGTCCCTCTTTCGAGGTAAGCAATGTAAATTTTGAAGAGTGGTGTTACAAGGGCGTCTACACTTAAGCCGAAACCTAAGCTTTGGCAACTCCCACCTACGCTTTGCATCAACACTCA
>CAZPUM010000049.1:0-2869 GCA_964589765.1 uncultured Methanosarcinales archaeon
TCTTTGGGTGCTTCGTCAGCAACAGGTTCCTCAACAACCTCCATATTCTCAACTTCAGGTGCGGGCTGTGGCTCGGGCCTTGGCTCATCTACTATTGTTGGTTGATCATCAGTTGGTTGAACATCAGAATCTTGAGGTTGGTCTGCAGGTGGTTGGAACTGGTCATCTGGGGGACTCACCGCCTGTGGCTCTTCGTGAAGACCTAGTTTCTTCTTTATCTCATCCAGGTCCACATCATCCTTTGGTCGCTCTTCCTGTTTCTGTACCTGCGCGTCCTTCAAAAAGAATCTTTTGAAAAACCCAGGTTTCTTCTTCTGTTCCTCACCAGGCATTGCCGGTGGCATTAAGTCAAGATCAGACATTCCTCAACCCCCCATTTTTCCTCACGGGCTTTTTCCCGATTGGCCAGATTAAAGTTGCAGAGTGGCCTATTAAATATTTTTCGTGACCACTCTGGAGAGAATACGAGCTTTTTTCAACTGTGCCCCGTCGGAAGCAGTATGCCTGAGGAACATTCTAAACAAAAAAAACAAAATGAACCACAATCTCCTTTGATTGACCCAGAATATGTTAGACGAATTCATAACAGGTCAATTCTCCTTGAAAAGAAAAGCTTAGCTTCCAGAGAATCCGTGAAAGCCACAAAGATGTATTTCGAAAGGGGTAAAACCGAATTGGCCATGGAAATAGCCTCACTCAACACGGAACTAAACGAGCTTGATGAACAGATTCATACCGCAGTTGATATGGTTAAATCCGCCGTTGATAAGTTTCAGTACGTAGCAAAAGCTGGTGACTTGAAAAGGCTTCAGCAAAGAGTTGATGCCTGGGCTCCAGAGCAGAAGATTTCCAGGGACAAGTACAAACAGTTGTTAGAGGACTCGGAATTCCCTAATTAGTTGAAAACTTTAATAACCCCCAAAAATAACACTCTCTTATGAAAGATTTACACGGCACATGGCCTCACAGATACATCAGTTCAAAAGCGATTTCTAGATACTCACCTATACACGGCTTAGGCGTTTTCGCCGTAAAAGATATTAACAAAGGAGAAGTTGTTGCTGTTCTCGGAGGCATCGTCGTTCCTAGTGACGAGATAACCGCGTATTGGAAAAATATGGGACATGTTGGCATCCAGATCAGTGATGAATTTTTTATTGTCCCTTCAAACAAAGAAGAGCTTGAATTACAAGGAGTGTTTAACCACTCATGTGATCCAAATATTGGTTTTCGAAACCAGATAGAGTTAGTTACAATTAGAGATATCGAACCGGGAGAAGAGCTTTGCTTTGACTATGGATTTAATGAGACTTTAATGGAGCCGTTTAGTTGTAAGTGCGGTTCACCAAACTGTCGAAGTACGATAACAGGAAATGACTGGAAAACCCCAGAACTTCAAAAAAAGTTCGGGGAGTATTATTCTGAGTATTTAAAGAAAAAACTACCTTGATTTTGTAACATTCTTTTTAGGACACTCTTTATTGATAGGACATTTTGAACACCAAGGACTTACTGGATTACATATCTGCTGTCCAAACCCGACAAGTAGTTCGTTGTATGTTATCCAGTGTTTTCTGGGAAGTTTTTTCCTTAAAACCATCTCAGTCTCATCAGGAATTTTCGTATTGACATACCCCCAACGATTGCTTATCCTGTGAACATGAGTATCAACACACATAGCAGGTTTCTGATACCCCTCTATCAAAACAAGGTTTGCAGTCTTTCTTCCAACACCCGGAAATTTTAACAGTTCATCTATCTCACCAGGAACAACACCTTCATACTTATTCAACAAAATTTCACAAACTTTTTTGATACTCTTTGCTTTTGTTTTGTAAAAACCAACAGGATAGATTAACTTAGCAATCTCTGTTTCAGAAAGTCCGATCATCTTTTCAGGAGTGTCAGCCCTAGCAAACAATCTTTTACTTGAAAGTGCTGTGACTTCGTCCTTAGTTCTTAGAGAAAGTTTGGTGCTAATCAAAACTCTGAAAGGATCTCTATTTTGCTGAGCTATTAATGTTACAATAGGAGGTTTATGCTTAGACATTTCATTTTTTACCTTCCGTAAAACAACAGCAATATTTTTGTTATCAATCACAAAAAAATTGTTATCCATTTGCTATATAAACATTGACCAACATCATAACTGAATGAGTGTTCTCACCTGGCTGAAAGAGAAAACCTTTTGGTTTTTCGGGTTTCAGAAAATCAACGGTATAACAATAGAACACTCTGCCGTTCAGGACCTGTGCCAGATAGCCAGAGATGCTCACCCGAAGGAGATGCTGGCCTTTCTCTCCGCCAGCAAAGGCAACAATAAAGGCCACATACATATCGATGAGATACAACTCCAGGCCTACACAGCAGGAGAGTCATCAGCATTAGTTAACCTACACATGCTACCTACATTTTCCAATATACTTGGAACAGTACACAGTCACCCTGGAGGTTCACGACGACCATCGTCTGCTGACAGAAATCTCTGGCAAAATTATGGGTTCGTCCATGCCATAATAGGTGAACCTTACACCCCCTCTCACATAACCTTTTTCGACAAGGAAGCCAACATCATAAATGTTGCAATGACACATAATGTGCGAAAGAACCTGAAAAAGGCAAAATTCCGTAAGGTTTAAAAATAGACTGCGTTTCGCATCGGATAATGTCCGTCGTAGCGTGCGCTGTCCCAACTTTCCGTTCTTAAATGAATGGCGAAACCAGACAGTCAGCATGCTGCCAGGGTGCCTTGGTAGTGTAGTGGCCTAGCATGGAAGCCTGTCGCGCTTCCGACCCGGGTTCAAATCCCGGCCAGGCCCGCAGCCGGATCGTGGATGCCGACTTCGCCTCGGAGACCGCCAACCTGACC
>CAZPUM010000050.1:0-266 GCA_964589765.1 uncultured Methanosarcinales archaeon
GGGGCCTCAAGAAAAGGAAGAACCTCCCCCCTGAAGCAAGACAAAGAAGAGTCGAACAGTAACACCAAATCTGTTAGACTTTCTCGATGTAAGGTATAAAAAGGTTTCGACCTGAGTAATATTCGAAAGGCCACGCTCTACAGAGGTAATTGGAGGGCTGAAAAATGGCCAAACTAGCCATACTGGCTTTGGTTATTTTGCTCGCGCTAATAGTGATGACTATGTTTCCGTCAGTGTTGGCAACGGCAGTAACCCTCCTTAGTGCT
>CAZPUM010000050.1:276-2595 GCA_964589765.1 uncultured Methanosarcinales archaeon
AAGTGCTAAGGAACCAAATAGTGGGGGCTTCGGCCCCCTCCTTTTTTCTACTTCATCTTGTATTTATCAACAGCTTTGTGTTTTTCAAGGAGATATTTACGGACCTTCTGCCTTCCCCAGTGACCAACTTTCCCTCGCCTTCTGATTGTGATGTGGCTAGCATTTATGATAATTCTGAATTTTTCATTTTTGTGTGGGTTGCGTCTTTTGTTTCTTTTGAATCTGTGGAGAAGCTTACTGTATTTTCTATCGGCTTTTTGCTTGATTTTTCTAGATAGATATCTTTTCTTACGGGATTGTTGAAGTTCAACACTATCAATGATTTTGAGAATTATGTATGCAACAATACACAATCCTATTAGAAAAAGAATTTTTTCAATCCCTATCATTTTTCATCTTATAATATTTCTCAATGATTTCCTTGGTGGCTGTTGACATCTTTACTCTGTCGCCTGGTTTGAATCATTTGATGTATTTCACTTCTTGTCGAGGTCTAGCCGTGCCTCGGGCTTTAACCAATACAACCGTGTGTCTGTGTGAATGGCTTTCATGTTGAAAGAGGATCTTGGCGTAGTATGCTCTGAGTCCTGTTTCTTCTTCAGTCTCTCTTATTGCAGCACGGAATCTTGTTTCTCCTCTTCTTGCTCCACCGCCAGGTAAAAGATATGGTCCTTTGGACATCGATGTTAACAATATGCCTCTTGAAGATTCAACAATTGCAGTTCCGCGGCGTCTTTTTGCCATTATTATTTTCCTGACTTTATTCGTCAATTTTTATGCCGTATTTGTTGACTAATTCAAACCATCTGTTGTAGGATCTGTGATCAATAACTCCTCCACTGGATTCAATTAAGACATTAATAGCAATCCAAGCTTTGGCATCGGCGGCTTCTTCACCTATAGAGTCAAATGAGGCTCCGTCACTGACTTTGTATATTTTGTAGTTGTCAGAAAGTTTGCCAACGCCGACATAGTCTGCGGTGTTGTCAGTTGGAATTGTGGGAGATGCTGTTTCGATGAAACAATATTCTTCATATTGGGCATATCTTTCTGGACACAGAATCCCTACGGTCATATGGTTCTCTGAAGGAAATTCGATTAATGAGACTCCGAAACCTAATTCCTTCAATAATAATGCCAACAATCTAGATTTTTCTCCACACACTCCTGTATTTGTGTACAAAACTTCATAGGGGTATTTGTTATTTAGGCTGTTACTTTCGAATCCTTGCCAGTCATAAGGAATTTGTTGTACAAGACTGATTGCTATACGTGCTTGTTCATCCTTTGAACTTGCTTTCTTTTTTATGATTTCAACCAATGGTTGGATTTCGTTCAATTGGTGTTCTTCATTCAAAGGATGCAAGGCCATTGCTTGATCGGAGGGACAGTTTGGAGAACAAGTGAATGATCTAGTCAAATCAGCCAAGTATGAATTGAGTCCGCCGTATACTTCATAGTTTATGCTTTGTTTGTTTCCATTGGTTACATATAAGTACCTAATTTCTTTAGGTTCTGTTGCGAAAATTGAAATGCATGATTCTCCTGAAGGAACAGTTTGGTATTTACAACCACACTCGCTACTTTTTTCAATTAATCTGCCATTATCACAATAGTCGGGTTTGTTCTTAGAACAATCACCATATTCAGTTCCGTCTGAGCAGTATAGAATCTCGTAGCAATTTTCACCTTTCTTTCTATGACCTTCAGGACATCCGCAAATGGAAGCTTTTGAGATTAGTTTTCCATTGTCACAGTATTTGGGTTTATCAGAGCTACATTCCGGAGATAATGTCCCATCTGAGCATTCAACAATATCTATACATTGACCTCTGTATACTCTCTGTCCATCTGGACATCCACATTCAGTAGGGTTCGAAGAAATAACGCCCATAGTATTGCAATAAAACGGAGGGGTATTGGTGCAAGTGTTCCTGTTTGTGCCATCATTACAGGTTCCGTAAGCGAACCTTTTGATGGCAAGTATTGCGTTTACGAATTTAGGTTGTGTGTCATTTATTGGAATAGCAACAGTTTTGTTAATCTCTTTGCTCACTGTAGTCTTCTTGACGACTTTTTCAGTTGGGGGTTCTGTTTCTTCTATTGAATGCACTTGGATTTTGATTCCTGAAGGGAGATTTCTAAACATTCCAGAAACAAGATAAACTTGTTTTGTAACTGTTTTTTTAGGAAACAGAAACATTTGTTCTTCTGTAAGGTCATAGATAGGTATTTTGTTATCTGAATCATCAACTAATAGTTGAGTATAAACTCCAGATTGTCTGTTTAACTCCTGTAAATCAAAAGTGAGCTTAGAGA
>CAZPUM010000051.1:0-2158 GCA_964589765.1 uncultured Methanosarcinales archaeon
ATCATCTTCAATCTGTGATTGGAATTCAACGTTTTGTGACGGACCCCAGTTTCCAGCAGAAAGCCCTAGACTTGGAACACTTCCTACTATTGTGTTTCCGTAGGAGTATCCTGTAGCTTTTCTGTCGAAATTAATCACACATTTTAGTTGGCCTTTAACAACCTCTCTCTGGAAGGATGCGTTTGCGGCAATCCCCGTCCCTTCCTGTTCTTCCAGTTTAATGTTGAAGTTTTCATTAACAGGAATGCCAAGGTCATCGCAGATTATTACCTTGAAGTTGGCAGTTCCTTTAATGTCAATTTTCTCAATGTAGAATGTAATTGTTTCTTCCGATTTTAAATCTTTTATACTAATTGAAGATACTGGCTTTTCAAAAAACTCAGTCTTTCCATCACGAGAGATTCCCTTTACCATTCTTTCTTTTAACTGCAATTCTAAATCTCCAGGGTGAACATCAATGTCAAAAGTATCTCGAATTGAAGCAAAAGGCGTGTTGAAATGCCCGTAATTGAAAAGCACCATTCCACCTGTTGGCTTATCATATGAACCAACCTCTTTTTCAGAGCCCGCTACGTATTCCAAGAAATTTATTTTGAACTTTCCGCGCTTTATTTTCTCTTTAACTAGATAAAACTCAACCAGCCATTTCTCTTTGTTTCCGACATCTAGTTCGAAGCTACTTCTGGCAGAATTAGCCTCAATCATGTGTCTTTCAGAAGATGCAGCGGGCTCTTTAATGATCGATTTGTATTTTTGTAGCTCACTGCCTGTGTCTACCATGAGTTTGTATTTTCCTTTTGGAACTGATAAGATCTTAACACCTGTGGCAACACCTTTAACTTCAGAACCATCTAAGACAACTTTGTCGCCTGATTCATTAAGGAGATTATAATTGTAAACATAGTCTTCTTGAATCTTGTAAGAGTTAGGTTTAGTTTCATCACCTGAATCATACCTGCGCGGAGTTATCTCAATTGTTGAGTTTTCAGGACTTTCCGCTTTGGAGTCCAGGTAAAGCTTTATGGTATATTCTGGAGAACCCCTTCCTCTAACAGCAGGTTCTATTTCAAACTCCAATGCGTTTGACCTGTTGTATTCAGTCCGTTTTCCTTGGACACTGTAACCAGTAATCTTTTCTGTGGGGAAACTTACATTTATCTTGGCCTTTTTCAAAGAATCCTGTGGAACAGTTTGAGTTACAAACTTCTTTGTGTCCCTATTCCAGTTATTAGTAGGAATTTTCTCGCCGTTCTGCTTTGTTATCTCAACACTTCCACTGAGTTTCTCCTTGTTATCTTCGTAATTATCCCAGTCACTAGGTCTTGTCGCAAGAGCTCCTTTTCTCTTCCAAACGAATTTGAGTTTGATGTTTTTTGCTTCTCCATCTTTAATTCTGAATCTTGGCTGAACAATATGAATCGCTTTCATCGCTCCAGACAAGGATATCTTGTCACTCTTTACAGCAGTAGGCGCATCTGTCTGGTTTATGTCTACTAATTCATATCCAGAAATACTGAATTTCAAAGAGGCGCTTTGTATTTCTTGGCGCATATAGTCTCCAAGTATTACATCATTATCCGTACTGAGACTTTTTTCTTTTTGAATTTCTCTTAGTATTTTATCTCCCCTGACTCGGGTGCCACTTCTTGGAGTTCTGACCTCTTTTGTGCCTGATAGATTGACCTTAATCCTTTGTCCTGACGGAAATGGACTATTTTCCCCGCCTTCAATTAGTATAGGTCTGATTAGAATTCTAACCACAGGAGATGCATTCTTTAGTGTCGCGGAAACACGCTCCATATTTTGTAGTGTATTAGCGTGTTCGTTGAGCAGGTTTTTGTTTAGAACAGCACCGTCTTCAAATACAGAGCCTCGTTCATCTTGAATAGCTCCCAGATCTTGCTGATAGGAAAAATCAGTTCTATTCAACTCTTCCAATGTCTGTTGCATCGCGGAGCTCAGACTGTGAATAGACTCCTCATTCTGAGGTTGTGCCTCCTGTGGCATTTCCTCCTGCGGTGCAGGGTTTTCTTCAGACGATTCTGGTGACATGTCTTATCGCTTCCGTTCTTATTCCATCGTTGTATGTTCTAATCCATAATGACCTGTATGATGTTAAGCTCATTCTTTCTATGGGGTTCATTCTTCCCGCATCAGG
>CAZPUM010000052.1:0-1927 GCA_964589765.1 uncultured Methanosarcinales archaeon
GTGACAAGTGCATCGCAAAGATTGTTGCAGTGTCATACAAAGACCCTAACAATCCTAAGTTCGGCCTCACCATGAGGGCAGAAGGACTTGGAAAAGAGGAGTGGGTCCAGTCAGACCTTGTAAAATCTGCAGAGGGTGATTCATAATGAAAAAGAAAATTTGTAAGACGTGTAAACTGTTTGTGGATGGAGATGTATGCGAGATTTGTAAGCGCGACGCTTTTGCTGACAGTTTCCAAGGAAGAATAGTTT
Organism: uncultured Methanosarcinales archaeon; assembly: GCA_964589765.1. GTDB lineage: Archaea > Nanobdellota > Nanobdellia > Woesearchaeales > UBA525 > UBA525. The sequence continues at coordinate 252 of CAZPUM010000052.1, forward strand.
TCACAAATGCCCAGAAGAGTTTCATTGCAAAGCAGATGGGCGTCAACCACGACGGTGAATACGCAATTAAGATTAGGTGATTATATGGATTTTACAGTTCAAAATGAAAAGAAAAACAGTCTGACGGGTTGTACTGAGTACACAGTCAGGGTGGCTTATGAGGGTTCAACCCCTGGAAGATACGATTTACAGCAGTCTGTTGCAAAGCAACTCAAGTCAAAACCTGAGCTTACTGTGGTCAGAAAGGTTAAACAGGAGTTTGGTAAGCCTGTTTCTATACTTGATGTCGCGGTTTATGACAGCGAAGAGATGCTGAAGGAGTACGAATCTGGATATGTTGTTCAGAGGCATGACAAGGCAGGCTCGAAAGTTGCTGAAGCTAAAAAGAAGGCAGAGGAAGAAGCCAAGGCCGCAGCTGAGGCGAAAAAAGCAGAGGCTGCCAAAGAGGAAGCCTCTTCGGAAGATGCCTCTTCTGAAGAAAAGGGTGATGCAGAATGAGCGAAGGCCCATCCCGAGCAAGATATGTTCTCTACAAGGTAGAGGGTGACAAGCTTAAGCGCGAGAACAGGTTCTGCCCAAAGTGTGGGCCTGGAGTTTTCATGGCAGGCCACAAAGACCGCTGGACTTGCGGTAAGTGTGGTTACATGGAGCGCAAAGCCTCTGACAAGTCAGAGTAGTTTATTGTTTTTTCTTTCCAAATATTCTGAAGTAACCTTATAGATACTGGATTAGTTCTATCAAAAGTGAAAGGGTTAGCGGTAACATTGGGTCTCTTTACGGCGTTGGGCTGTGCGTCAGCCACTCTTGAGAAAAAACTGGAATTCAGGACTGTCAACACTTTTGGGGTGGTGACTCCTGCTGAAGGATGGGTTGAGAGGCTCAAGGACATAGGAGTTCCAAAAGAATATGTCAGAGAGTTTGCTGATGAGGAGTTGGAGGGTGAGTCTGAGAAAGACCCTTGGGTTATTTTCAGGTATCATAGTCTTGGTGTTTCGCCAGGTGAGATAAGAACTCTTTCAGACTCAGAAAAACCTGGAGCACTGGTGTATTTTCCTGTGGGGGACCCACCTGAATCGTTCTATAGTAAAGGTACTGTAAAAATCATTGATAATCTTAGAAAGAATTATGACGTGAATCTGAGGATTATCGAAAAACCGGATGAGTTCAATGATCACTGTGTTGCGAACCCAGGTGCTGAACTTTTGGTGTTGGCGGGTCATGGGTGGCCAAAGTTTATGGTGTTTGGGGGGCACCCTTTGAGTTTTAGCGAGGATAAACCTGAATTTAGTGAGGATTATTCTTTAAGTGTTGATGATGATTTTTCGGTTTGTCTTGACGGTCTCTCCCAAACCGCTAATATTCTATTGTTGTCGTGTAGTGTGGGAGGGGGGGATGAGAGTTTTGCGCACCATGTTATGGATATGGCTGGTGAACGCAATGTTATTGCCGCTACTGTGCCTGTAAATCATTACAACCTTTTTGTTCACTCGTGGTACCCTTTCAATGCTTCTTTTTATTTCTGTGGCGTGCCTCCTTTGATATATCCTGACTGTACTTTCTCGACTAACTCTCTACGATAACTAAAATTTGAGAATACTGTATCCTGGCACAACGGTAATGTGACTCTGAAGGTTTAATCTTCTTCGTCTTCGTAATCTTCAACAAGCATTCCGCCT
>CAZPUM010000053.1:0-1877 GCA_964589765.1 uncultured Methanosarcinales archaeon
TATGTTTTCATTAAACATCATAACTGTTATCATCGCACCCATGGTTCCCCCCATTATTCCTGCCATTAGGCCTTCTATCACTCCCATTATTCCACAACAGTTTCCTGTCCACATTCCTACACCACTTCCAAGAACCATTCCTACAGTCGCTCCCCAGAAAAAGCCGTTAGTAACACCAATAACCGCCCCCATCAACATTCCCGTCTGCATTCCTATGGTCATTCCTATCATCATCCCCGTCATACAAGTTACTGTCACTCTGTAGGCCAAGAAATGCCATATGGCACCTGATAGGAACACTACACTGATGGTTAAATAGAACAACCAAGGCATATATGTTGATGTGAACCCGGGCCTTACTGGTTCATAGAGCACCAGGAATATGGACTGTAATAGTGCTGCTATGATGAATAATGTCATAATGTATTTTATCATTCGCCATTCTATCGCATATTTTTTCTTGTCTTTCAGAAACTCCTTTATTCTTTCAGAGATTTTTGGTTTATCGAACGGTTTTTTTGAGACCCTGTAACCCTTTTCTTTGATTGTTTTTATTGCCGAATCGATGGATTTTTTATTTGAGTATTCCAGGTCTATGTAACTTGATGTTATTTTGAAATTCGAAACGCCCTCAATTTTTGCGAGGGATCTTGATAGAACTTTAACACAACTTTCACATTCAATATCTGGAGAAAAAAGCCGGGTTCTCATCTTACCACAATGTAGTTCCCGAGTTCTTCAATTGCTGATTTTGCCTCTGAAATATCCACACCATCGAAACTTATTGCTCCAGTTTGTGAACTTTCGTCCAATATTACTGAGATGTTTGATGCGCCTATGTCTTCAAGCTCATCTTCCACTAGGATAACACAACTTTTACAGTGCATCCCACTTACTTTTAATGAAACCATTTTATCCCCTCACTTTTTGCTTAATTGTTAGGTTTTCCTCAATGTGCTTATCAATCATGTTCAAAAGGGGCACAACCGTCTCTTCATTTAACGAGTATAACCTGTACTTACCTTTAGGAGCATATTTTACGAAACCGTTCTGAATCAAGATTTTCAAACAGTGAGAAACACAGGACTGTTCTATACTCGTGATATCCACTATTTCAGTGACATACATAGGCCTTGTTTTCAAAGCTGTAAGTATGTGTAGTCTGTTAGTGTTGCCTAATGCGCTGAAGAATGCTGAGTAAGGACCACACTTGCAACCGTTCTCGATACATACCCCACAATTACATGATGAATATTTCATATGATGAGAATTTCATATGTTATATATAAACTTTGCCATTAACTACTTCAGATAACCTTAAAAGCTCCCTGATGAGAAAAAACAGAAGATGACTAACTTCACCTACCTATTTGCCGTGCCGGCCATCTCATACCAAGAGAGTTTAGACCACATAATAAAACTTGTTGTGGGCGTAGATTCAAGGATGTGTTATGTCACCCTTAACAAAACAAACGGGATTGTCGAGTCAATGCTCAAGAACCTTAATGTCCTCCCAACAAACATCCATTTTGTGGATGGTATTAGCGGTTCTTTCAAGAAAGTTAAGAATGAAGAAAGAGTAACTTACTTGACCCACCCCCTCAGGATTCCTGAACTTTATAGAGTAATTAATCACACAGTGCAGGAAAAGAAATTAACGGTTGTAGTTTTTGATTCTATATCAAACCTTACTGCCTACTCAAACACAAAAGAGATAATCAGATTTTTCAACACTTTGACAGCAAAGCTAAGAGAGGAGAAGGTCCTGACAATCTTTATATGTCTCCTTTCAGATTTGGAGAAAGAGATCATGTCACATGTAAGCATGTTTGTTGACAGAGTCGAGAAAATTACCGATATAAAATGATGCGAATAAA
>CAZPUM010000054.1:0-1850 GCA_964589765.1 uncultured Methanosarcinales archaeon
GTTGCTACTTAATGTTTATCACACGGATACAATCTACGCCGCAGAAAACCCTGATGTTATTCAGCGCCTTTCCTTCGTATATCTGGACAGCGACGAGCTAAAAGAGCGACAGACTGTTTTCCTAGACCGAATAGTCGGAATCGAAAAGACCCTTATGATGGGGCTCTCAAAGGTGCAATTTAAAAGCTATATAGACATCGCGCGACTAGACATTCAAGCACAACTCGACAGAAATACCCAAGATAGAGTTGTATTACCTTTGCCTGAAAAGTTCAGATCCTTGGCTTATGAACATATGGCTGCTTTGAATGGATTTTTTCTCCTGAACTCTCCAAGAGAAGCCTTCGCTGCAAGAAGAATCATAGAAAATGGACCAAACGGAATCATTCTTTATGGAAAGGCTCATGGGCCAGGAATAATGGCCGAAACTAGGAGGTTATGCCTTCAACAGAATGGTTCTCGCTGAAGGTAAAATTTGGTGAACAGTGTTCGGTTCACAGTGGATGATAAAACTCATATAGAAAATTTTGCAGCCTGGCAATTCCCATTAGAAGGATTGAGCTCCGTTGTACCGAATCTGTTCCAGGAGGGTGCCTAGTGCTTTAATATCTTATGTCGTGATGAATAATTTCCGGTCATTCAGGAAGAGTCTGTAAGTTTTTTTTGAAATTCCATGGTAACCAATCAATAATTTTCTCCCTGGAAAATTTCTTAAAAATAAGACCGGTCAGACGAGTATTACCGGCGAGAAAATCTGGCTTTAAATTATTCAAAATGTGGGAACGAATAATAATTGGCATCTGAACACGCTTAGAAAAATAGTGAGACTCAAATCTCTTTCTTTTGAAGTCTTCAAGAGTTAGATATGATAAGGGGGTATAGGCATCAGTATTTCCAATTTGCCCAAATTTTTCTTCAATTAAGGTTAGAGCCACAGGTTTCCCCATAGTCATTGCTTTTGTAAGCCAATCAGCTTCATCATCAAATAGATAAGGGTGTTATTCACAAAAACTCATCCCTTAATAAATTCAATAGGTTGCTAAAAAGGTTCTGGTACAACGGAGTTGAAACAGTGAAGGTCGATAAACATCTGACAATATTTGTTGACAATATTGTCATTAAGGAGTAGTTTTTTAAGTAATGTGGCAAATTGAATTTTCAGCAAAAGCACGAAAGCAGTTTAAGAAATTACCTAATGCTATTAAAGAGCAAGCTACGTTGTTGATAGAAGAGTTAAACGTCTCTAGGCCAATAAGAGGTAATTGGTTGAATTTCTCTAAACTCAGCAAAAATGAATACCATTGCCACCTGAAGAAAGGTAGGCCAACATACGTGATATGTTGGCGAGTTGAGGACAAAAAATTAAAGATAATTGAGGTATACTATGTCGGTACACACGAAAAAGCGCCTTACTAAAATTGCTATTGGAGATGAAGAATTCAATGTGCCCGCCAAAGAAGCAAAGGCCATTTTATTCTTAGTGAAGTCAGTTGAGAGAGCTCACGAATTAGAAGCTTCAATACCTTGGGATGAGGTATACCAAGAAAACTTTGGCAATCAGGCAAAATGGAGTATCTGTCTCCGAGCAGCTAGAAGCAAAGCCAATATGTCACAAAATGAACTGAGTTCTAAAACTGGAATTCCTGTGACCACCATTTCCAAATATGAAAACGGAGAGAGAGAAATCTCTGAAATACAGGCTAAAAAATTAGGTAAAGCTTTAAAAACGAACTATAGAATCTTTCTCACTGATAAAGGAAAAAAAGCATCTTAGGTTTTATCTCTTAACCTTGTAATACACAGAAACTCATGCCCCAAGCGAATACGAATAATGGAGACCTGTCTTAAAC
>CAZPUM010000055.1:0-1829 GCA_964589765.1 uncultured Methanosarcinales archaeon
AGTAAGTCTTGATATCAGCATAAACCCACTTGTCAAGAAGATTTTTCGGCTTATCGTAATAAGCCCCAAAAGGATTAATCAATTCCTTCTTGACCTCATAAAAAACGGTGTGCTGGGGAACCATTGTTTGTAAGGAATGGAATCGTTCCTTGTTGTTCATACCCAGCAATTCAACAACCCGCGCCCTACCCGTTCGAGGCATCTTAGATTTAGGAAGCGGAACGCTTCTCACAAACCTCGCACGCATACCATCAACATAACGCGTGTAACCCGCGAAGTTCTCATCGCCTCCATCACCGTTCAGAGCAACGGTAACATGTTCGCGGGTAGCTTTCGCCACGTAGTACGTGGGAATAGCAGAGCCATCTGCAAAGGGCTCGTCAAAATACCTCATAATATGAGGCAAATCCCTGATAAAATCAGGCTTTAGGATAATCTCATGATGTTCGGTTTCGTACTTCTCGGCCACAAGCCGAGCATACTCGAGTTCTGAAAACTCAGATTCTTCGAAACCGACACTGAAAGTTTTCACAGGTTCTTTGGAAAACTTTGCCATACAAGCAACAACAGCACTGGAATCTATTCCACCAGAAAGAAACGCCCCAAGAGGAACATCCGAAATCATTCTTAGCCTAACAGATTCTTCCAAAAGCTCGCGAATCTTTACCTTGGCATCATCATAACTCAGTTTTGTCTTTGAATTAAAATTCAAGTCCCAGTACTGCGTGATTTCTGGTTCTTTACCAACAACAAAAGTCATGTAATTCCCCGCAGGTAATTTTCTAGCCTCCTGAATTATAGTTCTTGGAGCAGGAACATACCCAAACTGTGTATACAAACGAATAGAATCCTCGTCCAAAGTGCCGTACAAACCAGGGTATTTTCTCAAAGCAGTTAACTCAGAGGCAAAAACCAACCCTCCGTTAACCTGAGCATAGTACAAAGGCTTCTTTCCGACTCTGTCCCGCGCTACAAAAAGTCGCTTCTTCCTCTTGTCCCAGATTGCGAAAGAGAACATTCCTCTGAGGTACTCAACACACTTAGTGCCATATTTTTCATACAGGGCAAGGATTACCTCAGTGTCGGTTCCAGAATTGAACCTGTACTTTGGAAACTTGCCCTTCAGTTCCTTGAAATTGTAGATTTCGCCGTTGAAAACGATCACATTTTTACCTGAAGAACTTGTCATGGGTTGTTTTCCCTTCTCAGAAAGGTCGATAATAGCTAACCTTTGAAAACCAAGGGAAACATCTTTTGTGACAAAAACACCGTCGCTGTCAGGACCTCGATGTCTAATAGCCTTCATCATGGTCCTAAGAACCTTCTCGTTCTCTGGAAGGCCCGCCCATCCTACAATTCCGCACATTAGAGGAGGCCATCATAACGATTATAAATAGCTTATCGAGAAACTATCTATGCCTCCGCTAGTTTCAGTCGTAGTACCGAACTACATGGGAAAGGAGATATTCCCGAAGTGTATCGATTCTTTGCTCAAACAGGACTTCAAGAACTACGAGATTGTTTTCGTTGACGACTGTTCTACAGACGGAAGCTACGAACTGGCAAAGAAGCTCTACGGTGAGAACAAAAAAGTCAGAATCTTCAGACAGAAGAAAAATACAGGATATACCGGGGCAGTAAACCGTGGTGCTAAAGAGAGTAAGGGAAAGTACATCGCAGTTATCGGGAATGATGGTTATCTCGAACCTAACTGGTTGAAAGAGATGTACAAACAGGTTCGGGGAAGAAACGATATCTTTGGTTCAACACTTGTGAGAGAACCTGAAAACAAGAAAAGCCTTGACTACATGAAAAAAAATAATTTGTGG
>CAZPUM010000056.1:0-1798 GCA_964589765.1 uncultured Methanosarcinales archaeon
TGGCTGTTTTTTTTCAACACCAATCTCATCAGCACCATAACCTTTTTTCTCAACAACACTAATAAGATCTTTTGAGTCGACAGAGTCATCGCACTCGATAGTAGCTTTACCTGTAGCATAGTTGACATTTGCATCTGTGACTCCAGGAACTTTTTTCAGACTCTTTGTTAACAGAGTTGAGCAACTTGAACAATGCATCCCTGTAATTATCAATTCCTTCTTCACAATATCACTTCTTCAATCTACTCAGGAAATACCAGGTCAGTATCAAGAATACTATTCCTAGGATTATCCAAGGTAGCATCATCTCGTAGGGCATATCCCTGTAGTAGTTCCTGTTAATTATCTCAAGGTGTAAATCTTCTTTGATTTCAACAGCATTGTTGTAAGAGTCTCTGTATGTAACCCTTATAGGAATTTTCAAGTTCTCTTCATGCGGAAGAACATTGAAAGTTGCTTCCGCAGACTCTCCTGAATTAAGGGTGCCTACATAAACATTGTTTGGTGCAGTTATCAACTGTAGCTGTTCTGTGTCCAACAGCTCAATTGAGGCGTAACGGATATCACTCAATCCTCTGTTTGCAAGAAGTATGGTTATGTCTCCTGCAAAGTCAGTGCTTCTAAGAGAACTACTCTTCAACTGAACAAATGGTTCAGAAGGCATGTCTATTGTTACTGGCAATTCTGTCTTTGTGTGGAAAGGATTGTTGTCTTCATCATTATAGTTCACAAATAATCCTATAGCATAGATTCCTGGTGTTATATCAGGCAACGCCTGAATCTCGTACTCAACAATTACCGATTCTCCAGGAATCAGTTCACCAGTTCTCTTAAGGGTTGTTGAACCAACTGGCGCTATAGATTTAAATGTTAAATCTTCATATTTTGTAGCAGGTGAAACACCCATAGGGGTTGCTCCTGCCAGAGGAGACATTCCTGCGGCAATTCTTCTGTTAACATCTTCGAGACGGGCGTTAATCATTGCTTGAACGGCAAGTGTGTTATCCATGTTGCTTGTTGAGTCATAAGTGTTGGTAAGGTCAAGAAAAGTATCCACATTATCCAGTGGTTGGTCATCAAGGTTTGTCAAGGTGATGTAGATTTTTCCTTTCTGACCAGGCATAAGTTTAGAGGGGACTTGTTTTACTTTGTCAATTCCTATTCTGGCGCCGAAAGTTTCAACCTGAATATTGAAATCCATCTCCCTATAGCCAATTTTAGAATCTGAAAACCTAACCCTTAATGGTGTCAAACCATCCTGAGCAGATTCGTCTACAGCTACTCTGAACTGTAGCTTCTGAGTTCCAGACACTACCCTTAAATTTTTTGCCCGTTCATAATCCCCCCCTTGAAGAACTGTGAAGGGATAGTCCTCGACAATTTCTACCCAGACATTGTCTGTTTTGTCTCCAGAGTTTGAAATCTCAAGCACAATATCAAAGGCCTGGCCGGGTCTGACGGGTTCTGGAGTGTAACTGACAATCGTCATATCCAGATTAGGCGCCTCGAGAGCCATAGCAGGAGTTATCATCAAAACAAATAGTAATAGTACGAACTTTCTCATTTAATCACCCTAAGAATACACTGGGAGGAATCAAAACTATCATTGCTGTTAATATTGCTAACACAGACATACTTCCAATTACCAGAGATGAAAATCTCATAGGTTGTATGTGTACATCTTTGCCTTCCACAAGTTCTTCAAACAGCATGTAGCTGAATCCAATCAGAACTATTATGTTTAGGCTTACGTATATTGGCATGAAGTATTGTATGTTTTCGTAGAACATCATTACTG